>VGTK01000266.1 GCA_016874715.1 Deltaproteobacteria bacterium | reverse complement strand
TCGCTACCGATCGCGGCATTGCCACTGATCGTGGTGTTTCGGACAGTAGCGTTGCTCGCGGAGACTCCGCCACCACGGCCGCTGTGGCTCGTGTTTCGACTGATGGTGCTGTCCGCAACGATGAGATCGTTGGCAAAGATCCCCCCAGCGCCTTCAGCCGAGTTGTCGTCGACCAAGCTTCCGATCAGTGTGAGCTTACCCTCGACGAAGATGCCGCCGCCACGAATGGCCGCAGCGTTCCCGCGAACCGTGCTCGAGACCACCTTCACCCGCGCCTTCACCCTGAATGAAGAGGGGACGACGCGGATACCACCGCCAGTTAGCGTGTTCGAGTTGGCGCTGATCGTGCATCTCGCCACAGTAACGTTCGATCCAGTGCCATCGCCGCTTATGCCGCCTTCCCCGGCGTTGCCGGTGATGGCAGAATCATACACATTAAGCTTGACGTGCTGTCCGAACGCCAACCCACGTTGCCCGTTCTGGATGCCGATCCCGGCCACCGTCATTTTGCGGTTCGGCCCCTTGCGCACACGGCGGCGGCCGATGCGATGGTGGGGAGGCAGGACAGCGAGGAAGCGGATCATCGGGATCCTCCAGCGAGTAGAAGGTAGAGGGGGCGGCGACAGGCTCTGGGGTGGTCTGCTCAGGGGACATCGTAGGAGCCAAGATCGCACGGTGCGCGGCAAGTGACACCACGCTGGTCGGGCGCGTTGCATCGATGGACGCTTCTCCGACGTTCTCATCCCGGACGGCCTTCACGGCAGGCGCAGCGACGGTACGCAGATCTCGTAGGCGCGCTTCGCATCGTCCCGCTCGTTGCCCCACTCGTCGGCCACGTGCAGGTTGCGGATGGTCGGGTCGACCTCGCCGCGAATCGATGGCTTGACCAGCTTCGCCTGGAGGCAGACGAGCCAGGAGTTGGGGTGCTTCCGCCCCTGGCTCTGCTCGTCGACGGCGTTGCACAGCCTGGTCACCTTGTTCAGCGCATACGTGCGAGCGTCGCTGAGCTCGTTCGACAGCGCCGTGCGCAGCGCCGCGACGCGGCGTGGCAACGGCGGCGCGCTGGCGCTGGTCTTCGACAGGTAGCACTTGAACCGGTCGAGATCGTGCGCCAACGGGTCGGGAGCGGGCAGGAAGGCGTCGCGGCCGACCGATCCCGGCACCAGCAGGCTGTCGGGGCGAACCGTGTCGACGACGAAGCGGCCGAGCTCGTTCACCAGCACGACGCCACGCTGCTTGACGTGGCGCGGCTGCCCGACGGTCTCCTTGATCGCACGCCCGTGCAGGTACGTCGCCTCGTCCGCTGCGCCGAGGCCGTCGCGACCGGACGGCGTGCACACCGCCGAGGTCTTCTTCACATCGAACTCCTTGCTCTCGACGTCGTCGGCGAGCAGCACTCCACCGAGCGCGGCCAGCGCCGGCGATCCCTTCGACGTGCGGCCCCTCTGGCACAGGAAGGCATCGGACGAGAACACCGCGGTGCTCGCGGCAGCGGCTTCGACGGCGCCGATGTCGCATGCGGCCGTCCGGGCGCGGAAGCGCTGGTCGGGTACGCCGCAGGACGCTGGGTCGGCGGCGTCCAGGGCCGGACTGCCGGCGAGCGGCAGATGTGTCGCCGTCGGACCGCCGTTGTCGGCAAGCGGTCCCAGCAAGGGAGCTACCCCGGTGATGTCGCCCGCTGCGGTAGTGATCGCGCACCCGGCGGTGCTGCCGATCAGGTTGTGCCCCTGCGACAGCAGCGCGCCGGTACAGTCGGGGGCTGCACCGCTTTGATCCACGTTGCCCGCGACGATGGTGTCTATCAGGTCGACGTTGTCCGCCGGCGCCGCGATCCCCCCGCCGCTACCGGTGCCGTTGCTGCCGGCGGTGTTGCCGGTGATCGTCGAGCGGCTGATGCGGACGCGCTGGCCGTGCGGCAGCGGGCCACGCACGTAGATCCCACCGCCCGACGCTGGGGCAGAGTTGCCGCTGATCGTGGTCGAGTCGATGGTGAGGTCGGCGCCGCCGAAGATGGGGCTGACGTCGATGCCGCCTCCGAAGCCGAACGTGCCGCCTGCGGAGCCGTTGCCGCTCACCGTGACGCGGCGCAAGGTGACCTTGGTGCTGACTCTGATGCCGGTCGGCACGTTGTTGGAGATGGTCGAGTCGGTGACGAAGACCTGCACGTCGTTGCCCGCCAGGTCCATACCCGCCCCGTTGGTATTCCCGTCGACGGTGGTGCGCACCACCTCGGCGATGCCGGTCGTCCCGAAGAGGTCACCCAGCTCGAGCCCACCGCCCGAGTTGTCCTGGATCAGCGTGTCGATGATGACGGCGCGGGTCGGTCCAAGCCAGCGCACGGCCCCCGCGTAGCCATCGCTGTTGCCGGTGACCTGCACGCCACGCAGCGTGAGGTCGCCGACGGCCAAGATCGCGCTGGCGCCCCCGCCGCTGTTGCCGGTGAGCTGCGAGCTCTCGATGGTGAGCCCGCTGCTGCCGGGCGCGGCGATGCTGAAGATCGCGCCGCCGGGCTGGAGGAAGCTGGAGTTCCCCCTGAAGGCGCAGTCCTTGACGGTCACCGCTCCGTCGGACCGCAGCGCGCCACCCGGGGTGCTGCTGCTGTCACCGCGCGACAGCGTCAGCCCCTCGAGGCGGAGCCGTCCGTTCTCGGTGACGTTCAGCAAGCGGAAAAAGGGCGCCGTCGTGGCTCGCGTGATCTCGGTGCTGGCCGCGCCCGCGCCGATCAGCGCGATCTCGCTGTCGACGTCAGGCAAGCCTGCCTGCGGGCCGTAGCGAGCTGTGATGGTGTAGGTGCCGGCAGGAAGGTTGATCGTGTCGGGCTCGCCGTTCGCGTTGGCCGCATCCATTGCAGCCGCGAGGCCCTCGACATCGCCGGCGGCGACATTGAACGCTGCTGCATGGGCAGCCGGCGCCGTGCCCAGGGCCACCGTCAGCGCCAGCAACGCGCAGGTCGAATGTCGCGTCGCGGGTTCCCGCCGCACGCTCGGTGGTCGCCGAGGCCGACAAATCAGCGAGCCGGGGCCCGCCGACTCTTCCGAAGGCCCCCGCGGGTCGCCCAGCAGAGCGAGGAGAAAGTGGGTCATCGGGAGTCCTCCGGGAACGCTCCGGTCAGCATGAAAGACACCGGGGAGGACCCGGGCCTCAGGGCGCCTCGCAGGCGCCGAGGTCGCACGGCACGGCGCGCGGCTCCCCGCGCTGGTCTGGCGCCTTGCACAGGGCCGCCGTCGTCACCACGCCCAGCGCCGGGCTGCCGGCGAGGAGCGCCTGCGTCTCGGTCGTGCCGCCGTTGTTCTGCAGCGGGCCGAGCATCGGGTCGGCGCTGATCACGACGCCACTGTTCGCGGAACACAGCGTGGCGTCTTCGATCAGATTCGCGCCCAACGCCGTGACGGTGCCGGTCGGGTCGGTGGTCACGCAGTCCTGACCGCTCGGTGCAGAGTTGTCGGCAATCAACGAGGCCTTGAGCCTGAGGGGCCCGGTGAGGATCCCTCCGCCTTGGTTGTCCGACGTGTTGTTCGCCACCGTCACGTGCTCGAGCTGCACTCGCCCCTGGGCGAGCAACCCGCCACCGAGGCCCTTGGTGCTCGAAGGGTTCACGCCGCTGATCGTGGAGTTACCACTGATCGTGCTGTTGCGGACGGTGACGACGTGGTCCCCCGCTTCGATTCCGCCCCCTCCGCTGACCGCCGCGTCGCCGCCGAGGGTTCTATTCCGACTGATCGTGCTGCCGACGACGGTCATGTTCCCGGAGGCAGAGATCCCTCCGCCGCTGTAAAGCGCAGAGTTGTCGTCGACCGTGCTGTCGACGAGCATGGGCTTGCCATCGATGTAGATGCCACCCCCCATGCCGTCCGCCGAGTTGCCGCGAATCGTGCTCGAGACGACCTTCAGGCGTGCCCGCGGCAACGAGCTCGACCCGGAAGAGACGATGCGGATCCCGCCACCAGATCCCGTGTTCGAGTTGCCCGTGATCGTGCATCTCGTCACCGTTGCCCGCGAGCCAGCACCATCGCCGCTGATTCCGCCCTCGCCGATGTTGCCGGTGATCGCGCAATCGGAGATGTCGACCTTCACCAGCTCGCCGAAGGCCAGCCCGCGCTGGCCATTCCGGATGCCGATCCCGACCACGGTGATCTTCTGGTTCGGGCTCTCGATCCTGAGCACCGTCCCGGTACCGCTGCCGTCGATGGTCGTCGCGGCCGGCCCGGCTCCTTGCAGCCGGATGCGCTTCTTCTTGGCGACGACCACATGCTCGAAATAGCTCCCTGCCGCCACGTCGACGGTGTCACCGGATACGGCGGCGTCGACGCCTTGCTGGATCGTCGGGAAGCACCCGCCCGTCCCGGTGGTGTTGACGCACACCGTCGCGGCCGACGCGACGGTTGGCAGGCATAACAGGAGAGCGAGGAGCAGGACCGTCATCGGAGATCCTCCAGTAGCGCCCGGGAAGACATGACAGACGCATCGATGGTAGCGCTCACGGCGCCTCGTAGGCGCCGAGGTCGCACGGCACGGCGCGTGCCTCCCCGCGCTGGTCGGGCGCCTTGCACAGGGCCGTCGTCGTCACCACGCCGATCGCCGGGCTGCCGGCGAGGAGCGCCTGCGTCTCGGTCGTGCCGCCGTTGTTCTGCAGCGGGCCGAGCATCGGGTCGGCGCTGAGCACGACTCCTTGTCCCGACGCGGTCACCGCACAGGATGTGGTGTCTTCAATCAGGTTGACGCCGAATCCGCGACCTTCGTCGCTACTGCAGTCGCTACCGCTCGGTGCGGAATTGTCGCCGATGAGGGAGGCTCTCAGGGTCATGCGACGGGCGGAGATTCCTCCGCCTTCGGCTTCGGCCGTGTTGTTCGCAATCGTCGCGTGCTCGAGTCGGAGGTGTCCGGCGGCCAGGCCGCCACCGACTCCTTCGCTGCCGATCGCAGCGTTGCCACTGATCGTGCTGTTCCGGATCGTGGCACTGCCTGCGCGAATCCCCCCGCCTCCAGTGATGGCCTGGCCGCCGCCGAGCGTCATGTTTCGACTGATCGTGCTAGCCACCACGGTAAGATCGTTGGCAAAGATCCCTCCGCCGCTGTGTTCTGCTGAGTTGTCATCTACCGAGCTTCCGATCAGTGTGAGCTTACCCTCGACGAAGATGCCGCCGCCACGAATGGCCGCAGCGTTCCCGCGAACCGTGCTCGAGACCACCTTCACCCGCGCCTTCACCCTGAGCGAAGAGGACACGACGCGGATCCCACCGCCAGTCAGCGTGCTCGAGTTGCCGCTGATCGTGCATCTCGCCACGGTCACGTTCGATCCAGCGCCATCGCCGCTGATGCCGCCTTCCCCGACGTTGCCGGTGATCGCACAGTCGGACACGCTGAGTTTGACTTGCTTGCCGAACGCCAGCCCACGCCGGCCATTCTGGATGCCGACCCCGGCCACCGTCATCTTGGGGTTCGGCGCCTTGATCTTGAGCACCGTCCCGACGCCGTTACCATCGATGAGTGTCGCCTCCGGACCAGCGCCTTGTAGCCGGACCCGCTTGTTCTTGGCGACCACGACATGCTCGAAGTAGGTCCCCGCCGCCACGTCGACGGTGTCACCGGAGACCGCGGCATCGACCCCTTGCTGGATGGTCGGGAAGCACCCGCCGGTGCCGGTAGTATTGACACACACCGTTGCGGCCGACGCGACAGTTGGCAGAAAAAACAGTGAAGCAACAAGAACGCGCACCATGGGAGATCCTCCAGTAGGGAATCAATCATTCAGGGTCCGTTGGGACCATCCTCTGAACGGCGGGCTTCGTCGAGCACTAATCGTACGCGTTACAGTGCGCAGCAGGCGTTGGGATGACTACCGGCGTTGTTCCGGCAAGCTGAACAACCAACACGGGCTGAAGCGCTGAGCTGTCCTTTCCCCGATCGCCGAAGAGACGGAAGAGGCCCGTCTCTCCGCCGGGCCCCTTGTTACAGTGCGCGCCCTCGCGGCTGAACCAGTGAACCGCCCCGCGGCGGAATTCGTGCCTACGCTTGATGAGCCAGCTCGGCCTGACGTAGCCAGGGATTGCAAGTGCTTCCTGGACATCGTTCGTGACGTTGATCGTGACGCTTCGCCAACAGTCGTCGACCGTCGACGGCCGTGGCTTAGTTGGGTTTTCGTCCTTGATGCACTCGATCGACTCGTTACAGCCCATATCCTGTAGCTCCGGCCTTTCGATCGTGATGTTCTGCGGATCGGGGGATATCATCGTCCTGGCGTCGATGTTCGCCCTGAAGCCATCGTGCATCCCACGCTGTCTCTCTGGGGGCACGATGGGATTCCACCTTGCCGGTGTCCCCGGTGGGCAGTTGGTGTCCTGGTCGCCCCCCGGAGTCAGGTAGTCTGGGTCAACCGAGCACTTCCAGGTCGCTCCCCGCCGGGACATCGGGTCAGGATTCTCGGCTTCAGTTGGGTACCTTTGAGCCGCGACCATGTATTCGCCCGTCTTGCAGTAGGCGAACGAGTTGAAGAGGTTGCTGCCCTCTTCCCAATCGGGGACTTGCTGACTCGGCTCCCATGGATGGGCGACGATGATGGTCCCTTCCTCCGTGAACTGGTGGTCTGCCACGTAGAGCTTGATCTCGGCCTTCTCGACGATCCGCCCTTGGAGCGGCGCGATGTTGAACCCGATCAACGATCGGGTCGTCTTGCGAATCCAGCCGTAGCCCCAGGAGCCGTCGTTATTCTGCTTGTGCGGCGTCGCGACGATGGCGTCGCGATCTGTCGGGATGGAGACAGTGACGGAGCCGGCTGCGGGAGCCGAGGCGGCAACCAGGCTGAGGAACGTCGGCATCGACCCCTTGCTGGATCGTCGGGAAGCACCCGGCGGTGCCAGTGGTGTTGACGCACACCGTGGCGGCCGACGCGAGCGATGGCAGCCACAACAGGAGAGCGAGGAGCAGAACCGTCATCGG
>VGTK01000265.1 GCA_016874715.1 Deltaproteobacteria bacterium | reverse complement strand
GCTGGTGGTGCTCGGTGTGGCAGGCTCCGTCGCGCTCTACCTGCTGGCCGCCGCCGCCGTGCTGCGCGAGCCGTCGTCGGTGCGGTACACGGCGCTCGACGGGGCAGAGCCCGGCAACCTCACCGTGCCGGACGCCGACCTGGGCTTCGCGCTTCGCCCGGGCGCGCGCGTGCGCGCGGTGCGAAGCGACGATGCGGGCGTGATCTACGACGTCGTCTACACCATCGGTGCGGACGGGATGCGCGTCACGCCCGGTGATCCCGCTGGTCCGCCGATCGTCTTCATGGGGTGCTCCTACACCTTCGGCGAGGGGGTCGGCGACGACGCGACCCTGCCGGCGCGCGTGTCGGCACGGCTCGCCGGGCGCGCCCACGTCGTCAATCGCGCGGTGGGCGGATCCGGACCGCACCAGAGGCTGCGCGCGCTCGAGACCGGTCGCGCGCCGATTCCGCCGGGTGCGCGCGTGTTCTACTGGGCGCTCGACGACCACGTGCGACGCGTCGCCGGCAAGACGCCGTGGGACGACGCAGGGCCGCGCTACGAGGTCGACGGGTCCGCCGTCCGCTGGGTGGGCCCGCTGCACGCTCCGCTCGTGCGCCCGCTGCGCCGATTCGCAGCACAGCTGGTGCGCAAGGGAATCCTGCCGACCCGCGTCTTCGGCTACGAGGTAGACGAGGACGAGCGCGCGCGGTTCGTACGCATCGTCGTGCGCGTGGCGGAGCAGGTGCGCGCGGCGGGCGGGCATTTCACCGTCGTCTTCTGGGACGATACGCCGCAAGACGCAGACCTCGCCGGGCGACTGGCCGCGCGCGGCCTCGAGGTGTGGCGGGTCTCGGAGCCGCTACCGGGCATGGATCGTGGGCCGCTGATCATCCCGCGCGACACCCACCCCACGCCGGAGCTCCACGACCGGCTCGCTGCGGCGCTGGTCGTCCGCATCGGCGCCACGGGAGGGTGAGATCCGGCACGCAGCCGTCGGCGCGGGGAAGGCCGAAGGGCGTGCGGCAGCACCCGGCGGGCGGCCGCGCGGCTTCTCGCGCGGAATCCGCGCCGGGTGTGGACCCACCAGCGCTCGCTGGCCTTGCCCGACGGGTTCCCGAACTTCTGGCGAGCGCTCGACGACACCGCTGCCGCCCGGCGGGCGAGAGCGGGGTGCCGTCTTGATGGCGCGTCGGGAACGGAGGATAGGTCGCGCATGGCCTACGACCTCATCACCTACGAGCGTCGCGGCACGGTCGGCATCCTCACGCTGGACCGCCCCGACAAGCTGAACGCGTGGACGCCGGCGATGGCCGTCGAGCAGGCCGACGCGATCGAGACGGCGAACGCGGATCCGCAGGTCGGTGCGCTGGTGATGACCGGTGCGGGACGCGGGTTCTGCGCCGGTGCCGACATGGAGGGCACCTTCAAGGCGCGCCTCGACGGCAAGGACCCCGGTGACGACACCGCGGGCGGCTCGGGCGGCATGCCGGCGACGCTCGACTGGGTCGGGTTGCTGCGCCGATCGAAGCCGATCGTCGCGGCGGTGAACGGCGCCGCGGTCGGCATCGGCATGACGATGGTGCTGCCGTGCGACGTCATCGTCGCGTCCGAGAAGGCGAAGTTCGGCATGCTGTTCATCAAGGTCGGGCTCGTGCCGGAGCTCGCCAGCACGCACTTCCTCGTGCAGCGCGTCGGCTTCGGGCGCGCGAGCGAGATGTGCCTCTCGGGAAGGCTCTACTCCGGCGTCGAGGCGCATGCGTGGGGACTTGCCGACCGCGTCACCGCCCCCGACGAGCTGCTGCCGCAGGCGATCGCGCTCGCCGAGGAGATCGCGGCGAATCCCGATCCGCAGCTGCGCATGATCAAGGACCTGCTGTCGCGCAACGGCAGCGAGACCGACCTCGGCCGCGTGCAGCGCCTCGAGTCGGAGATGCTGCGCGAGTGCTGGAAGTCGCCGGAGCACGAGGAGGCCGTCGCGGCGTTTCTCGCGAGGAGGCCGCCGAGGTTCCGCTAGCCTGCATCTCTCAGAGCGTCACCGCGCGCAGCCCGAAGTGGGGCGCCGCCGCGACGAGATGGCGGTCGCTGCTGTACACCTCGCGCAGGCCGGCCTCGGCGGCGCACGCGAGGTGCAGCGCATCGGCGGCGCGCAGGAGGACCGTTGCGGGCAGCGTCGCCATGCGGTGCACCTGAGCCTCGATCAACGCGGACGTCACCGGCAAGGTTGTCCACACCCCGCCATCGAGATCGGCTTCGACCTGCGCGGCGAGGAGCCGGAACTCGCGCTGCGTGAGCCGCTTCTCGCGAAAGTGCCGGTGGAACGTCGCCACCACCTCGCCGCGGCCGATGGCACAGCAGACGAGCCCGTCCGCGTCCTCGGCCCGGGCGCGAACGCGGCGGCTATCGGGCTCCATCAAGTAGAGCTTCGCGAGGTAGCACGAGTCGAAGTAGGTCATCGACCGTCGCGCATGGACGCGATGACCTCGGCGCTGTCCGGGCCGCCGAGCGGGCGCTCGATCACGCGTGCAACGCCACGCAGCAGCTTGCGCCTGGCGAACGGGCTCGCCGCGGGCGCCTTCGCCGGTGGCAGCATCCGTGCGACGGGCGTGCCGCGTTCCGTGACGACGACTTCGCCCTCGACCCGAACGCGGCGGAGCCATTCGCCGGTCCTCTCGTGCAGCTCCTTGATGGAGATGGTCTTCATCTCGCCAAGGTGTCACTGGGGACACTTTCTGTAAAGCCGTTCGCGTTCTTGCGAAGGTTTGCAGCGCGGCCGCGCTGTGGTCGGGTTGCGCCACCGCACGGAGCCGACGACGTATCGTGCCGTCGGACGGTCCGCAGCCGTTGCCCGGTCGGCCATGCGCATGCGGGTCCGGGCGAGGTCGCGTACGCCGATCACGATCGCGCTCCCATCGACACCCGTCGAATGCCGCGTTTTGCACCCCCGCCCGGGGAACACTACCCAATCCGGATGGGTAAGAGCCTGCTCGACAAGGTCTGGGATCTCCACTCGGTGCGCGAGCTCGAGTCCGGACAGACCCAGCTCTTCATCGGACTCCACCTCGTGCACGAGGTGACGAGCCCGCAAGCCTTCTCGATGATCCGCGAAGCCGGCCTCGGGGTGCCGTTCCCCGACCGGACGTTCGCCACGGTCGACCACATCATCCCCACCGACTCGCAGGCGCGTCCGCTGAAGGACGGCCAGGCCGAGCAGATGATGAGCGCGATCGAGAAGAACTGCCGCGAGTTCGGCATCCGCTTCTACAGCCCCGACACCGGCCACCAGGGCATCGTGCACGTGATCGGACCCGAGCTGGGTCTCACGCAGCCCGGCATGACGATCGCCTGCGGCGACAGCCACACGAGCACGCACGGCGCGTTCGGCGCGGTCGCGTTCGGCATCGGCACGAGCCAGGTGCGCGACGTGCTCGCGAGCCAGTGCCTGGCGATCGCGCGCCCGAAGGTGCGGCGCATCGAGGTCAACGGCAAGCTCGCGCCGGGCGTGTACGCGAAGGACGTGACCCTGCACATCATCCGCACGCTCGGCGTGCAGGGCGGCGTGGGCTACGCCTACGAGTACGCCGGCACCGTCGTCGACGCGATGACGATGGAAGAGCGCATGACCCTCTGCAACATGTCGATCGAGGGCGGCGCGCGGCTCGGCTACGTCAATCCCGACAAGACCACGATCGAGTACCTGCGCGGCCGCGAGCTCGCGCCCAAGGGTGCGGCGTTCGACCAAGCCACGCGCTGGTGGCTGTCGATCGCGTCGGATGCCGACGCGAAGTACCACGACGTGGTGAAGATCGACGCCGCCGAGATCGCGCCGACGGTCACCTGGGGCATCAACCCCGGCCAGGCGATCGGCGTGCGCGAGTCGATCCCGCTCGCGGCTTCGTACTCGGCCGACGAGCGCGGCACCGTCGAGGACGCCTACCAGTACATGGACTGGAAGGGCGGCGAGCCGGTCGCCGGCACGAAGATCGACGTCGCGTTCATCGGCTCGTGCACCAACGGGCGTCTGTCGGATCTGCGCGAGGCCGCGAAGGTCGCGAAGCTCGGCCACGTGCAGCCGGGCGTCAAGGCGCTCGTCGTGCCGGGCTCGCAGGAGGTCGCGCGCCAGGCCGAGGCGGAAGGGCTCGACGAGGTCTTCCGCGAGCACGGCTTCGAGTGGCGCCTCGCGGGCTGCTCGATGTGCCTCGCGATGAACCCCGACAAGCTCGTCGGTCGTCAAGTATGTGCGTCGTCGAGCAACCGCAACTTCAAGGGACGGCAGGGCAGCCCGTCGGGCCGCACGCTGCTGATGAGTCCGGCGATGGTCGCCGCGGCGGCGATCACGGGCAGCGTGACCGACGTCCGCGACCTGCTCGCGAAGGGGAGCGCATGAGCCCTGCGAAGAACGAGTCGGCCCTGATCCCCGTGCCGAGGATCGCCGGACGCCCGATCCCGCTGCCCGGCAACGACGTCGACACCGACCGCATCATCCCGGCGCGCTTCATGACCGCGATCACCTTCGACGGGCTCGGTGAGCTCGCGTTCCGCGACGCGCGCTTCGCGCAGGACGGCAAGTCGCTCGAGCACCCGATGAACGATCCCCGCTTCCAGGCGAAGGGCCCGCGGGTCGCGATCGTGAACAAGAACTTCGGCTGTGGCTCGTCGCGCGAGCACGCGCCGCAGGCGCTCCACCGCTGGGGCATCAAGGCCCTGGTCGGCGAGTCGTTCGCCGACATCTTCTTCGGCAACTGCGTCGCGATGGGCATCCCGTGCCTGATCGTGAGCGAGGCGGATGCCGCGAAGCTGATGGCCGCGGTCGAGCAGGACCCGGCGCACGACATGACGGTCGACGTCGACGCGCGCACCGTGAGCTTCAACGGGCTCACGGTCCCCGCGACGCTGCCCGAGGGCGCGCGCACACAGCTCCTGAAGGGCACCTGGGACGCGACGCGCATCCTCGTCGACGCGCTGCCGCAGGTGAAGGAGACCGCGGCGAAGCTGCCGTACACGCGCGCGTTCGCGGGCTGAGCGTACAGGCGCCTTCAGCCGCAGGCGACGATCTTCACGAGCTTGCCGAGGCCGCGGAAGTCGTCCGCGTTGCGGGTGTAGAGCGGAAGCTGGTTCGCGGCGGCCACGGCCGCGGTCATGATGTCGACGACGCGACGCCGGCCCTTGCGCCCGGCCTTCTGCGTCGCCGCGAAGATCAATCCGAAGGTCCGGGCGGCGTCGAGATCGAACGGTAACGGGTCGAACGTCGCCTCGGCCCACTGCAGGCGCTGCTGCCGACGGGCACGCTCGTCGGAGTCCGTCGTGGCGTGCGGGCCGGCGGCGAGTTCGGCGAGCGTGAGCGTCGAGATGGCCAGCTCCCGCGGCAGGTCGTCCGCGGCGATCGTCGCGAGATCGATCACCACGGACGTGTCGAGCAGCCCCCGGTCGCGAGGTTCAGCCACGGATTGCGACCTGATCGAGCCGGCGGTCCAGGTCGGTGAGGAACCTCTTCCCGTCGACGTGCGCGAGCTTCGCGGCGGTGGCCTGGGCGATCGCCGTCGCGACGAAGCGTCGTCGCTCGATGGGGCGCAGCTCCGCGGCCGGAACGCCGTTGCGCGTCACGACGAACGTCTCTCCTGCGTCGACGGAGCGCATGATCTCGCCGCTGTCGTTGCGCAGCTCCCTCTGGGTGATCGTTCGAGCCATGTCGACCACGTAGCACGTGTGCTACGTAAACAGAAGCCGCGGTGGTGACGCGCACCGCCGAACGGCTATGGTGCGCCCCGTGAGCGAATCCTACGTCTTCGCAGGCGGCCTGCTCGAGCGGGTCGACTTCCGGCGTCGCGACGCCGAATGGATCGCAGCGCGCCTCGCCGACCCGGCCTCGCGGCTGCTGCCGGTCTGGCGCCTCGCCGTGCCGGTGCGCGAGGGCGCGGCACCCGAGCTGACGTGGATCGGCTGCGACCGCCGGCCGGAGCAGGGTCCCGACCCGATCCTGCTCGGCGTGCGCGACGATCGCGCGCACTTCGCGCTCGACGTCTCCGCGATCGCGGACCCGGTCGCGGAGCTCGGCCTCGCGGGCACGACGTACCCCGACCTGCGCGCGGTGGCGTCGCGCCTCGTCGCCGGCGACGCCGCGATCGCGGCACAGGCGCGCCACCTCGTCGACTGGCACGCGCGGCACCGCTTCTGCTCGGTGTGCGGCCAGCCGAGCAAGGTCGGCGATGCGGGCCACGTGCGGCGCTGCAGCGCGAGCGAGTGCGCCGCCGAGCACTTCCCGCGCACGGATCCCGTCGTGATCATGCTGGTCACGCGCGGCGACTGCTGTCTCCTCGGACGTCAGCCGAAGTGGCCGCACCCGTTCTTCAGCGCACTCGCCGGCTTCGTCGAGCCGGGCGAGACGCTCGAGGAAGCCGTGCGGCGCGAGGTCTTCGAGGAGGCGGGCGTGCGCGTCGCCGAGGTCCGCTACCACTCGTCGCAGCCGTGGCCCTTCCCGGCGTCGCTGATGATGGGCTGCATGGCGGAAGCGTCGACCGAGGAGATCCGCGTCGACGCGCACGAGCTCGAGGACGCGCGCTGGTTCACGCGCGACGATGCGCGCGCGGCGCTCGCCGGCAAGAACCGGGACCTGGCGTTGCCGCCGCCGCTGGCGATCGCGCACCAGCTGGTCCGCGCCTGGGTCGGCTGATCGGAAAGCCGTCCGCGTCTCGGGCGCGCGCCGGCGACGGACGTCGCGCGGCCCCGTGCCGGCGGGCTCGCGGGTCAGTGCACTACGGCGCCGCGATGATCTCCCACACGGCGAGCTTGCCGTCGCCGTCGCCCGAGAGCAGCGTCGGGCCCGCGCCCCACGCGAGCGCCGTCACGTTCGCCTGGTGCCACGCGAGCGTGGCGAGCGGCTTCCCGTCGGGAAGCGCGTAGACGCGGATCGTGCGGTCGCGGCCGGCGACGGCGGCGCGACGGCCGTCGGCGGACAGCGCGAGGCGCGTCAGTGGC
>VGTK01000264.1 GCA_016874715.1 Deltaproteobacteria bacterium | reverse complement strand
CGGCCCGACGCCGCTCGCCAGGGTGCACGGGCACCGGCGCCGCCCGCCGCGGCACCGCCCTTGCGTACTCGGGCCGCGATGCTCGTTCCGCACGTCATGCAGGTCAGGGTGACCCGCCGGTCTCCGGAGGCGGCTCTGCCTGGGCCGACGGCACCCGCCCGCCGCGACGGCGGCGTCCGATCCGCCTTTGCCGCCCAGCTCGAGGGCCTGAAGCGGGCGCTCCGGCCGCTGAGCGCTGCCGACCGATTCAACGGTCCCTCGCGCGCGCTCGCGAGCGCCGCGCGCGTGACGGCTCCGCCCGTCGCGCGCAAGCCCGCCGCGGAGGCCGGCCCGCAGTCGATCTCGCCCTGGCTCAGGACGCCGCGACAGCGCGCGCTGGCGGATGCGATCGCACACGCCGCGGAGACCGTCGGGGTCTCGTCCGACGTCTCACTCGCCGTAGCGGTTGCGGAGTCGAGCCTCGATCCGACTGCGCGGAGCTCCGACGGGCTGAGCTCGGGGACGTTCCAGGTGACCGGGCCCACCCAGAAGGACATCCGCCGTCGGATCCGGGAGGGCGAGCTCGTGCGGCCGCCCGGATCCGACGACGTGGCTCTCGGCATCGCGCACCTGGGCTGGCTGCACGACCTGTTCGGCCGCGACGCGACCCTCGGCGGCTCGCTGCGTACCGTGCCGGTCGCGAATTCGGGCGAGCGCACTCGCTTCGCCGTCGCCGCCTACAACGCCGGCGAGGGTCGGGTCGCGCGTGCGCAGGAGCGCGCCGCAGCGCAGCGTCGCGATCCGACGCGCTACGAGAACATCCGGGCGTTCCTGCCGGAGATCACACAGCGCTACGTCGACCGCGTGATGCGCTACTCCGGCGGCGCGACGTCGAGCGTCCGCGCGGCATGATGCGAGCCTCGGGGAGAGCCGATGCACCTGCCAGGAGGAGACGACGATGACGAGATCCAAGGCGCGTTGCACGATGGCCCTCGCGCCATGGGCTCTGCCGGTGCTCCTGCTGTGCAGCGCGGGCGCGGCCCGCGCCCTCACCGCCGAGGAGGTCCTGCAGCTGAAGCAGGCGGGGGTGAGCGACGACACGATCCAGGACATGCTGCAGAACGAGCGGCAGAAGGAGCAGCAGAAGGCCGCCGACGCGCCAAGCGCCGCGATGGAGCAGGACAAGTTCGCCAACGACCACATCGGCTCCTGGACGACGAGCGACGGGCGCGTCGTGCTCTCCACGGGCAAGGCGGACCCGCAGAAGGACGTGTTCGACCCGACCATTCCGCAGAACTCGGGCGCCACGACGCCGATGAGCGTCTACCCGTACGTCTTCACCGGAGCGGGTCCGCCGGGGCCGCCGATCGGTCCGCACGGCCCGATCGGCGGGGGCGGGATCGGCGGCGGTGGCTTCGGTCCGCACGGCCCGATCGGCGGGGGCGGGATCGGCGGCGGTGGCTTCGGTCCGCCGTGAGCCCTGCGCAAGCGTCGAGCGCGCGACCTGCCGCACCGCTGCAACGCTTCCCGCGACGGATCTCGGAAATGCACGATCGTCGCGCCCCGATACGCCCGTCAATCAAGGACTTTTGGCGTCCGCGCGCGGCACCGGCTTTGCTCTCCCTTGCGAGCCATGCAGGTCAGGATTCTTCTGCTCGCGGGCGGGGCCGAGGGCGAGACGATCGAGGTCTCGCGGACCGTCGAACTCGAGACCGTCGGACCCGAGTGGCGCAGTGCCCTGGTGCACGCCGTCGCCGCACACGCGGGCGATACGGCTCGCTGCCTGCTCGGCCAGATCGAACCCGCACTGCCTGCCGCGGCGCCGGTGTTCGTCCCGCTGGCACACGTTCTCGAGCAGTACAGCGCGTAGCGCACACCCGACGCGTGGTGGTCAGGCCGCCGCGTCACGGTCGGCCGGGCGCTGACCGCGTCGCGCGGCTCCGGGCGCGGGTCCGGATGCCGCGTCGCTCGCAGCGCCGAAGCCGTCGCGGAGGAATCTTCCTCATCCTCCGCGCGGTCCGTGCCGATTAGCGGTCGACCATGTTCACCATCGTCGGCCTCCTCATCGTATTCCTGTCGGTTGCCGGCGGGTTCGCCATGTCGGGTGGCAACTTCGCCATCCTGTGGCAGCCCAACGAGCTCGTGGTGATCGGCGGCGCGGCGCTCGGCGCGCTCATCGTCAGCGCGCCCGGCAAGGTGCGCAGCCAGGTCTTCGCCGCCTTCGGCACCGCGTTCCGGGGAAAGATGCCCACGAGCCAGGACTACCTGGAGCTGCTCAAGCTGCAGTACGAAGTCTTCTCGTTCATCCGCAAGAACGGCGCGGTCGCGCTCGACGAGCACGTCAACGACATGGAGAAGAGCGCCATCTTCTCGAAGTACCCGGCATTCCTCGCGAACCACCACGCGGTGGAGTTCTTCCGCGACGCCCTCAAGCAGATCGTCAACGGAACCGCGTCGCCCGAGGAGCTCGACCTCCTGCTCGACAACGAGCTCGAGACGCACCACGAGGAAGCGCACGTCCCCATCGGGCTGATCCGCACGACCAGCGACGCGCTGCCCGGTCTCGGCATCGTCGCCGCCGTTCTCGGCATCATCATCACGATGGGTCATCTCGACGGCGGTCCCGAGGTCATCGGCCACCACGTCGCCGCAGCGCTCGTCGGAACGTTTCTCGGCATCCTCATGTCCTACGGACTGCTGGCGCCGATCGCGACGACCGTTGAGGTGCAGACCAACGTGGCCACGCGCTACCTGCGCTGCATCAAGGAGGGCGTGATCGCGTCGCTGCGCGGCGCGGCCCCGATCGTCGCGATCGAGTTCGCGCGCAAGGCCGTGTTCTCCGCGACACGCCCCACCGCCGACGAGGTGGATGCGGCGTGCAAGGAAGTGAAGGCAGCGGGCAGCTGAAATGTCCAAGAAGGGCGAGGCCGTCAAGGTCATCATCAAGAAGAAGAAGGGCGGCCACGCAGCACACCACGGCGGCGCGTGGAAGGTCGCCTACGCCGACTTCGTCACCGCCATGATGGCGCTGTTCATGGTGCTGTGGCTGCTCACGCAGGCCGACGTGAAGCTGCGCTCGCAGATCGCGCAGTATTTCCGCGACCCGGGCGTGCTGCCCGGGGGCACGTTCCTGAGCCACGAGCAGAACCCGGCGCGCAGCCGCGATCCCAACGTCGTCGTGAACGACGTGATGCTGCTCAACACCGGCGAGCTGCAACGCAAGCACGCGCGCAACGCGGAGTACGCCGCCAACGAGCAGCAGAAGCTCGAGACGCAGGCGCAGGCCGTCGCGAGCGCCATCAAGAAGCTCGCGGACAGCGATGAGGCCATCAAGAAGCTCCAGGACCAGGTGATCGTCGAGGTTCGCGAGGCAGGGCTCAGCATCCAGGTGATGGACGAGGCCGGCGACCGCCAGCTGCTGTTCGATCTCTCGTCGGCGGAGCTGAAGCCGCCGCTCGTGAAGCTGCTGGAGAAGATCGCGGGAGTTCTCGGCGACATGCCCAACGGCGTCCAGGTCGGGGGCCACACCGACGCGCGCGCCTTTGCGAGCGGGTCGACCAAGACGAACTGGGAGCTGTCCTTCGAGCGCGCCGACGCGGCGCGTCGCATCCTCGAGGGCAGCGGGCTCCGGCCGAAGCAGGTCTCGCGCGTGCTGGCGTACGCGGGCAGCGAGCCGCTGAAGCCCGACGACCCGATGGCCGACGAGAATCGCCGGCTGTCGATCCTCGCCGAGCGCCTGCGCCCCACCGAGGAGGAGGCACCCCGGACCGGGGCGGCCGAGCCCGTCCGCCCTGCGCCGGTCGTCCTGCCCCCGGACGCGATCCCCGAACGCACGGCCTCCCTAGCCCCCCACCTGCAAAGTTCGACCGAGACTCCCCGGGAGGCTCATTGATGCGCGCAACCACGCCGATCACCCTGTTGATGAACGGAGCCCTCGCAACCGCACCACCGTCCGTCGGTGTCCAGCCGTGCGCGCTGCTCCGCGGTGCTCTGGCCACGCGTCTCGAGCGCGGCGACGTGGAGCTGCCGCTGCCGCCGCGCGTGGCGACCGAGGTCCTGGCGCTCACCCGCGACGACACCGCGGACATCGGACGGCTCGGGAAGCTCCTGCACCAGGATCCCGCGCTCGCCGGCCACGTGCTGCGCATCGCCAACTCGCCGGCCTACCTGCCCCGCTCGCCGATCGTGTCCCTGCAGCAGGCGGTCACCCACCTCGGGTTCACGCTGCTCTCCGAGATCGCGCTGGTCGCGTCGATGCAGAGCGGCGTCTTCAAGTTGCGGGGCTACGAGAGCGAGCTGCGCGACATCTGGCAGCACGCCCTGGCCTCCGGCGGGTTCGCGCGCGAGATCGCGCGCAAGCTGCGCAGCAACGTGGAGAGCGCCTTCCTGTGCGGCCTGATGCACACCATCGGCAAGCCGCTCGTCCTCCAGACGGTGGTCAACGAGTCCGGCAAGCTCGGCGTTGCGGCGAGCCGCGACGACGTCCGTCAGCTGATCGACCAGTTCCACATCCCCGCGGGCGGCCTTCTGGCGAAGCGCTGGGCGCTGCCCGGCGCCGTCTGCGACGCGATCTCGAGCTATGCCTCGTACACCTCGGGCACCGCCGGACCGCGAGAGCCCGTGATCACGGCGCTCGCCGACCGTCTCGCGTTCCACCTGGTCGACAAGGAGACCGACGAGACCGCGCTGCGCGCGCACCGCTCCTGGGTCGACCTCAACCTCTACCCCGAGGACGCGGAAGACATCCTCGGCAGGACGGACACCGTGCGCGGGCTCGTCGAGAGTATGCTGCTGTGAGCGCCGAACGCTTCGACGTCGTGGTGATCGGCAGCGGACCCGCCGGTCAGAAGGCCGCGATCCAGGCCGTCAAGGCCGGCCGTACGGTGGCACTCCTCGAGCGCGAGGCCGCCATCGGCGGCAACTGCGTGCACCGCGGGACGATCCCGAGCAAGACGCTGCGCGCCGCAGCGCTGCGCGCGACCACGCCGCTCGACGGCGGCCAGCTCGCGCCGAACATCGAGGTGCGCTCGCTGACGTGCCAGCTCGAATCGGTGATCGCGGCGCACGCCGACTACATGCAACGGCAGATGCAGCGCAACGGGGTCGCGCACCTGCCGGGACGGGCACGCTTCGTGTCTCCGCACGAGCTGGCCCTGCGCTCGGTCGACGGCTCTTCACGCACGCTCTTCGGGGACCTGATCGTCATCGCGACCGGATCGCGGCCGCGCGAGCCGCGCGAGATCCCGATCGATCACGAGAACGTGCTCGACAGCGATTCGATCCTGTCGATGATCTACCTGCCGCGCTCGCTGACCGTGCTCGGTGCGGGGGTGATCGCCTGCGAGTACGCGTCGATCTTCGCCCGGCTCGGCGTCGACGTCACGATGATCGACTCGGGTCCGCGACCGCTCCGCTTCGCCGACGCGGAGATCGTCGACCGCTTCGTTGCCGGATTCAGCCGCAACGGTGGGCGCTTCATCGGCGGGCGCAAGATCGCCTCGGCGGCATGGGACGGCATCTCGGCCGTGCGGACCGTGCTCGACGACGGCAGCGAGGTCCGCAGCGAGAAGATGCTGGTGGCGCTCGGTCGGGTCGCCAACGTCGAGGTCCTGAACCTCGCCGCGGCGGGCCTCACGATGGACGACCGCGGGCAGGTTCCGGTGGACGAGAACTGCCGCACCGCCGTCCCCCACATCTACGCGGTCGGCGACGTCATCGGCCCGCCCGCACTCGCCTCGACCTCCATGGAGCAGGGCCGCCGCGCGATCTGCCACGCACTGGGACTGCCTCCGGGCCACCCCCCGGAGCTGTCGCCGATCGGCATCTACACGATCCCCGAGATCGCCACGGTCGGCCTCGACGAGGGCCAGGCGCTCGAGCGCCATGGCGCCATCATCGTCGGGCGCGCGCGCTTCGACGAGGTCGCACGCGGCCAGATCGGCGGCATCACCGACGGGCTCCTGAAGCTCGTCGCCGACGGCAGCGGACGGCTGCTGCTGGGTGCGCACATCGTCGGCGAGGGAGCGACCGAGCTGATCCACGTCGCCCAGATGGCTCTCCTCGCGGGCGTCGGCATCGATGCGTTCATCGAGAACATCTTCAACTTCCCGACCCTGGCGGAAGCCTATCGCGTGGCCGCGCTCGACGTGGCCGAACAGCGGCAGGCGGTCGCGGCAGCGCCGCCGGCGGCCGACCGCGCGGCCTGACCCGTCAGAATCGGCGGGCGCGCCAGGACCCGCGCCCAGTCGCGCCGCGGTCGGCTCTCAGCCGCGCCGCGCGAGGCGGATCTCGACGCGCCGGTTGCGCGCCCTACCGTCGGCGCCGGCATTGGACGCGATCGGTCGCTGCTCGCCATGACCCGCGGCGGAGATCCGGCCGCGCAGCGCCGCGTCGCCGGCCGCGAGGTCGTGCGCGATACGCGACGCGCGGGCGAGCGACAGCTCGAGGTTGGATGGGAACTGCGCGGTGCGGATCGGCACGTCGTCGGTATGTCCAGAGATCTCGACGTACAGCCCCGGCGCGGCTGCGACCAGCGCGCGCAGCTCGGTGAGGAGCGGCTTCATCGCGGCGACCGGTTCGGCGCTGCCTGGCCGGAAGCCGTCCACCGCGCCGATCTCGACCACCACCTCGCCGCTGCGTGTCGCAACGGTTGCAGCGAGTGAGCGGTCGCGCCCGGTGAGCTGCTCGAGGTAGCGGCCGATCGCAAGCAGCTCCTGGTCCTGCGGCACGGGTGCGCGCCCCGTCGGCGACGCTCGGTCCGGCGCGGCCGGGAGACGATCCTCGTCAGGCGAAGCAGCAGGCAGCGCATCGTCGTCGGTCGTTGCGGGATCGACCGGAGGCGGAAGGGCGGCCACCTGGTGCACCACACGCGTTGCCGGTGCGGTCTGGACCTCTGGCGTTGCCGGTGCCGTCTCCGGCGGCGCCGCGCTCGCAGCAACCGCCGCCGTGGGGGCGATCGCCAGCGGCGGCGGCGCGGACGTCGCGACGCG
>VGTK01000263.1 GCA_016874715.1 Deltaproteobacteria bacterium | reverse complement strand
ACGCGCTTGCGCGACGCGCCGACCACGACCGCCAGCCCCGCTAGCGGGCCGGTCGCGAGTGCGCCGAGCCGACGCAGCAGCTCGAGGTTCTCGGGGGCCGCCTTCGCAAAGCCGACGCCCGGGTCGAGCAGGATCCGCTCGCGCACGACGCCGGCCGTCACGAAGGCGTCGACGCGCGCCGCGAGCTCGTCACGCACCTCGGCCAGCACGTCGTCGTATCGCGCGTGCGCCGCCATCGTCGCGGGCGTACCGCGCAGATGGCCGACGACCACCGGGACACCGAGCTCCGCGACCGCGCGCGGCATCGCGCCGTCGAGGAGCCCACCGCTGACGTCGTTCACCAGGGTGGCGCCGCTCTCGACCGCCGCGCGCGCGACCGCCGCCTTGTAGCTGTCGACCGAAACGGGCAGATGGTGCCCGCGCCGGCGCAGCTCGCGAATCAGCGGCACGACCCGCTCGTGCTCGTCGTCGAGGGACACGGGGGTCGCGCCCGGACGGGTCGACTCGCCGCCCACGTCGAGCACGTCCGCACCCTCGGCTATGAGCCGCTCGGCGAGTGCGACGGCCGCGTCGAGGCTCGGCGCGCGGCTCGCGGCATGGAACGAGTCGCCGGTGACGTTGACGATCCCCATCACCAGCGTCCCGGGACGCTCGATGCCGAGGATCGAGCGCACGTCCGGCCGGGTCAGCCCCCGGCAGATCTCGCGCTCGCCCTCCTCAGGACGCGGCCGGGGCGAGCGCGTTGCCGCCATTCCCCTGGCACGAACGCATGAGCTCGTCGATCTCGTTGCTGTCGAGGACCTCGCGATCGAGCAAGGCCAGGGCGATCTTGTGCAGCGCCTCGATGTTGTCGGTGAGCAGCTTGCGCGCGCGCTCGTAGCCCCGTGACACGAAGCTCCGGATCTCGCCGTCGATCTCGCGCGCGGTGCTCTCGGAGTAGCCGCTCGCCTGGTTGAAGTCCCGACCGAGGAAGATGTTCTCCTCCTTCGACCCGAAGGTCATCGGACCGAGCTTCTCGCTCATGCCCCACTCGCACACCATCTTGCGCGCGAGCTCGGTCGCACGTTCGATGTCGTTGCCGGCGCCCGTCGTGACCTGTCCGAGGACGATCTCCTCCGCGGCACGCCCGCCGAAGAAGATCGCGAGGTCGTTCTCGAGTCGATCCCGGCTCGCCGTGTAGCGGTCGTCGCTCGGCACCTGCTGCGTGAGACCGAGCGCCATGCCGCGCGGGATGATGGTGACCTTGTGGACCGGGTCGGCGCCGGGAATGAGCTTCGCCACCAGCGCGTGCCCCGCCTCGTGATAGGCGGTGTTCCGCTTCTCCTCGTCGCTGATGATCATCGAGCGACGCTCGGAGCCCATGAGGACCTTGTCCTTGGCGAGCTCGAAGTCGTGCTGGCTGACCCTCTCCTTGTTGTTGCGCGCCGCGAGCAGTGCCGCCTCGTTCACCAGGTTCTCGAGGTCGGCGCCGGAGAAGCCCGGCGTGCTGCGCGCCAGCAGAGCCACGTCGACGTCGTCGCCCAGCGGGACCTTACGCAGGTGGACCCGGATGATGCCCTCGCGGCCCTTGACGTCCGGCCGCGGCACGATCACGCGCCGGTCGAAGCGGCCCGGACGGAGCAGCGCCGGGTCGAGCACGTCGGGGCGGTTGGTCGCGGCGATCAGGATGACGCCGTCGTTGGACTCGAAGCCGTCCATCTCGACGAGCAGCTGGTTCAGCGTCTGCTCGCGCTCGTCGTGTCCGCCGCCGAGGCCCGCGCCGCGGTGACGCCCGACGGCGTCGATCTCGTCGATGAAGATGATGCAGGGCGCGTTCTTCTTGCCCTGAACGAACAGGTCACGAACGCGCGAGGCACCGACGCCCACGAACATCTCGACGAAGTCGGAGCCGGAGATGGAGAAGAACGGCACCCCCGCCTCGCCGGCGATCGCCCGCGCGAGCAGAGTCTTCCCGGTGCCGGGCGATCCGACGAGCAGGACGCCCTTCGGAATTCGGCCGCCGAGCTTGGTGAACTTCTTCGGATCCTTCAGGAAGGCGATGATCTCCTCGAGCTCGTCCTTTGCTTCCTGGATCCCGGCCACGTCGGCGAACGTGTTCTTCTGCTGCGCCTCGGTCAGGAGCTTCGCGCGGCTCTTCCCGAAGGACATCGCCTTGCCGCCGCCCACCTGCATCTGGCGCATGAAGAACACCCAGACGCCGATCAGCAGCAGCATGGGGAACCACTGCACCAGAAGCACGACGTACCAGGGCTCACCCTCCTCGGGCTTCGCCTGGATCTTGACCCCCTTCTCGCGCAGACGCGTGATGAGGGCGGTGTCGCCGGGGTCGTAGGTGCTGAAGCGCTCGCCGCTCTGGAAGCGCCCACGGACCACGTTGCCCTGGATCAGGACCTCGGAGATCTCGCCCTTGTCGAGGGCGTCCGAGAATTCACTGTAGTCGCGCTCGGGATCCTGCACCTGCTGCCTGTTGAAGATCTGGAAGAGCAGCAGGAACATGAGGCCGAGGACCAGCCACAGCGCGAGATTACGGGAAAACTGATTCAAGCCTGATCTCTGCAAATTCCACCCGATAAAGCAAGATTGTTACCACGGTGACGCCACCGCAGCAATCGAAACGACGCCAGCAGGCGGTGATTCTTCGATCATCGCGAGCAGCTCCCACGCGTTTCCGTTCCCCGCTCCGTGCCGCTGCGCTCCGCACACAAGATCACGCAGCGCCGTGTGGCCGCCGATGCACTCGCCACGACGCTGCGCACCACACCCGGCACCCAGAGCACGTCTGCGCCGCCGCCAACGACGACCAGACCCGCCCGTTCGTGACGGGGAATCTTCGCATCGATTAGGATATCGGCAAGCTTGCGCCGTCCGTGAGGCAGCCGCACCCGGTCCCCGGGTTGCGGCCGGCGCACCCAGAGCGGCGTCACGAGATCGTCGCCGTCGAAGCAGGACCGCACCTCGGCTGGCTCATCGTCCGGCGACGTCGCGCCGGGCCACGCGGCGACCTCGGCCCGGACCGTCCAGCCAGGGATCCGGGCGCGGCCCGGAACCTCGAGCTGGACGGCCGCCCCCGGAACGTCGAGCTGGGCGGCCGCCCCGGGGACCGGCCGCGGATCGAACGCCGGCGCAAGGCGGAGATCGCCGTAGCGGCGCACCACGCGGCGCCCGCCCCCAAAAACGACCTCCGCGGACGGATCGTGCCCGGCTGCGATGCGGACGACCGTGGCGACCTGCCGCTCGCTGGCGCGGACGCCAGCTCGCGCCAGCCACGCGTGCACCAGGCGGGGAGCTCCGACCCCGGCGGCGTGCAGCAGGTCGATGGACAGTGCCATGTCGTCCGTCGCGCCGCGCAGCAGGCCGTCGATCCCCTTCTCGGCAAGCGCGCTTTCTTGCCGCAACTGCTCCGCCAGGCGCGCGAGGCGTGGCCGAACGTCGATGCCGAGCTCGGCTTCGAGGGCTGGCAGCAGGCGGCGGCGCACACGGTTGCGGAAGTAGCGCTCGTCGGAGTTCGACTCGTCCTCCATCCATTCCTGACCGCGCGCCCGCAGGTACGCGACGCAGGAGCTGCGCGGCTGCTCGAGCAGCGGGCGCACCACGCCGTCGCCACGAACGACCCGCATGCCGCCGAGGGCCGACGGGCCGGCGCCGCGCGCCAGACGCATGAGCAGGGTCTCGGCCTGGTCGTCACGGGTGTGCGCGAGCGCGATGCGCGACGCGTTCCATTCGCCGCCGGCCCGTTGCAGAAAGGCGTGCCGCGCGGCGCGAGCCGCCGCTTCGCGGTTGGCGCGCACGCCGGCGAGCGCGTCCGACGTCCCGGAGAAGCACGGCAGACCGAGGCGCGCCGCCAGCCCGGCGACGAACGCCGCGTCCCGATCGCTCGCCGCGCCGCGCATGCGGTGGTTCAGGTGCGCGACGGCCAGCGTGGCCGCGAGCGCGCCGCGGCGCACGAGCGCGTCGAGCACCGCCAGCAACGCCGTCGAGTCGGCGCCGCCCGAGACGGCGACTAGGACGCGGTCACGCGGCGCGATCGCGCGGTGCTTGCGGATCGTGCCCAGGACCGCCTGCTCGAACGCGCGCGGTTGGTCCATCGAGTGTCCGGCGAGCCGGGCTCGCGAAAGTGGCGACGGGAAGACTCGAACTTCCGACACAGGGATTATGAGACCCTTGCTCTACCACCTGAGCTACGTCGCCGGTGCGAGCCGCCCCTTCGTTAACAGCGGCGGCAACGACGATGCAACTTGCCGTGCACGCGCGCGCCTCCGCCGAGTCGAAGCGGGCGCGCGCCTGGCGCACGAGAGCGGGCGCGCGCCTATCGTAGAAGATCGATCTCGGACGCGACCGAGCGCTTCGTCGCGGTCTTCTGGCCGCGACGAACCTGGTACAGCAGGCCCTCGGTGAGATCGATGCACGACAGACGCCCGCCGTAGACGCACCCGGTATCGAGGCCGATCCGGCGCTCGCCGCCGAACCACGCATCGCGGTAGGA
The DNA here is from genome assembly GCA_016874715.1 of Deltaproteobacteria bacterium. Classification (GTDB taxonomy): domain Bacteria; phylum Desulfobacterota; class Binatia; order UBA12015; family UBA12015; genus VGTK01. Next base: position 2,507 of record VGTK01000263.1, on the reverse strand, counting down.
CGTGTGGCCGAAGACGACGGTCTCGTCGAGCCGATGGTCGACGAGCAGGAACTCCTCGTCGATCCACAGCAGATCCTCTCGCGACTGCTCGACGAGCGGAACGCCCGGCCGCACGCCCGCGTGCACGAATGCGAAGCCCTCCGCCGCGTGGAACAGGACGAGCCGTCGAAAGAACTCGCGGTGCCGTTCCGGCACGAGCGCGTGCGCCACGTCCGCGCTCGGCGCCCGGTCGGATTCACCCCAGCCGTAGCTCACCAGGGTCTGCGCGCCGCCGTTGTGGAAGAACGCCTGCTTGTTGGCGCCGCCCTCGCCGATGAAGTCGAGGAACATCTCCTCGTGATTGCCGCGCAGGAAGACGGTCCGGGGCCGACACTCGGCGAGCTCGCAGAGCAGATGGACCGTGGCAGCGGACGCGGCTCCGCGGTCGACGTAGTCGCCGAGAAAGACCAGCCGATCCTCGTCGTTCGGATCGACCGACGCGAGCAGGCCGCTCGAGCTCCTGCGCGCAGCCGTGCACGTCGCCGATGCAGAGCAGACGGCCTTCCGTCACCGTCGCGTCCCGTCCCCTGCGAGCAGCGCCAGCAGTCGGTCACGCTCCTCGAAGACCTCGAGTGCGGCGCCGTAGGGATCCGAGCTCCCCGTGGCGACCTTCGTGGTGATCGCCGACAACGCCCCCCCGGCGAGCGCGCGGTCGAGCCGCAGGCTGAGCTCGTCGCGCAGGATCTCGGTCCACTCGTGTACCCGGTCGCTCGCCTCGCTCTCCGCGGTGCGCGCGGCCTTGCGCGTCGCGCCGTGCGCCGCGATCTTGTCGACCAGGTCGTCGATCCCCTTGTTCGCCACCGCCTCGGTGAGCAGCACCGGCACGTGCCACGCCGCCGGGGGGCGGAGGTGCAGCATCACCTCGAGCTCGTTCTTGAGCCGGCGCGCGCCGTCGCGGTCGGCCTTGTTGACCACGAACACGTCGGCGATCTCGAGCAGCCCGGCCTTCATCACCTGGATCGTGTCGCCAGCCTCCGGCACGAGCACGACGACCGTGGTGTGCGCGAGCGCCATGATGTCGAGCTCGGTCTGACCGACGCCGACCGTCTCGACGAGCACGACGTCGTGTCCGAAGGCGTCGAGCACGTGCACCACCTCGCGCGTCGCGCGCGCGAGGCCACCGTGCCGTCCCCGCGTCGACAGGCTGCGGATGAACACGCCCGGATCGAGGAAGTGCTCCTGCATGCGGATGCGATCGCCCAGCACGGCCCCGCCGGAGAACGGGCTCGAGGGGTCGACCGCCACCACCGCAACCGACTTCCCCTGCGCCCGGAACGCCCCGATCAGCTTGTCACCGAGCGTGGACTTGCCGGCACCGGGCGGACCGGTGAGCCCGACGAGCACCGCCCGACCGATGCGCGGGTAGAGCTGGCGCATGATCGTCGGCACCTCCGGCGTCCGGTTCTCCACCAGCGTGATGAGCCGCGCGAGCGCGCGACGGTCGCCACCGGCGAAACGTTCGAGAAGCGAGCCGATGTCCATGTCAGTCTTGAAACGGCACCGGCGCGCCGCCTCCCATCGGGTTCGTCGAGCTCGTGGAAGACGAGGTGATCGTGAGAGCGAGGTCGTCGGGCTGGCAGCGCTCCGCCCGCGCACCCAGCCGGCGGGCGACCGATGCCGCGAGTACCGGCGCGACCTCGTCGACCGCGAGCCCGGCCCGCGCGCCGGCGCCGACCAGGCTCGTCGCGTGCACGCCGGGAAGACCGCACGGATCGAGGCCGCGGAAGCCCGCCTCCGCGCTCTCCTCAACGTTGAGCGCGCAGCCGTGCAACGTTACCCCGCGCCGCACTGCGAGCCCGATCGATGCGAGCTTGCGGTCCGCCGCCGTCCAGACGCCCGGCAGGCCGGGGCGCACGAACGCCCGCACGCCGAACGTGGACACCGTGTCGCACAGCGCGCCTTCGAGAAGGGCGACGAACTCGCGCACGCCGCGCCCCGCGGCACGCAGCGCCACGACGGGATACCCGATCAGCTGCCCGGGCCCGTGGTACGTGACGTTGCCGCCGCGGTCGGTGCGGACGATCGGGAGCGGCGTGCCCGCCGGCGCCGCCGCGTTGCGTCCGATCGTCAGCACGGGCGGGTGCTCGAGCAGCAACAGCAGGTCATCGCAGGCGCCGGCCGCACGAGCGTTCGCCAGGCGGCCCTGCAGCACTCGCGCCGCATCGTACCCGACCCGGCCGAGGTGACACCAGCGCAACGTCGACACGCGGTTGCGATACCGGGCTCCCGGTGGTGCCGCAACCGAATGCCGCCCCGCGTGCCCGCCCGGGCGCGCGCGATCGCCATCCCCGCCGTCGCGCCGGTCACGGGTCGTCGAGGCGCGCCGACTCGGCGTCCGCGGTCAGCCCGGCGCGGCACATGCGGCGCCACAGCGTCACGCGCGAGATGCCCAGCTCGCGCGCCGCAGCGGCGCGACGCCAGCGATGTCGGTCGAGCAGCTCGAGCAGCGCCGCCCGCTCGGCGGGCGC
>VGTK01000262.1 GCA_016874715.1 Deltaproteobacteria bacterium | reverse complement strand
CGGGGCTCGCGCCCGGACCGCGGCACCGCGCGGTGCTGCTGGTGAGCGGCTGCCCGGGCGACGCGCGCCGCTACCGCTGCGACCACGCGCGCGAGCGCCTCGAGGGCCTCGGGCTCACCGCGGACGTCGTGCTGTACGGCGAGGCCGAGCTGGCGCCGCGCGTGCCGTCCTACGCGCTCTTCGTCCTGCACCGGGTGCCGTACGGGCCGGACGTCGAGGACTTCCTGCACGCCGCGAAGCGCGCCGGCAAGCCGGTGCTGTTCGACACCGACGACTGGGTGTTCGACCTCGCTGCGACCGAGCACGTCGCAGCACTCGCCGAGATGAGCGCCGACGAGCCCGCGCTCTACCGGGACGGGCTCACGCGCTACCGCGCGACCCTGGCGCGCTGCGACGGCGCGCTGGTGTCGACCGAGCCGCTGCGCGCGCGGGCTCTGGAGCTGCTGGAGAACGTGCAGGTGGTGCCGAACGTCGCGAGCCGGACGATGGTCGAGCTGTCGCGCCGCGCGCGCGAGCGCCGGGCGCTGCTGCGCCACGCGGCCGCCACGGCCGACGCGCGCGGCGATGACGCGGCCGCAGCCGCGGGTCGCGCGGTGGTGCTCGCATACCTGAGCGGCACGCCGACCCACCGCCGCGACTTCGCGCAGGCGGTACCCGCGCTGGCGCACGTGCTCGACACGCACCCCGAGGCGTCGCTGCTGCTGGTCGGGCACATCGCGGTGCCGGACGAGCTGGCGCGCTTCGCGGCACGGATCGCGCACCGCCCGCTGGTGCCGTGGCAGGAGCTGCCCGGCATCCTCGCCGGCGTGGACGTGAACCTCGCCCCGCTCGAGACCGGCAACGCGTTCACCGAGTGCAAGAGCTCGATCAAGTTCCTCGAGGCGGCGCTGGTCGGCGTGCCGACGGTCGCGACGCCGCTGCCCGATTTCCGCCGCGTGATCGACGCCGGGCGAAACGGCCTGCTCGCCACGGCAGACGACGAGTGGCGCCGCGCGCTCGACGCCCTGCTTGGGGCGCCATCCCTGCGCGGCGCGATCGGCGAGGCCGCGCTCGCGGACGCCGAGGGCGCGCAGACGACGGCGCGCGGCGGCGAGGCGTACCTCGAGAAGCTGCGGACGGCCGCGCGGCTCGCGCGGCCCGACGGTCCGCTGACCATCAACTGGATCGTGCGCGCGCCGATCGCGGGCACGGGCGGCGGCTACTGGACGATCTTCCGCCTCGCCAACGCGCTCGGGCGCGCCGGCCACCGCGTGCGCGTGTACGTCGAGCCGGTGGCGCACCTCGAGGGCCGCACGCGCGCCGAGATCGAGCACTTCTGCGGCGACGCCTTCGGTCCGCTGTCGGTCGAGATCGCGGTCGGCCACGACGCGATCGCGCCGGCCGACGTGTCGATCGCCACCAACTGGCCGACCGCGTACACCGTCGCGCGCCTACCCGGCTCGCCGTCCAAGCTGTACTTCATCCAGGACTTCGAGCCCGACTTCTACGCGCCCGAGGACCCGCTGCACGCGCAGGCCGAGGACACCTACGCGCTGCCGCTCGGTCATGTGACCATCGGGCGCTCGCTGGCGCGTCGCATGGGCGAGACGACCGGGCGGGCGTGCGCCTCGATCGACTTCGCGATCGACGCGGACGTCTTCCATGTGACGGTGCCGCCCGAAGCGCGTCCTGGTCCGGTTCGCGTGCTGTTCTTCGCGCGTCCGTCGCTGCCGCGACGCGGCTACGGCATCGGGCTCGCGGCGCTGCGCCGCCTGAAGCGCGAGCGCCCGGACGTCCGCATCGCCTTCTTTGGCTCGACCGACGCCGAGCTCGGTCCGGTGGACTTCTCGATCGAGAACCTGGGCGTGCTGACGCACGCCGAGCTGGCGCGCGAGATGAACGAGTCGCACGTACTGCTCTGCTTCTCGCTGTCGGCGAACATCTCGTGGGTACCGTTCCAGGGCATGGCGTGCGGCTGCGCGGTGGTGGACGCGGACGTACCCGGCGTGCGCGAGATGGTGGAGAACGGCCGCACCTGCGCGCTCGCTCCGCCCGAGGCCGACGCGGTGGCCGACGTGCTGCGCGGCCTGGTCGACGACGGCGCGCGCCGTACGGCGCTCGCGACGGCGGCGGCGGACGCGATGCGCGCGAGGACCTTCGCCGCGTCGGAGGCGCAGTTCGCGGCGCTGCTGCGCGAGCGGTGCCTCGTTCCGCTCGGGCGGGACGACGGAACTCGGTCGTAGCGGGTTCCGCATCCGCATGAGATGCGGCTTCATTCCGTTGCGTCGCGAGTTTGGCAATTCTACCGTTTACGCAGATGCATTTCCCATCCCGCGGGCGGAATGGGAATTCGCACTAGGGATCCTGCTGGTGCCGCTTCGAAAGCAGCGACGTGCTTCTCGAAGCCAAGATCCGGCCGCGGATCGACGCGCCAGTCGAGCGGCATGCCGACCAAGAGCACGGCGAGCAAACCGACGCGACTTACCCGTCGCAGGGCCGGGCAAGGGTCGGCACAGGAAGCCCAGAGCAGGGCGGCGAGATAGGCCGCAATCGGAATCACGTAGTAGCGTACTCCCACGTTCGGCATCTGGAGGGTTCGCCAGCGTGGCGGCGAACCGACGACGGGGGAGATCAATGCTGCCGAGAGGACGAGTGTCCCGAAGAGAAGTGCCATGCGAAGCTGGAAGCTGGTCGTCAAAACAAAAATCCGACCAATGAAGACGAGCCCCGCGAACCCGATGGTGCTCGCTGTGATCGAGGCCTCCCCCAGGATCGAGAACACGGTCGCGTAGATCTTGGCCCCGAGGGTCCCCGCGACGAAGATTTGGCCGCCGATGAGTGCGAGCAGTCGCAGCACGCTCGCCCCCAAGGGTGTGGCAACCCGTGTCGCAGGTCCGGTCGTCACGATCGCCGCGCCCTGGGCGAGGGCAAGCGCCGTGGTCACGACCAGAATCAGCTTGCGCCGGCCGCTGCGTCGCTCCCGGAGGTACGCGATGGCCGCAACGGGGACCAGCATGAGGCATGTTGGTCCACTGAGCCCCGCCAGGACGAGTCCAAGAACGTCGAAGATCCTTGCCGGCCAGCCTTCGGCCTCATCTGCAACAACGATCAAGAAGCCGAGCACTGCGAGGTGCGTCTGTGCGTTGGTGACGTTGCTCTGGACCTCGAAGCTGTTGGGAACGCCGAGGATGAGGAGCGCGAGCAACGCGCGCAGCCGTAGGTCGGGAATCGACACTGCGAGGCGCGACGACAGCAAGTAAAGCGGCGCGAGAATCTGAACCAGGATGGCAGCCAGACCGAACGTCAACGGAGCCCAGCGAAGACCAAAGAGCAAGCTGAGAGCAGCCGTGAGCCGCGAAAAGCTCTGAAAGTAGCCCCCCGCCGGCGTTTGGAGGGCCACGAGCGGACCATCGTTGTACGCCGCGGCGAACCAGAAAGTACCGTCCTCGGCCCAGAACTGGGGGTGCAAGACCGTGTCGGGGCGACGCGAGACCACGACGGCAATCAAGGCAAGCGTAACGACAGCCGAGATCGGTGCCGAGACCGACCGCCCGACGTGAGGCCGCAACGCGTCGACCTTCGGCGTTGGGCCGCTGAAGTCCGCCATCCTTGATTCGGTCATGCTGCCCCGCGCACGGATGAGGCGCCGGTCCGCGCTCTGGTCTCACGACGGCCCGGAGATCCACATTCCAAGCCTTCCGCGTGTCCGGGGTCGACCACGCGACCTGGGGCGGCGAGACGCCCGCTGCGGTAGTCCTTGCGCACGATCGTGCGCGGCGGCGGAGCGGGCTCGGTCGGAGCGGTTCGGCGGCGCCACACGGCTGCCGGACCTCTGCGCCCGCACGCAGTCCCTGTCAAGGATGCGACGCCTGCCGGTTGCGTTGAGGTCGAACCGGTGAGGCGCGCGGAGCGCGCCTCTGGCGGAGAATGATGTCGCTGATCTCGTCCGCGGGAAAAGGATCCGGCGCGCATCTGGTGGGGACGTCGCGCCTGCGGCCGAGCCGCCGAACCTGCGCGCGCGCTTCGTCGCCGGGCTCCACGGTGACGGCGTCGAGATCGGCGCGCTGGTGAGCCCGCTCTGGCTGCCGCCGGGTGCGCGCGTCACCTACGTCGACAAGTTCGACCACGCGAAGCTGTGCGCGCACACCCCGACGTGCCGGCCGATCGCATCGTCCGGCCGGCGATCGTCTGCGACGCCGCAACTCTCGACGGGCTCGCCAGCGACGCGTACGACTTCCTGATCGCCTGTCACCTGCTCGAGCACGCGCACGACCCGATCGCGGCGCTGCTCGCGTGGCACCGCGTGCTGAAGCCCGGCGGGCGCGCGCTCTGCATCGTGCCGGACGCGCGGTTCACCTTCGACCGCGGGCGTCCGCGACCGAGCGCCTGCCGGGCGCGCTCGACGCGCCGGAAGAGCTCGCCCCGCGCGCGCAACGCTGACTCGCGTCACGGCGCGGGGCGTCACTCCGTCAGGGACGCTGGGCGACGACCGGGGTCCGAGCACCGTCGCCGAACGTCAGCTGATCGACGGCGCCGTCCGAGGACTGCAGCCAGCGCCACATGCCGGTCGACTTCCGGTACGCCGCGGGGTCGGTCTTGCCGTCGCCGTCGTAGTCGCCCGGCACGGCTAACCAGCCGGTGTTGCCGATGCCGGTGATGCTGACCGTCATGCCGCCGAGGCTCGACAGACGCATGCGCCACTTGCCCTTCTTCTTCTGGAAGGTCGCGGCGTCGGCCCTGCCGTCGCCGTCGTAGTCACCCGGCACGGCCAGCCAGCGCGTCCCGGGGCTGAAGGTGAACTCCTGTGCGCCGTCGGTCGAGCCGACGTACTGCCACTTGCCGGTCGCCTCCTCGAAGGTTGCGAGGTCGGTCTGGCCGTCGCCGTCGAAGTCCGCGGGGCATCCCTTGCGGTCGGAGCCGCCGAAGCCGAGCTGCTCGGCGGTGTTCCCGTCCGACGAGCGACGCCACCGCCAATCGCCGGTGGTCTCGTTGTAGACGCCCGGGTCGACAATGCCGTCGCCGTCGTAGTCGCCGATCAGGGGCTTGAAGCCGCTGCCGCCGAGACCGGTCGCGCTCGCCACCGGAGTGGTCGTGGTGTTGAACGTCCAGTCGCCGCTGCTCGGATCGTAGGTCGCGGCGTCGACCCGGCCGTCGTCGTCGAAGTCGCCCGCGACCGGCAACAGCGACGGGCTGCCGAAGCCGTTCAGCGTGGTCTGTCCTGCCGTCGAGCCGAGCCACGCCCAGCTGCCGGTGGCCGGGTCATAGGTCGCGGGATCCGTCTTGAGGTCGCCGTCGCGGTCGTACGGCGTGCTGCTGCCCGGGACGCCCGGCAGGATCGCGGCCGGGATCTGCACCAGACCGTGACCGTAGGTCGGGTCGGGGCCCTTCAGCGCCGGCAGGCCGTCGTCGAGGTCGATCGCCGAGGCGAACAGCACCTGCTTGAGCTCGTCGACGGTGTAGAGCGGCAGGCCTTCCGCCTGGCGGTAGCCCTGCACCAGCGCGACCATGCCGGCGGCGTGCGATGCCGCGGCCGACGTTCCGTTGAACGTCTCCCAGAACGTGAAGCCCTCGACCGTTGCGGCGTAGTTGGTCACCTCGCTCGGTGCCGAGATGTCGGGCTTGGTCGGGCCGCTCGGGTCGCCGGTCGGGCCCCACGAGCTGACCTCCGAGCTGCCGCCGAATCCCGGCGACACCGTGCCCGCGACCGAGAGGCTCGAGCCGACGACGGCGAGGTCGGAGAGGCTCTTCGCCTCGTTGAAGTACGTCAGCTCGCCGACCGCGATGGTGCAGTCGATGCGGAAGTTCGGCGTCTCGCTGCCTGCGATGCGCTGGATGACGACGAAGTAGTAGTCGTCGAAGACGTTCTCGCCCGAACCGCCGTACGGTGTGATGTCCTTGGTGAAGGACTCGCCGAGCGTCTTCACCGTGCCAGAGACGATCTCGTTGCCCGCATCGGTCGGGCAGCTCGGGAAATCCGGGGGGTCGACCGCGCTGAAGAGCTCGCGGAAGCGACGCAGCTGCATCTTGAAGTTGCCGGGCACCGCCGCGTCGGTCGCGCTGTAGCAGGTGACGCGCACCGGGTTGAACGACGTGCCGTCACCGTAGGCGAAGTCGTCGTAGTCGGTGTCGAGCACGAGGTCGTTCAGCGCCAGGTCGTCATCGAAGATGTGGAAGGAGCTGTCGTCCTCGGCGGTGTTGCACAGCGTGTCCCTCTTGCACTCGCCGCACGGCGCGAACTGCCCCGCGTAGTGGCGCAGCGCCTCGTTGCCCGCCGGCACGACGACGGTCGCACCCGCGGCCTTCGCGTAGTCGATGTCGTCGGTGAAGGGGTTGGTGCCGCCCGCGAGCAGGCCCTTCGGATCGCTCATCGTCCTGATGAAGTGCACCGCCGGGAGGATGACCTTGGCGCCCTGATCGGTCGCGTGGCGGATCGCCGACTTGATCGCCGCCGCCGACACGAAGCCGGTACCGTCGTAGTTCAGGCGGTAGAGCAGCAGCGTCGCGCCGGGCGCCACCTAGTGCACGACCTCGGCGGCCGCGGTGCCGTGCTCGCGGTCGCCGAAGCCGTCGGCTGCGACGTTTGCGGTCACGGTGCGGTCGGTCGCGACGCGGAACTGCATGTTGACCGGGATACCTGGCAGGTCGCCCTCGGCCACGACGTCGGCGAGGCTCTCCCACTCGGAGTCGATCACCGCGACCTTGATGCCGGCGCCGGTGAGGCCCGCCGCATTCGCGACGTCGGAGCCGATCGCCTCGAGCCCGTCGCTGTCGATCGTGCCCGACGGGGTGCCGTACGACGGCTCCCGCACGGAGTGCACGAAGCCGAGCTTCTCGAGCGCCGCGCGCTTGCCGGCCGGAACGTCCACCTCGAGCAGGTCGAAGTTGACGATGGCGGTCTCGCCGACGTCGGCGCCGGCGCTGCCGAGCGCGGCCAGCGTGTCGTGCAGGACCTCGCGCGGGTCGAACGAGCGCCACAGCGGCAGCCCGGACGCGATGGCGTCGGCGATCGACTGCGCGCGGTCGGCGAGCCGCTCGCGGTCCGCGGC
>VGTK01000261.1 GCA_016874715.1 Deltaproteobacteria bacterium | reverse complement strand
CACGGTCGGGCGCGGCGTCGCCGTCGGCGCACCGGTCGGCGTCGGCGCGGCCGTCGTGGTCGGGGCCGGTGTCGCGGTGGGAGCCGCCGTCTGGGTCGGGGTCGGCGTACGCGTCGGGGTCGGCGTACGCGTCGGGGTCGGCGTCGGGATGACGACGTCCCCGAGCACCGGGTACTTCGCGCTCGACGCGGCCGCGTACATCGCGACCGCCTGGCCGTGGAAGCCGTAGACCCAGGTGTCGTTGCCGTCGTTGCCGTCGGCGTCACCCACCGGCGTGCCGCCGGCGAGGATGTTCGTCAACTGCAGGAAGCCCGACGACGTGATCGTCACCGTGCCCGGCACCAGCGAGCCGGTGTCGCTCGGCACGGCCGACGTGAACAGCGTGCACGGGATCGACGTGTCGGGCAGCGACGTCCGGGTCTCGATGTTGTCGAAGAAGCTCACGTTCGCCGACACCGGGACGCCAACCGGTCCGAGCTCGCCCGGCAGCCGGCCGCCGTTCTCCTTCAGGCTCACCAGGATGACGATCGAGTCGTCGATCGTCTCCGGGTTGAAGGTCTGGACGGCGAGGAAGCCGTCGTTGCCGTTCGGCGACAGGAGAAGGTCCGGCAGCTCGACGAAGGTGCCCGTCTCGTCGAGGCCGAGGCCGATGGCGTCGATCGCGAACGCCTTGCCGATCGCGGAGTCGGCGAGGGTCATCGTGCCCACCAGCGCGTCATCGACGAGCTGGAAGCCCAGCACGCTCGGATCGGCGCAGTTCGCGTCGGTCGCGTACGCGGTCACGGTGACGTAGCCGCGCTGCCCGGTCAGGTCGGCGCTCGGACCGACCGGCTGATTCGCCGCATTCGTCGGCGAGATGGCGGTCGGGTCCACCACGATGGTGTCGTTCAGCGTGAGGCAGATCGGAACGTCCACGAGGTGCGTGCAGCTCTCGCTCCAGAACGACCAGTGCGTCGTGACCGCGGCGACGTCGCCCGACTTGCCCGCGATGTTGCTCGCGAGCAGGAACGTCGTGCGACCGGGCCTCACGTCGAACGGCATCACGAGCGTGCTCGCGGGCTGCGTCTTCGTCGTGAACGGGTCGTCGAGGATGGCGCCGCTCGGGCTCGCGCTCGCGAGCATCGCGAGCAGACCTGCGAGCAGGGCCGGGAGACGCGTTGGCAGACCTCTCATCATTCTCGTCCTCTCGTTTTGCGCGTTGCGTCCGCGGTGGTGATCTCGGATGCCGCCGCGTACGCGCAGCGGTCCGACGCCGGTGCCCACAGTACGGGAGGGGAGTTTCCGCCCAGTGATCCGAACGTGACGTGTTCGTTGCGGCGGGCGCGTCGTCGCGCGACGCAACGACGGCACCCCTCGCACGAAGACGAAGGGGCGAGCCGCCGATGGCGACTCGCCCCTTCCTGCTGCCGTCGTTCCGCAGGGCGCTTACGGAACGTACGACACGGAGGACACCGAGCAGCTGCCCGCGATCTGGGCGCCGTTGATGTCCGACGCGTCGAGCGTGCAGGTGAAGTCACCTGCGACCGCCGCACCCTGACCCGCCTTGCAGTCGAAGGTCACCGACACGAAGTCACCCGCCGGGACCGACTGCGACAGGCTGATCAGCCCGACCGCGATCTGGTCGTCGAGCGTGTTCGCGTTGGTATCGGTGTCGGCGTAGCTGAACGTGCCGCCGACGACGCCGGTCTGGTCGTCGATGCGGTCGATCACCGACTGCTGGCTACCGAACCCGGGGATGTCGAGAGCCGCGTCGTCGTAGCCGAGGAACGTCGACGCCGCCGACGCACTGCCACCGTAGCTCGTCGTCACCGTGGCGACGGTCTGGCTGCAGGCGCAGTACTGGTTGTTCGCGGCCTTCGAGATGCCCTCGACCTGCGCCTGCAGGGTCGCGAAATCGGCGCACGGGGGAAGGGTGATGCCCGCGATCTTGGCCTGGTACTTGGTGATCACGCCCTTGGCCGGGTCGGTGAGGCAGGCCGTCACGCCGTCGGCCTTCGCCTTCGAGAAGTTGCCGACGCCCTTCGAGTAGCACTTCTCGATCGACGCCCAGAGCTTCGCGAGCTCCTTGCTCGCCTTCTGGACGTTCTTCTGGGTGTCCGAGTTCGGCGGCAGGAAGCCGCCGCCGAACTCCGCCGGCAGCGCCGTCGTGCCGTCGCAGTACACCTCGGCGTTGCTCGCCTTGACGGTGTTCGCGACGTTCTGGCCGGCCGCCTTGAAGTCGTAGCAGGACGACAGGCCCGGAGCCTTCGCGTCGATCTTGTCGATCGCCGCGAGGAACTTCGGCAGCGCGCCCTTCGCGGGATCGTTGAGGCAGGTGTCGACGCCGGACGGGGCGCCCTTGGCGACGTTGCCGACGCCCTTCGCGTAGCACTTGTCCACCGTGGCGGCGAGCTTCGCGATGGTCGCGCTCGCCTTCTGGACGTTCTTCAGGACCTTCGGGTCCGCGGGAACGACGCCGCCGCCGAACTCGGTCGGCAGCGGAGCGCTCACGTAGGTGCCGGCGTCGGAGCCCGACGGCGCGGTCATCAGCAGCGCGGACGCTGCGACGGAGAGCGTCGCGGCCCGCGCGGACGCTGCGACGGAGAGCGTCGCGGCCCGCGCGAACCAGCTGGAAAAAGACTTCTTCATGCTCTTGGACCTCCCTGGAACCTGCACGGCGACACGTTGCCGCGGCGCGAACGCAGGCACCGGTTTGTTTGCTCGTGGCGTCGGTACGGGTGCGCTCCGAATGCGATCCGGGGCGCAACGTCGCCCGTCGCCTAGTCGCGGATGAAGGAGATGAACTTGAACCGGCCGTCGACCTCCGCGACCGAGCCCGTGTTGAGCTTGAGCTCCTCGCCGCTCTGGTCGACGAGGGTCAGCTCGAGCCGGTCGTAGCAGCGGTACCAGGCGTAGTCGTCGATCCCCTTCAGCCAGGTCACGTTCGTGATGCGGTAGGTCCGGCCGTTGTAGCCCGCGAGGAGCGCGCGTCCTCCGTACAGGCTCTTCGTGTCCAGACTCTGCCAGAAGTACTCGTCGGCTCTCGGGCTGAGCTTCTGGGGCGGCTCGCCCGGCTTGACGCTGCCGGGCATGATGATCTTCCGGTACTCGTCCTCCGTCACCCGCAGAGCCTCGAGCGCGTCGCCGTCGTTCGCCTCGAGCGCCTTGACGAATCGTCCGAGCAGCTCGTCCACCGAGGACGCCCCACCCGACAGCGGCGGATGCGGAGCAGCTCCGCGAGGAGCCGTCGGCAAGCCGCTCACGGTCGTGCCGCCCAGGACGACGAACGCCGCGATGCCCATGACCAGGACGAGAACGGAAATGCGAGCCAGCTTCATCTTCTCAGCACCTCGCTGACCGCGCCCGGCGGCCGGAGACTCTCGCCTCCGGCCGCCGACGCGGGACGCGCGATCAGTTGATCGCCGTGTCGTACCAGGGCGACGTCAGCCAGCTCGCAGCACCCGGCTGGAACGCACCGACGTAGCCGGTGGTGTCGAAGAACGCGTCGACGCTCTTGCAGTCGATCGCGCTCGAGTTCGCCGCCGTGGTCGGAACCGGGCTGACCGGTGGCCACACCTCACCGGTGTTGGCCGCGAGGCCCGGGTCGATCGTGCGGGTGGGAGCCGACGCCTGCGTCGTCCACAGCGAGAACAGCTGCGCCGTGCTGCAGTTGCCGCCGGTCGCGTTCGCATCGGCGTAGACCGTGCCGCTCGCACCCGACTTCCAGAAGATGCAGTCCTGGCAGTTCAGCTCGCCCGTCAGCGCGCCGGCACCCGCGGTGCAGGCGTTGTTCGAGGTCGCCGAGTCGTTCATGCGGACGCCCGAGGTGTTCGCGTTGATCGCGATCGTCTTCAGGATCTGCGCCGCCGTTCCACGGCGGAGCAGCATGTTGTGGTTGGTCTTGTTGCCGTTCGCCTGGTTGCGCGTGCCGACCAGCGTGGCGTTGCAGAACCTGGGCTTCGAGCGCGGCGCGAAGTCGAAGCCGTTCTCGTTGTTGTCGCCCTCCATCTCGTGGCTGCCTGCCGTGTCCATGTTGTCCCCGTAGTGGGCGGCGAACGCGTACTGCGTCGCACTCGTCGTGCCGAGCTGCCAGTCGAGGCCGTCGTCGGCCATGGCGGTCGCGGCCATGAACTTGCTGTTCACGTTGCCACCGAACCACTCGAAGCCGTCGTCGAGGCCCTGGTTGACCGCGATGTGGTCGATGGTCGTGCCGCGGCCGACCGCGTTCATGGTGAACAGGTTTAGCTCGTTGTTCGGGCTCAGGATGCGGCCGGCGAACTCGACGCGAGCGAAGCGGACGAGACCGCTCGAGTCGTTGGCGTCGGTGCCGCCGAACGGCGTGTTGTCGAGACCCTCGGCGAGGCCCTCGCCGCCCGGAACGTTGAGCGGCGCACGGCCGTTCAGGACCAGACCGCCCCAGCAGCCCGCGAAGCGCGCGCCCGGCGCGAGGTCGCAGGTGAAGACGATCGGGCTCGCCTGCGTGCCAGGCGCGTTGATCTTCGAGTCGCGACGGAACACCAGCGCCGAGGTCGGGTCGCTGGTCGGCGTCGAATCACCCTTGATGGTGGCACCGGCCCTGATCGTCAGGACGACGCCCGGCTCGACGAACACGATGCCGTCGAGGGTGTACGTGCAGGCGTCCCAGGTCTCGTTGGCCGCGATGGTACCCGTGACCGTCGAGCCGCAGGCGCGGGTGTTGCCGGCGCCGGTGCAGAGCGGGAACAGTGTCTCGTTTCCGAGCACGCTCGAGAACAGGATCACGACGTCGGCGGTCGAGATGCCGCCGTCGGCGTTGATGTCGCCGCAGTCGAGCGCGCCCGCACCGCCGCACAGCGGCGACGGATCCGGGTTCTCGAGCACGGCACGGAACAGCAGCACGACGTCCGCGGTGGCGCGGCTGCCGTTGCCGTTCAGGTCACCGCAGACGGCGGCGTTCGCGCGGCCCGCGAGTGCGAGCGCCATCAGCATGGCGACGCCCGCCAGAACTCCCTTGAAGCACTTTCTCATTGTTCTCTCTCCTCAAGCGTTCGGAGCACGCTCCGAAGGTGTAGGAATGGTGCCGCACGCCCGGACGACCCGGGCGTGCGGCGTCCTCGGTGGAACGATCAGGGCTGCTCGACGACCGACACCGAGCAGGTCACGCCGGCGATCGGCTGGCCGTTCGCGTCGACCGGGTCGCTGACGGTGCAGGAGGTGATGTCCGTCTGCGAGATGCAGGCGTTGTCCCCCGGGCAGCAGCCCGGCTGCGGGCCAGGGCCGAACGGCAGGTTGCTGCCGGGGCTGCAGACCAGCGGGTCACCGTTGTCGCAGATCTCGCCGACCGCGCAGGTCGAGGCGCTGAAGCAGACGGTGCCCGAGCCGCCGATGCCACTGGGCAGCCGGCAGCGGCCGCCGCAGCCGAACACCTGCTGGTTCCGGTTGCAGATGTTCTGCGAGAGCTGGACGCAGTTGTCCATCGTGATGCTGAACAGCGGACCGCTGTTGAACGGATCGACGACGTTCACCATGCCGATGATGGCGTCGGTGTTCAGGTTGTCGTTCAGCGCGGCGAGGCTCGCCGGCTGCAGGGTCTGGAAGCGGCCCTGGACGACGCTCGACGTGCCGACACCCGGGATGCCCGCCTCGAGCTGCGGGTAGTCCAGCGAGATCTGCAGGCCGGCGACCGGCTCCGGCGCGTTGATCGACACCGTCACGAGGCGCGTGCCTGTGCCAGCGCCGGGTCCCGCGTACGAGCAGGTCTGGCCCTCGAGCTCGCAGCTCGCGTTGCAGCCGTCGCCCGACAGCGTGTTGCCGTCGTCGCACTGCTCGTTGATCGTCAGGACGCCGTCGCCGCAGCCCTCCGGCGCGCCGTACACGGCCTTCGCGAGGTCCTGGCCGGTCGCGACCGCGCTGTCGACCACGCAGTCGTCGAGCGACGCGAGCGTGTTCGAGCAGCTGCCGACGTCGGCGAGGTTCACGCCCGTGCAGTTCTTCGTGATCTTGGTCTTCGCCGCGGCCGAGGTGCGGTCACCCGAGTCGAGGCAGGCTGGCGAGATCGCGCCGAAGGTGGACGCGTTCTTGTCGATGTCGCGCTGGCACTTCACGGAGTCGGTGATGACCTCCTTGATGACCGTCGAGCGCGCCTGGGCGATCGCGCGGTGACACGCCACGGTGGCCTTGTCACACAGCAGGTCCTCGTCTCCGAGCGCGACCTGCGAGTTGCCCGTCAGCTCTTCGACGATCTTGTCCAGCACGTCGACCTGCACGCCGTCCGGATAGTTCGCCAGAACAGGGCTCCCCGTACAGTCGGCGTTGATCAGGGCAAGTGCCTTCGCCTCGCGCGCCGCGTAGGCGTTCTTCGGGTCGACGTTGGCGGAATCGACGATGTTGCATTCGCCTCGCATGCTGTTCGGGGCGCACACACGGTCACGCTTCTTGTGGCACACCTGCACGAAGCGGCTGCCGAGGCTGAGCAGGATCCTCGCCTCCTTGCCGATCTGGGCGCGGCACTCGAACGGTCCCGCTTGCGCGCTCGCGGCGAGACCGAAGAGCACGAACGACGCGGCAAGAGCCGCGACGACGCGCATTCGGCCGGGTGGGTGAACGCGGTCGAGCATTTGTCTGTTCCTCCTTGACTGGCTGTGGGCGCGCACGGGTGGGGTCGCACGCGGCGTTCGGGAGGATTGACTACCGACAGCACGTTTTGCGGTCGTTGTGCTTGTGTGTCGCTTCCGTAAATTCGGGCGCGCGCGCTCAGCGCACGGGCACTGCTTGACGATCACATGACGGCGCGCGCGTCCGGCGCCGGTGTACTTGACGTTTGCGTGACGGCGCGCGCGCCGAAGCGCGCTGCCGCAGCGCGTGTTGCTCCGCCGTCATCAAGACGTCACGCGCGGATCACCGTCGAGCAACCACGCGCCGGTAGAAGCGCCGCTCGACGGATCGCCGCGGGTGCCTCGACGGCCCGCACCACCCATTCCCCCCTCGGAGGCTGGAGCTCACGGATGAGGAACCTCTGCGACCGCCCACGTGCCACGCTCGCACTGGTGCTGCTTCTTCTCGCCCTCGGCGCGC
>VGTK01000260.1 GCA_016874715.1 Deltaproteobacteria bacterium | reverse complement strand
GCGCGCGCGCGCCGAAGCGTTCGGCAGCGCCCCCTCTGCGAAGGCGAAGCCGAGCGGCCGAGCGAAGCGAGCGGGGAAAGGGAGGCTCCACGCGGCTTCGCCGCGTGGAGGGAAAGGGGCGGCGCCCGAGCGGGCGGGCGCGCGCGCGCCGAAGCGTTCGGCAGCGCCCCCTCTGCGAAGGCGAAGCCGAGCGGCCGAGCGAAGCGAGCGGGGAAAGGGAGGCTCCACGCGGCTTCGCCGCGTGGAGGGAAAGGGGCGGCGCCCCTTTCCCGGAATGGACACGAATTGCACCGCGCGGCCCGCTGGGTTAACGCCTGCGGGGCATGGCCTTGGTCGCTGCAAGGCACGGCGGGGTTGAGGGGAGCGCTGGCTCCGGGGGAAACATGGTTCAGCCGAGCCCCGAGCGTGGCAACGGACGCGCTGTGATGCGGCGCCCGCGCGCGGTGGCGCGCGCCGGACCGGCTGCGCACTTCGGCCACCTGGCGCAGATCGGCGACGGCGTTCTGCTCCTGCTGGCGTTTCCGCTCGCTTACTGGGCGAAGACGAGCCTGCTGCCGGCCGACCTGACGAAGCTCTACGACCCGGAGCTCTACGCCGGCCCTTCCGCGATGACGGCGCTCGCGGCGATGATCGTGCTGTGGCGTCTCGACGCGTACGGCTCGGCGAATCTGTCACACCTGCGCCACGCCGTGCGGCGGGTCGCCGTCGCGCTTGCACTCGGCCTGATCGCGACGCTGGCGGGTCTCTTCGTGCTGAAGCTCTCGTACGTGAGTCGTCTGTTCGTCGGTCTGTATGGCCTCGGCGCGTTCGTCCTGCTGAGTGCGGGCCGGGTGACGTTGTGGCGGGTCGCGGTGCGCATGCGCGAGTCCGGTGGCGGCGCCGCACGCGTCCTCCTGATCGGTGACGAGGTCGCGACGGCGCGTCTCTCCCGCGTGCTCGCCGACGAAGCGGCGTTCGGCGTTGCGGTGGTCGCGCGCCTGTCCGCAGAGGAGCTGCGCGCACCGCGCGCAACGGTCCTGGACAGCAGCGATGGCGACGACGACGCACCGCTGCTCGGCTCGCTCGCCGACTATCTCGGGCGCGAGGCCATCGACGAGGTCGCCGTCGCGACCGACAAGTTCACGGCGCGCGAGCTCGGGCTGCTCATCCAGGCGTGCGACCGCGAGGGCGTCGCGCTGCACGTGGCGCTCGAGACGCTCGGCGCCGGCCTCGAGCGCGCGACGCTCGAGCAGATGGCAGATCAGCGTCTGCTCTCGGTCAACCCGCAGGAGCACTGGCCGTGGGGGCGCGCGGTCAAGATGGCGATCGACCTGGTGGCGGCGCCGGTGCTGATCGTGCTCACCTCGCCGCTCTGGCTCGCGATTGCCATCGCGATCAAGCTCGACTCTCCGGGGCCGGTCTTCTTCGTGCAGGAACGCATCGGCCTCAACAAGCGCCGCTTCCGCATGATCAAGTTCCGCAGCATGTTCGACGGCTCCGAGAAGCTGCGCACCATGTTGCACGGGCTCAACGAGGCCGACGGGCCGATCTTCAAGCTGCGCTCCGACCCGCGTGTGACGCGCATCGGGCGCGTTCTGCGCCGATTCGACCTCGACGAGCTGCCGCAGCTGCTGAACGTCCTGCTCGGCGACATGAGCCTGATCGGCCCGCGTCCGATGCTGCCGCACGAGATCGGGGACTTCGAGCCGTGGCAGCGCAAGCGCTTCTCGATGCAGCCGGGCATCACCGGTCTGTGGCAGGTGAGCAACCGTCTGGGACAGCCGTTCCTGTCGGGGCTCCGCTGCGACCTCGACTACATCGACCGCTGGTCGCTCATGCTCGACCTGCAGATCGCCCTGCGGACGATCCCTGCGGTGCTGCGCGACAGGGTGGCGCCATGAGCGGTGCGCCGGTCCCGCAGCTCGATCTCGTGGCGCAGTACGAAACCATCGCCGGCGAGATCGAGCCGGCCGTGCTCGAGGTGCTGCGCAGCGGACGCTGGGTGCTCGGGGAGCACGTGCAGGCGTTCGAGGCGGCCGCGGCGCGCTACGTCGGCGTGCCGCACGCGATCGGCTGCGCCTCGGGCTCGGACGCGTTGCTGCTCGCCTTGATGGCGCTCGACGTCCGCCCCGGCGACGAGGTCGTGACCACGGCGTTCTCGTTCTTCGCGACCGCCTCGGCGATCACGCGCCTCGGGGCGAGGCCGGTGTTCGCCGACATCCGTGCCGACGACTTCCTCCTCGACCCCGATGCGGTGCGCGCCGTCATCACGCCGCGGACGCGCGCCCTGCTGCCGGTTCACCTCTACGGGCAGTGCGTCGACTTCGCGGCATTCGCGGCGATCGCCGCGGAGCATCGCTTGCCGATCGTCGAGGACGCGGCGCAGGCGTTCGGCGCGACGCGCGACGGCACGGCCGCGGGAGCCGGCGGCGATCTGGGCTGCTTCAGCTTCTACCCGACGAAGAACCTCGGCGCGGCCGGCGACGCCGGGCTGCTCAGCGCCCGGGACGATCGGCTCGCGGCGCGCGTGCGGCGGCTCCGCGAGCACGGCTCGGAGAGGCGCTACGAGCACGTGGAGGTTGGCCTGAACAGCCGGCTCGATGCCATCCAGGCAGCGATCCTGCGCGTGAAGCTCGCGCACGTGGATGCGTGGTCCGATGCGCGCGCCGCGCGCGCGGCAACCTACGCCAACCTGTTCCGCGCCGCCCGGCTGGACGGCACGGTGGCGCTGCCGTCGGTCCGTGCCGGGGCACGACACATCTTCCACCAGTACGTGATCCGGACGCCGCGCCGCGACGCGCTGCGCGACCATCTGCGCGCGCGGCAGATCGGTTGCGAGGTCTACTACCCGATCCCGCTGCACCTGCAGCAGTGCTTCGCCGAGCTGGGCGGGCGTCCGGGCAGCCTGCCGGAGACCGAGCGCGCGTCGCGCGAGGTCCTGGCGCTGCCGATGTATCCCGAGCTGACGCAGGCCCAGCAGGAGCGTGTCGTCGACGAAGTGGCGTCCTTTTTTCGCTGACGCGTGTCGGCGAGCGCCGCCGGACGCCTCAATCCGCGATGAAGCGCGAGCGGAAGCTCGGATCGGGCAGGGCGCAGGTGTCGTGGCGTCCGAACCAGTCGTCGCGCTTCCGCGCCACGTGGCCGTAGAGCACGTTCAGCAGCCGAACGGCTCCGGCTGACGCCGCGACCCAGGCGAGCGGGCGCCAGAGCTTTCGGGTGTGGGCCAGGGCGCGCAGCACGGCCGCGCTCCGCAGACTCACGCGGTCGTCGCACTCGGGCTCGAGCAGCACGACGCTGCCGTCGCGCGCGGCGCTGCGCAGATCGGGCGCCAGCCGCTCGGCGGCGAAGCGTCCCTGCAAGTGCGCGTAGCGCAGGCGATGGTCGCGATCGTGGCGGGCGAGGAAGGCGACGCTGCGGTTGCACAGCGGACACTCGCCGTCGAAGAGGACCACCGGCCCGCGCTCGTCGCGGAGGTCGCGCGGGGGCTCGCTCACGTGGGCACCGAAGCGCACGTCGCGTGCGGGCTGCCTCGGAGCGATGCGGAGGCAGAAGAGATCAGGAAGGGGAGAGGGACGGAAGCGTGACCGGGCGATCGAAGGTGCTAATGTTCAGGGTACGGTTTGCGATGTGGGCGGAGAGGTAGGCGTGCTCGGGTGCGTGAGCCAGGATTTCCGTGTCCGGTAGATCGCCCGGTCGAGTTAGGCTTTGAGCAATGCGGGTGCCACAAAAAACCCCGAGATTCCACGAGATCACATCCCGCATCCGTGCACGACTTCATCGCGGTGCTGCGCTTCCTTGCGTCTCCGTCACCGACCGTCCGACCCGATCCGGTACCGGCACTGGCGACGTCCCTTGATTCCGCAACCGCCGCGCCACTACAAGGTTGCATCGTTTCCCGCCGCATCATTCTCTTCGTCGCGAGCGGCGCGGGCCTCGGCTACGCACCGTTCGCGTCGGGGACCTTCGGCAGTCTGCTCGGCATCGTTCTCTACCTTGCTCTTCTGCAAGTGACGACGTCGGTGCTCCCGACGCTGGTCCTGCTCGCGATCGCCACGGGGGCGGCGATCGCCATCGCGGGTCGTGCCGACGCGATCCTGCAGCAGCACGACAGCGGCAAGATCGTGATCGACGAGATCGTCGGCATGGCGATCGCGCTCGCCGGCTTCGCGCCCACCTGGCTCAACGTGATCGCGATCTTTCTGATCTTCCGCGTGCTCGACGTCGTGAAGCCGTGGCCCGCCAGCCACTTCGACCGCGCGGTACCCGGCGGGGCAGGCGTCGTTCTCGACGACGTGGTCAGCGGCGTCTATGCAAACCTGATCGCGCGCGTCCTGCTCTGACCTCCGGACGTCCGACCGGAGGGCGGTGGACCCGCGCGGCACGTCCGGGGAAGCGCGGCCGCCCGCGGCCGCAGGGAGAACGCGCACGCGATGGTGGAAAAGGTCGTCATCCTCTCGACCGGCGACGAGCTCACGACGGGCAAGATCGCCGACACGAACGCCCAGTGGCTCGCCGACCGCTGTCTGACGCTCGGCCTCGACGTGGTCGCGGTCCTCGTGGTCGGTGACTTCCACGACCGCATCGCCTGGGCCTGGGAGCGCGCCTTCGAGCTCGGCGACCTGGTCGTCTCGACCGGCGGACTCGGCCCGACGAGCGACGACCTGACCACCGAGATCGTGGCACGGGTGCTCGGCGTGGGGCTCCGCTTCGACGAGCCGTCCGCCGCGCGGATGCGCGCGATGTTCGAGCGCATGGGGCGCGTGATGCCGGAGAACAACCTGCGTCAGGCGCAGTTTCCCGATCCGGCGGTGATCCTCGAGAACCCCCTCGGCACGGCACCGGGTTACCGGGTGAGCTGCGAGCGCGAGGTCCCGGCCCCCGGGGGCGCCGGTCGCCTGCGGCTGCCCCGGCACCTGGTCGTGATGCCGGGCGTGCCGCGCGAGATGAAGCCGATGTTCGACGAGCGGGTCGCCCCGTGGATCCGCGAGCTGCGCGGCAGCGATCAGGTGATCGCGGTGCGGACGTTCCAGACCTTCGGCATGAGCGAGTCGGCGCTCGACGAGGCGGTGAACGCCGTGATCCGGCCCGAGGAGGCGCGCGTCGGGTTTCGCGCGAGCTTCCCGATGATCTCGGTGAAGCTGCTGGTGCGCGACGCGCCCGGGCGTGCGGACGCGCGGCTCGAGGAGCTGTCGGCACGACTGCGCTGCGCGCTCGGCGCGGTGATCTTCGGCGAGGGTGACGTCAGCATGGAGGCGGCGACCGGTGCGGCGCTGCGCGCGCGCGGTGCGACGCTGGCGGTTGCGGAGTCCTGCTCGGGCGGGCTCGTCGGCCACCGCGTCACCGAGGTGCCCGGCTGCTCCGCGTACTTCCTCGCCGACTACGTGACCTACTCGAACGGTGCGAAGAAGGACGTGCTCGGCGTCCGGCCCGAGACGCTCGCGGAGTTCGGCGCGGTCAGCGAGGAGACGGTGCGCGAGATGGCCGAGGGCGCCCGCAGGCGCTCGGGGGCCTCGGTCGCGGTCGCGACCAGCGGGGTCGCCGGCCCGGACGGGGGGACGGAGAAGACCCCGGTCGGAACCGTCTGCTTCGCGCTGTCGGCCGACGGCCTGCTGGTCTCGCGGCGCCACCAGCTCTGGGGGACCCGCGACTGGGTGAAGCTCCTGACCTCGCAGCTGGCGCTGGACTGGGTCCGGCGGTGGGCGCTCGGACTTCCGGTGGTGGAATCCGGCTTCCGCAGGTGATACGAAGAAAAGGCGAAACACGGGTTGGCCGGCGGACAACCGCTGAACGAGCGGAATGCCATCTTGTGGGTCGCGTACGCGAGGGCGCGAATCCGAGAGCGCCTGGGGGAGAGTGAGTCGACAGCGCACAGGCGAGAGTAGTCGAGAGCGCGCAGGCGAGAGTGAGCAATGTGGACCGCGGTGCGAGAGATTATGTCGGGGGGGCCGGAGACGGCCGCGGGCGTTCGTGGTAGGCGCATCGCGAACGCCAGCTCGATCTCCCCGTCGAGCGGCAGGACAACGGGAGAACGCCGGGCGATCGCCGGGTTGTGAGGTCAGGAGGACGTGATGGACGCGAACCGTGAGCGGGCGATGGAGCTGGCGATGAGCCAGATCGAGAAGCAGTTCGGCAAAGGCGCGATCATGAAGCTCGGCGTGGACCAGCCGGTCACCGACATCCAGGCGGTGTCGACCGGCTCGCTGGCGCTCGACATGGCGCTCGGGGTTGGCGGCGTGCCGCGCGGCCGCGTCGTCGAGATCTACGGACCGGAGTCGTCGGGCAAGACGACGCTGTCGCTGCAGATCATCGCCGAGGCGCAGAAGGAGGGCGGCGTCAGCGCCTTCATCGACGCCGAGCACGCGCTCGACACCGGCTACGCCCGCAAGCTCGGCGTGAAGCTCGAAGACCTGCTGGTGTCGCAACCCGACAACGGCGAGCAGGCGCTCGAGATCGCCGAGACGCTGGTGCGCTCGGGCGCGCTCGACATCCTGGTCGTCGACTCGGTGGCGGCCCTCGTGCCGCGCGCCGAGCTCGAGGGCGACATGGGCGATCCGCAGATGGGCCTGCAGGCACGCCTCATGTCGCAGGCGCTGCGCAAGCTGACCGCGACGATCGCGCGCTCGCGCACGATCGTCATCTTCATCAACCAGATCCGCATGAAGATCGGCGTCATGTTCGGCAATCCGGAGACGACGACCGGCGGCAACGCGCTCAAGTTCTACGCCTCGGTCCGCATGGACATCCGCCGGATCGGCGCCATCAAGCAGGGCGACGAGGTGATCGGCAGCCGCACCAAGGTCAAGATCGTGAAGAACAAGGTCGCGCCGCCGTTCCGCGAGGCCGAGTTCGACATCCTCTACGGCTCCGGCATCTCGCGCGAGGGCGAGATCATCGACCTCGGCGCCGAGGACGGCATCGTCGAGAAGTCCGGCTCGTGGTTCTCGTTCGAGGGCGAGCGCATCGGCCAGGGCCGCGAGAACGCGAAGGAGTTCCTGCGCGAGCACCCGGAGACGGCGCGCGTCATCGAGGAGAAGATTCGCGCCAAGCACGGCGTGCCGGCGCGCAATGCGCCGGTTGCGGCGGCCGCGACC
>VGTK01000259.1 GCA_016874715.1 Deltaproteobacteria bacterium | reverse complement strand
GTCTCTCCGCGGGGCGCGCCTCGCACGGCGCTCGCGCGGAGCGCCGGACGCGCACCGCCCGCACTTGCCTGCGCCGCGCGCGCCGCGCTAGGCCGTGGCGCATGCTGCGCTTCAACCACATGGAGCTGACCTTCCCGCCCGGCACCCTGACGCCCGAGTTCCGCACCGAGATGGACGCGTTCTACGGCCCGGTCTTCGGCTTCCAGGGCCTCGACACCGAGGTCGTGGGCCAGCTCGCACACCTGCTGCTGACCGGCGCGGGGCAGTTCATCCTGCTCGCCGAGGGGGAGCGTCACATCCACTCGCCGGGCTACGACCACCTCGGCTTCCTGTTCGACACGCGCGTCGAGGTCGATGGTCTGCTCGTGCGCTGCAAGGAGCACCGGGCGCGCGACCCGCGCGTGCAGATCAAGGAGTACGAGGACCTCGTCACCGGGTGCAGCACGCAACGGTACTGCGGAGGAGGTGATTCAGCAGCCAGCTCCCCTCAGGGCACCCCTGCCACGGGCTGCATCGCGACGTCGCACGGCCCACCGAGTACCACCGACGCGATCTGGGGATCCGTCGCGCACGACTCGTCGCGCGCCCGCACGCGGCAGGTGATCTCGAGCGGGCGGCCGGACGCGAGCCAGCTCGGCACCTTGCGCCAGCGCCCGACGGCGCCGCGGCTGCAGCCCGGCGGCGTGCCCCACGGTCGGCACGCCTTGCTCGCCTCGAGCGACACCTTGCGCGCGTCGATCACGAAGCCCGGGTGCAGGTCCTCGATGCGCAGGACGTCGCGGTCGCCCTTCTCCTCGAGCGCCACGTCGCGAAACGCGTAGCCGCCGCCGCGCTTCTCGCCGACCTCGACGCGCGTGCCGGCGATGAGCGCGAAGTCGTCGCCGCGCCGCGCGACCGCACCGGACACGAACTCGACGCGCGGCGCGTCGGGGAAGCACTTCCCCATCGCGGGCGGGTGGTAGTAGTGCTTCAGGCTCGCGAGCCCGGACGCGCCGCCGGCGGGGAACACCGCCGCGACCTCTTCGCCGTCGCCGTAGAGGATGCGCTCGACGTCGCCGCGCGACTGCTCGTACATCGCCTGCAGCTTCGCGTACCTCGGATCGCGCGCCAGGTCGGGGCGGAGAAAGCACGAGGCGAGCCCGGTGATCTGCAGCAGCACCTCGTCCCAGATGTTGTACTGCGACACCGACGACGAGACGCCGACGAAGTCGCCGGGCTCCCGGCAGCCATGCCCGCGCACGCACGAGCGCCCGCGGTTCGCGATCGACAGCGCGATCACCGCGCGCTCGCAGGCGCCGTACGCGCTGCAGCCGCGGTCGAGATGGCCCTCGTAGATGGCGGTGCGCATCACGTAGTCGAGGTTGCGCGCCTGCTCGAGCGTGCCGGAGCCGAAGCGTCCGCCCTGCTCGCGCGCGAACGCGTCCCAGGCGTCGGCGAGCGCGGCCCGCCGGCCGACGAGCCGGGTCTGCACGCCCGCGCACGCGCGCGACGCGTGGAACGCGCGCACCACGCGGTCGAGGTCGCTGCGCGCGGCGGACGCGTCGTCGGGCGCGTCGCCGGGCGGCGGGTCGAAGAGCGGTGCCTTGTCCATCGCGGCGAGGCTGCGCACGTCGATCACCCGGTCGACGCCGGCCGGGCAGTGGTGGTTCCCGACCGTCATCCCCTTCTGCCGTGCGGACACGTCGCGGAAGCGCTGTGTCGCCTCCGGCGTCGCGCGGCGCGCGTCGACCACCACCTCGAAGCCGACGAACGGAGTACCGCTCGCGTCGGTGAGCGGCTTGCCGTCGCGGATCACCAGGCACGGGACGACCGACGAGCCCTGCGCGAGCGAGCCGGCGGCGGCGTCCGTGCCGCGTGCCGCGAAGCCGTCGGCGTCGTAGGTCGGGACGTCGAGCGGGCCATTGAAGCGGTACACGGTCATCACCGGCGTCGCCGGGATGGCGGCGGCTGCGGTTGGCGCGGCCGCCGCGGTTGCGACGGCGAGCAGGGCGAGGCTGGCGGCGCGGAGCGCGGCCGCGGCGAGCGGGCGTCGTGCGGATCGGATCACGCGCCTCAACCTACCAGACGCGGCGGCGCGTCGTCCTCGGCTCCGCCGCCGGCGCCGCGGCGCTGGTGCCGCCGCTGCAGCCGGTCCGCCGCTGCGCCCCCGTCACGCCATGCGGCCGTACGCCTTGCGGAACTTCTGCAGCGCGATGAACTCGCGCCGCGTGCGCGGACCGAGCGGCTGCTGGAACGCCCAGCGCCGCGTGCCGAGCGCCAGGTCGAGCTCGGCGCGGGCGCGCCCGAGCTTCGACTGGTCGATCGTGCAGCGCACGGCGGCCGGGTCGACGCCGTAGATGCGCGCCGCGTTCAGGCCCAGGATCTTCGCCTTGATCGCCGGCGTCAGCTCCGGGTAGCCGTGCTGCTCCTGCAGCTCGGGCGAGATCTGCAGCGCGCGAAACGCCTCGATCTGCGGCTGCGGCGAGCCGAACCACAGGCACTCCGAGCCCCACACGACGTTGTCCTCGCCGAGGTACTTGACGAGCTTGCCGATCAGGTGCTGCGCGCCGAGCGCGTTGTTCATCGACAGCACCCACGCGCTGCCGAGCTCCGCGTAGACGTTCTTGCCCTTGAGGTCGTGCTCGAGGACGGTGCGCACCAGACGGTCGACGCCGAGCCCGGCGGGATCGTACGGCCCCTCGCGGTTCTGGCTCTCGAACGCCGAGTGGTAGATCACGAAGTTCACGTTGGGAAAGCGGGCCGCCGCGGGTCCGACGTCTCGCGGATCGGTGTGCACGCGATCGAAGCCGGGCAGCGGGAAGCCCTTGTGAATGCAGATCAGCGGCTCGCCGAGGTCGACGCACTTCTGGATGAACGGCGTGCCCACGGCATCGTCGTCGAGCCACCAGCCCTGCCCGTTGGGGCCCCAGGGCGGGTAGCACTTCCAGCCGTGATTGCCGTACGTCTCGCGGATCTGCTCCATCATCGCCGCCTGCAGGTCCCAGCGGTCGTTCGGCGCCACCTGGCAGTGCTGCACCATGCGCTGGCTGCCCGCGGCGTCGTTGATGACGTTGCGCCAGTGGGCCATGCCGTCGTTGCCGTTGAGGTTCGTGCACAGCGTGCTGTCGTCGCAGATCGGCGACGGGACGCCGGACAGCGTCGCGACCGTGGTATCGGACTCGAGGAAGATGAGGCGCGCGTACTGCGCGGGTCCGATGCAGTCGACGCGATCCGGCAGGTCGCACGCGTAGAGGGTGAGGAAGCGCGCGAAGCCGTCGGCGTTGAACTCCTGCGTCGGGTTGCGCTCCTTCCAGGTCTCCTCGTCCTCGATGTGGTGCGTCTGGATGTCGAAGATGAACTCGTTGCCCGACAGGATCTCGGTGGCCCCCTGGCAGTCGAGCGGCTCCTCCGGAGTCCGGTAGCCGCCGCCGTCGCTGCAGCCCGAGAACAGGTTCACCACCGCCAGCGACGTCGCCATGCCGAGCGCGCTCGCGAGGAACTCGCGGCGCTCGACGCCGAGCCGGCGCGCGCCCGCGTCGGCGCGGCGCAGGATCTCGGCGCGGATGCGGCGCTCCCTCGGGGTCTCGTCCCAGAAGAACTCGCCGTTCGACTTGTTGCCGAGCAGGATCGGTGTCGTGACCGGAATCTCCGGATCGGTCTTCCGCTGCATGCGGAGCCACGGGAAGCGCATCATCGGCGTCGTTCGTCCTTTCGGTCGTGACTCGGACGCGGCGTCGCGCCGCCCGGTCCCGGATGCCCGCAGCTGCTCGCGGAACGCCCTGCGGTTCAAGCCGAAAACGTGCGACCGGATCGATCGCGGGCGCGTCCGGTCGGCCGCGGGTGCGCGAGAAGCGGCTGACGCCGGGATGGAACGCGCGCCCGGGTCGCTGCTCCGCCGCTTGGCGCGCCGTCCTCAGAGCCTGCGAATCCACCCCCGGCTCGGCTCGGGGGTGGACTTCCAAACTCTCAGCCCGAACGGCGCGCCGGCGTGGAGCCCATGATCAGCTTGACGGTGCCGGTCTTGAACACGACCTCGCAGACCGTGGCACTGCTCAGCCGAACGACCACCCCGTCGCCGAAGCGTGCGTGGCTCAGCCGGTTGCTGGCGACATAGCGTCCGCCAGGCTCGTATTTCAGGGCGTCGCCGCGGGCCTGACGCATGCTCGCAGCCCAGGCCTCCTCGGGCTTCGGCTCGGCGGCCCGCGAGCGCACCGACCGCGTGCCGGGTGCCTTCGTCTTCGTTGCGGGCTTGCCCGCGGTCGCCGCCGCGCCGGCCTTGAACTGGTGCATCGCGTGGCAGGTCCGGCACTCGACGCGCGTCGGCTTGACGCCGACCTTGGCGAGCACGATGTGGCTCGTGACGCCCTTGCACTTGCCGCAAAGGGCGTCGACGTAGCCGCCTACCCCGGCATCTCCCTTCGCCGCGGTGGCCTTCCCCGTCTGAATGCTCGCCACGCTTGAGTCCTTTCTTTCGAGTCCGCTAGCTAGTACGGCCGCCCTGGCCGCCGCGGATTCCCGACGCAGCGCGCCAGAAACCCTCCCGGCACCGGCAGGGACGCCGGCGCGCGCACCGGCGGGTGGAACCGGGACCGGGCGCGGTGAGGGGGAGATACTAGCCCCGGCCAGCGAAGTCCAGAACGTGACGAAAGCCGTTCCGTGATTTACCGCCCCCGACGATTCGGCATAGAAGCATCCCCAGACGATCGCAGTCGGTCGTCTCCACTGCGGAGGGAACGGATGCACGCACGCCGAGGCACCATCATCTTCGTCCTGCTGTCGCTGATTGCGGCCCCGCCCGGCCGGGCCGCCGCCGCCGTCACGCCGGGCGCTTCGTCGGCCGCGATCACCGAGGTGCCCAACGGGACCGTCCTGTCGAAGGACAACTGGCAGATCGCGCAGGGCCACCTGCCCGACGAGATCCTCGAGCTCTACAAGCGCGGCGACTACGCGAACCCGATCCGCAAGATCGAGGGATCGAAAGGCAGCGTCTACGACCCGCGGCTGAAGGAGATCTCGCAGCAGAACGCCGGCAAGTTCGACATCGACGAGAAGGGCACGGTGGTCGACAAGACGACCGGCAAGCGGCCGCCGGTGATCATCGGCTGGCCGTTCCCCGACATCCAGGCGAGCGACCCGAAGGCCGGCATCAAGGCGACGTGGAACTACCTCTACACGCTGCACTGGGGCGGATCGTTCCACACCGTGTCGCCGCTCAACTGGGTCGAGCGCGGCAGCGGCGTCACGCGGCGCATCGAGATCGACGTGCACTTCAAGTACTACGACGGCCAGCCGCCGGAGTTCCAGGAGAAGGTCGGCGAGAACCCGCTCAACATCCTGAACCGGACCATGGGCGTGGTGCGATCGCCCGCCGACGTTCAGGGGATCGTCAGCCTCAACTGGCGCTTCCGCGAGGGCGACAAGGCGGATCAGGCGTGGACGTACGTTCCGGCGCTGCGCCGCGTGCGCCCCATCAACCCCGCCAACCGTGCCGACGGCTTCCTCGGCTCGGACCTGTCGCAGGACGACGGCCCGTACTTCGACGGCAAGCCCGAGGAGTTCGACTTCAAGCTGCTCGGCGACGGTTGGGTCCTCGCCACTTACGACGACAAGGGCATCGAGGCGCCGAGCTGGCCGAAGCCGCTCGACCAGATGACGCCGGCGTCGCCGCTGGTCGAGCACAGCGACATCGGCTGGCGCATCAGCTACCCGCAGGTGCCGCTCATCGCGGCGCAGGAGCCCGAGGGCGCGGGCAAGGGCCTTGCCCCGTGGGCGCCGCTGCAGGTGGCGCTGGTCGCGCGCCCGGTGTGGATCGTCGAGGCGGTGCCGAAGAACCCGTACTACCTGTACGGCAAGCAGGTGATGTACTTCGACAAGGAAAACTTCCGCGGCTACTGGAAGAGCAAGTACGACTGGAAGGGCAGCGTACTGATGAACTACCAGGTGCCGGAGTCGCTGTTCTGGAAGATCGACGGACCTCCCGGCTACATGCGCATCAGCTACGCGGGCGGCGTCGCGATCGTCAACAACGTCAAGGCCGACCGTGCGACGGTGTCGGGGCTGCCGGTCGCCGACACCGACAACTGGATCGACATCCCCGAGAGCGTCTACGAGACCGAGCGCATCGTGCGCTACGGCAAGTAGCCTCGCGTCACGAGCAGCGGAGCGGGTCGGCGGCATCGGCCGCCGACAGCTTCTCGAGAAACGCCGTCGTGGCGATCGCCGCGTTCGTGGCGGCGAGCCGGTAGTAGGCGAAGAACTGGCTCGGGAAGCCCGGCAGCCCGAGCGGGTCCGCCGTACCATCCGAGACCGCGCGGAAGGCGAGAAACGGCAGCCTGCGCGCGGCCGCCTCCTGCGCCGCCGCGGCGCTCTCCATGTCCACGGTGACGTCTTCGCCGACGCCGGCACGGGTCGCGCCGTCGTTCGTCGACCGCGCGCTGTCGTTCGCCGGCGTCGCTCCGGCGAGCACCGCCGGGTCGCAGCCGAACACGTCGCCCCCACCGGGGCGGCACACGATCGCCTCGCCACGGTAGGGATCGGCGCTCTCGCCGCGACCCCCGACGATGATCGCCGGCGCGAACGGCATGCAAACGAGCTCGGCGTCCGCCGCGTCGGGCGGGACCGGGGTGCAACGCTCGAGGGTGATCGCCTGCGCGGCGGCGACCTGGCCGGCGAGCGCCAGCCAGTCCGGATCCGCCGGCAGGAGCGGGCCGTCGGGCGCGAGAGACCATGCCAGCGGGACGGACACGTCGGCGATGCGGTGCAAGCTCCCCGCGACGCCCGAGAACACCACGCCACGGACCGCGAAGGCGTCGAGCAGGGCGCGCGTCGTGGCGGTCGCGTTCACCAGGCCGATGCCGGTCATCGCGACCACGACGCGCTGCTCGCCGATCGTGCCGACGTGGAACGCCCGGTCCTCCAGCACCCGCACCCCCTCGATCGTCGCGCGCGCGAGGAGCGGCGACAGCTCCGACGGCATCGCGACCAGGATCGCCACGGGCGCCGTCGCAACCGGCGACGCGCACCGGTCGTGCGAGCTGCAGGCCGAGCTCGCGATCAGCAGCGCGAGCAGGCCGGCGAGCGGCCGCCGATCCGGCGACGTCGGCATCGCGACGACGCCTAGCGCATCGTCCGGGCCGGAGGAAAGCGGGGCACACGGCGCGTCGCGGCCGTGAACG
>VGTK01000258.1 GCA_016874715.1 Deltaproteobacteria bacterium | reverse complement strand
ATGGACGCCTTCTACGAGGCGCTGGGACCCAAGAAGAGCGCGGGGATTCGGCTGGTGGTGATGGACATGTGGAGGCCGTTTCGGAACTCCACAGCGCGTCACGCCGAAGAGGCAGCCATCCTGTTCGACAAGTTCCACGTGATGCGCCACCTCGGCGAAGCACTCGACAAGGTGCGCAAGAGCGAGTACGCGCGGCTCACGGGCAAGGACCGCCGCTTCATCAAGGGTCAGAAGTACACGCTGCTCGCGCACCGCGAGAACCTGACGCTTGAGGGAAAGAGGAGCCTGAAGCTCCTGCTGGCAGCGAACAAGCGGCTGAACACCGCCTACCTGCTCAAGGAGTCCTTCGGCCAGCTCTGGAACTACCGCCTCGCGACCTACGCGAGGCGCTTCTTCGAGAACTGGCGTGCGTCGCTCAAGTGGCAACGGCTCAAGCCCTACGAGCGCTTCGCTGCGATGATCGATCGCCACTGGGATGGCATCGCGGCCTACTGCGAGCCGGAGAACAAGGTCGCGCTCGGCTTCGTCGAAGGGCTCAACAACAAGGTCCGAGTGATCCAGCGACGAGCCTACGGCCTACGCGACGAGGAGTACCTGCGGCTCAAGATCCTCACGACCATGCTGCCTCCCCTTTAGCTTGACGAAACTTGACGGAAATGACCCACACGATTTCCCGAAGAGCCAGATGACACGTCGCTCGCTCTTCGTCCTGGTCGCCCTGATGGGCTTCGTCCCCGCGGCGCACGCCGCACCCACCCCGCAGCAGCTCTGCGAGTCGGCGATGGAGCTGGCGTCCGCGAAGTACGCGCAGTGCCGGCTGAACGCCGAGTCGAAGTACTCGAAGACGCTCGATGCCGCCAAGCGCACCGCGGCGTTGACCAAGTGCTCGACGAACCTCAGCACCGCGTTCTTGAAGGCGACCGACAAGTACGTCGGCGCCTGTGCCGCGACCGAGCCGTCGTCGGCGTTCGACGACTACCTGAAGCAGTGCTCGGACGATGCGACCGCTGCTGCGGCCGGCGCGACACTGCCGGACTACGTCGCTGATCTCGCGACGTGCAACGCGGACCTGACGACCTGCGACGGCGACCTCGCCACCTGCACGACGAACCTCGCCACGACCACCACGGACCTGACGACGTGCGAGGGCGACCTCGCCGCGTGCGAGGCGCTGCCGCCGGCACGGCTCCTGAAGACCGGACAGACCACCTCCTACGGCCCGGGCAGCGACGGCGATCTGCAGGTCGGCATCGAGCAAGGCTACACCGACAACCTCGACGGGACGATCACCGACATCAAGACCGGACTCGTGTGGGAGAAGAAGTCGGACGACGGCTCGCTCCACGACGTGGACAACACCTACTCGTGGTCCATCGCATCGTACGGCACGACCAACGTGCTCGACGGCACGATCGCGACGACGTTCCTCGCGGCGCTGAACGCCGGCGGCGGCTTCGCGGGGCACACCGACTGGCGGCTGCCGAACCGCAAGGAGCTGGAGAGCCTCACGAACCTCGAGGTGTTCGGCCCGTCGACGTTCCCCGCGTTCAATACCGGCTGCACGC
This sequence comes from Deltaproteobacteria bacterium, assembly GCA_016874715.1. GTDB lineage: Bacteria > Desulfobacterota > Binatia > UBA12015 > UBA12015 > VGTK01. Next base: position 5,599 of record VGTK01000258.1, on the reverse strand, counting down.
CAGGTTGCACGGTGCTGGAGTGCAGCTGCACACGTAACGACTACTACTGGTCGTCGTCCACGTGGGCCTTCGGTACGAACCAGGCGTGGTACCTGGCCTTCTTCGACGGCCGCGCGGACGTGAACTTCAAGGAGCCCGGCGCCACCTTCCGCGTCCGTGCCGTTCGCGGCGGCTGACCGAGTTGATTCTTGACACTTGACCCCTTGGTTCTTGTTCCTCGGCCCGCGGCGTGAGCCGCGGGCCGAGGCCCTTCGAACAATCGGTCGTCCCGGCTCGGGGGAAGGAGGTCGCACGGTGGCGCAGACGGAGCATCTGCCGATCTACAAGCGCACCTACGACCTCTGCCTGTACCTCGAGCAGGTCGTCCGTTCCTTCCCGAGGTACCAGAAATATACTCTCGGCACGGACCTGCGTGATGCGGCGCGGCGGGTGCTCAAGCTCGTCGTGCGCGCCGGCTCGCGCCAGAACAAGGTCGACGTCCTCCTCGAGCTGCGCGAGACGCTCGAGGAGCTGAAGGTTCTGCTCCGCCTCGGCCAGGACGCGCACGCGTTCCAGAAGTTCGCGAGCTTCGAGCATGTCGCGACGCTGGTGGTCGAGATCGCGAAGCAGAACGAGGGCTGGCTGAAGCACCAGCAACAGGCCTCCGGCCCGGTCGCGGGGCATGGCCAGAATCGGCGGGTGACGCCCCGAGGGCCGACCACGCCGAGCGCGCCATGATCATGAGGTCCCTCTCCCGCCCGGGAATCGGGCGCAGCGGCGACGGCCTTGAAGGGGCCCGAGCCACAAGGGCAGTCTTCCCCCGTCTCGGCGGGGCCAGGCGCCCGGGTCCGCGGACGGCCCATGCGTGCATGGAAGCCCCGCGGGAACAAGCGGAGAGGGCGACCGTTCCCGACAACTACTGGTCGTCGTCCACGTACGCCAACAATCCGAACAACGCGTGGAACGTGAACTTCAACGACGGCAACACGAACGCGAACAACAAGAACAACAACAACCGCGTCCGTGCCGTTCGCGGCGGATCGTGATCGCCCCCCGACCTCGACTCGCTCCGCTCGTTGCGGCGGCAGTACCGCAGCTAGCGCCGCAACGAGTCGTCGGGCGGCTCGCATGGTGACCGCCGCTGCGCTTATGCTGGTGGGCGGAGACGGAGGGTGAACCCATGAGAACCTTCAGGTTCGTCGTCGAGCGCGACCCCGAGACCGGAGTGCTGGTTGGCTACGTGCCCGGCTGGCCTGGCGCCCACACCCAGGGGGATGACGTCGATGAGCTCCAGCAGAACCTCCGCGAGGTCATCGAGATGCTCCTGGAGGATGGTGAGCCGACCTTCGAGTCGGAGTTCGTCGATGTGCGGACCATCCAGGTTGCCTGATCGTGGGCACCGTGCCGGTGCTGAAGCCGCGCGAGGTCGTGGCACTGCTGCAGGCGCATGGCTTCACCGAGGTGCGGCAACGCGGTTCGCACAAGCAGCTGCGTCATCCGGATGGCCGCTGTACGACGGTGCCGTTCCACGGCGCGCGAGACATCTCTCCGACGCTTCTGCGAAAGATCGCGCGCGACGTTCGTCTCACCGTGGACGAGATCCTGGCGCTGCGATAGGTCGTCCGCGCGACGCTCGCGTGCAGGGGGTGTGGCTAGGTGGCTTCGCTGTGCCGCCAGGTCGTCGACCCAAGGCAAGGCGGGTGGTGGCCCTCGATGGCCCCGGACCTCTACTCGTTCCGTGAGCTCTGGCGGCAGTACCGCGCCTGCCGCCGCAACAAGCGCGTGACGCGCAACGCGCTCGCCTTCGAGGCCGACGCCGAGGCGAACCTGCTCGCCTTGCAGCGCGAGCTGCGCGAGCACACCTGGCGGCCCGGGACCTCGATCTGCTTCGTCACCGACGGGCCGAAGCCGCGCGAGGTGTTCGCCGCCGACTTCCGCGACCGCATCGTCCACCACCTGCTGGTGTCGCGCCTCGAGCCCACCTTCGAGCGCGGCTTCATCCACGACTCGTTCGCCTGCCGGAAGGGAAAAGGCACGCTCGCCGGCAGCGACCGCCTGATGGCGATGCTGCGCCGCGTGACGGCGAACGGGCGGCGTCCGGCCTGGGCGCTGCGCCTCGACGTCGCGAGCTTCTTTCCGTCGATCCACAAGCGGACGCTCTACCGGATCATCCGCCGCCGCGTGCGCGATCCCGAGCTGCGCTGGCTGACGCGCGTGATCCTGTTCCACGACCCGACCCGCGACTACCGCTTCAACGCCGTCGGCCCGCGCCGCCCGGGCTTGCGAGGCGGCGGAGCCGAGACGCGCCGTGGACGCTTCCGCCCGTCGCCGACGTCTGGTCGCTATCCCATCCCGGCGCGCAAGAGCCTGTTCCACGGCGGCAACCGCCGCGGCCTGCCGATCGGCAACCTGACGAGCCAGTTCTGGGCGAACGTCTACCTCGACGAGCTCGATCAGTTCGTGAAGCGTCGCCTCGGCTGTCGCTTCTACCTGCGCTACGTCGACGATCTGTGCCTGCTGTCGACGGATCCGGCCGAGCTGCTGCGCTGGCGCGCCGAGATCGAACACTTCCTGCGCGAGCGCCTGCAGCTCGCGCTGCGCGCCGAGGTGGCCGAGCCGCGGCCGGTCGGGCGTGGCGTCGACTGGATCGGCTGGCGCACGTGGTGGGATCACCGCCTGCCGCGCCGGCAGACCTTGTCGAACCTGCGCGGTCGTCTCGACCAGTGGGCGTGCGAGAACGTCGAGGTCCGGCGGAGCGGTGACCCGGCCCGCACGGTGCAGCGCATTGACCTTCGCGCCGCGCGCGAGCGCGACGCGCTTGCGGCGCTGCGGTCGACCGTCGCGTCGTACTCCGGTCACCTGCGGCACGGGCGCGCGTACCGCGTCTGGGAGCGCGAGTGGCACGAGCGCGCCTGGCTCGCGGCGCTCTTCGCGCGCGACGTCTGGGCGCTCGAGGAGCGCTGGCCCGAGCACCGCATCGCGGCCTCGCGAACCTTCGCCGAGCAGCTCGCCGAGCTGACACGCCGCGCCGGCGATCGGACGCTCGTCTTCTGTCGGGTCGGTCGCTACGTCGAGATGCGCGGTCGCCAGCGGCTGCTCGCCAAGCGCGTGCTCGGGCTGCGACCGGCGCGGCTGCCGCGCGGAGGGGTCGCGTTCGTGGCGGGCTTTCCCGCGTCGCTCGTCGGCGTGTTCCGGGCGCGGGCGCTGCAGCGCGGCGTGTCCGTGCTCGAGGTGTTCGAGCTGGGCGAGGAAGCAGGCAAGCGTCGCACGACGCGGCGACGGGCGGAATGCCTGACGATCGCGGGCTGCGACGCGACGACGAGCGCCGGGCGTGCCGCTGTCGGTCGAGACGGTGATCCAGTCCGCCGGGTGACGGGATCGCGGCCGTGTGGCATGTCCCGCCGGACCACGGGCTCTGGTTGCAGCGCCACCTTGAAGCGGGCCCGTACCGTCTGGTAGCACCAGCCATTCGCTCGAAATCCCAGATGTCCCCGACCGCGGGGACGCATGTGGGGCAGTAGCTCAGCTGGGAGAGCACCACGTTCGCAACGTGGGGGTCGTGGGTTCGATTCCCATCTGCTCCACTCGGGGAAAGCCCCCGCTTCGGCGGGGGCTTTCTCGCTTCCGGGCCCCGTCGCTCCGGAGCGTCCGGCGGCCCGGGCGGCGCGCTTGACCTCGGGCGGCGAGGCGGCCTACGCAGGGGCGATGCGCAAGCTGATCTTCCTCTGCCACCGCCTGCCGTCGATCTCGCACGAGCAGTACACGGAGCAGCTGCTGCGGAGCCACGTTCCGATCGCACTGCGCCACCACCCGTCGATGCGGCGCTACGTGGTGAACGAGGTGACCACGGGATTCCTGCCGGGACCGCGCGAGCTCGACTCGGTCGGCGAGCTGTCGTTCGCGAGCCTCGCCGACTACCGCGAGCGGCTCTACGACTCGGACGCCGGCCGCAAGGTCGTGTCGGCCGACGTCGCGAAGTTCATCGGCGGCGCCGACGCCTACGAGTGCACCGAGCACGTCCGCAAGGGCGCGGACCGGCCGGGTCCGTACGAGAGCGCGATCCCGGAGGCGTCGCCGGGCGCGAAGCTGCTCCTTTGTCTCAAGCGCCGGCCCGACATGACGCACGAGCAGTTCGTCGAGCACTGGACCGTGGTGCACGCACCGCTCGTCCTGGAGCACGGTGCGCGCGCCGCGAAGTATGTGCAGAACGTGATCGACGCGCGCCTGTCGCCCGGGGCGCACGACTACGACGGCTTCGCCGAGCTGCACTTCGCGAGCGAGGACGACTTCGCGGCGCAGATGGCGGCGCACGGGCAGGGCCCGAACCCGGTCCAGGACGACACCGCGAACTTCGTCGGCGAGATGGCGGTGTGGCGGCTCCGCGAGCACGTGGCGCGCATCCCCGGCGCTTGACGGTTCGCCGCGCGGGCTCGGCGCTCGCGGCCGCCGCGTGCCTCGGCGTGCCGGTGCGCCCGGCAGCGTCCCTGGCGCCGCCGCCCTTCGCCCCGGGATCGCACCGGCCGTGCACGACCGTCCCGAGGGCAGGGGCGGGGTCCATCGCTCGTGGCCGGTGCAGACCTCAGCCCTTGCAGGCGAGCCCGCCGTCCACGGGCAGCAGGACACCGGTCACGTAGCGCGCCTCGTCCGACGCGAGGTAGACCGCGGCCCACGCGACGTCCCAGGCCTCGCCCATGCGCTGCATCGGCACCGCGCGGTCGCGCGCGTGCACCAGCTTGTCGCGATCGACGCCGTAGCGCCGCACCACGTCGTCCACCGCCATCGGCGTGCGGATGAGCCCGGGCAGGATCGCGTTCGCGCGGATGCCCTTGGCGGCGTACTGCACCGCGATCGTGCAGGTGAGCGCGTTCACGCCGGCCTTGGTCGTGTTGTAGGCGAGCATCGGCACCGGCGAGCAGCGCAGCGACGCGAGCGACGAGATGTTGACGATCGCGCCCGAGCCTTGCCGCTCCATGTGCGGCAGCGCGTGCTTGCAGGTGAGGAACATCGACTTCAGATTGGCGTCGACGACCCGGTTCCAGTGCTCCTCGGAGAGCTCCACCGGGCCGCCGGGGATGCCGATGCCGACGTTGTTGTGCAGCACGTCGACGCGGCCGTGCGCCGCGACGCAGGTCTCGACGATGCGCGCGCAGTCGTCGGCGCGCGTGACGTCCGCGGTGAGGGCGAGCGCGCGCCCGCCCTCGGCGGCGATCGCGGCGCGTGTGTCCTCGGCGGCCGCCGCGTCGCGGTCGGCGACCACGACCGCCGCGCCCTCGCGGGCGAACAGGATCGCCGTCGCCTTGCCGTTACCGATGGTCTCGCCGGCGGTCTGCCCGCCGCCGACGACGATCGCGATCTTGCCCTCGAGACGTCCGGCCATGGCACGAGCCATGACCGAGCGACGTCGCGGCTGTCAATGGCAGACCGCAGAACGGTCCGTGGCAGACCGCAGAACGGTCCGTGGCAGACGGCAGAACGGTCCGTGGCAGACGGCAGGACGGTCCGTGGCAGACCGCAGAACGGTGCGTCGCGGTGCCGCGTAACCGAGCGGGATTCGCCTGCCAGCGCACCGGCTCGCCGCTGGTGCCGGTGACGCCGCCGCCCGGCGGCGCCGGCGCGAGCG
>VGTK01000257.1 GCA_016874715.1 Deltaproteobacteria bacterium | reverse complement strand
CCGACGCGCCCCCCGCCGCACGCCCGGACGCGGACGCGACCGTCGCCGCACGCCCCGATGCCGACGCGACCGTCGCGCGCAGCCCGACCGACTCGCCGCCCTGGCCGTCGTCGCCTTCCGTGGGCACGAGGCTGTCGGCGATGGCGCCAACCTCGTCGGCGATGCTCACGAGGTCCTCCTCGGCCGCCGTCACCCGCGCAACCAGCGCGTCGAGGGCGATCGCGCTGCGATGCAGGTCGGCGGACAGCTTCTCGGTGGCCTGCACGATCGCGAACGCAGCCGCTCCGACGACCACGCAGAGCAACCCGCAAATCAGGACGACGAGCTTGTTCACGTACCTCTCCCACCCGCCGCCTTCCGGGAAACGCGGCGTCTCTTGACCTCGCGGCACCGCGCCGTCGAACCAGCGCCGGAGCGGGCCGCCGACGCTACGTGGCACCGACGCGGCGCAGCAGGCGGTCGACGTGCTCGACACCGCGCCGGACCGCACTCGCGTAGCCCTCCGCATCGATGCGCGGTCCGACGATCTCGAGCTCGTACGGCCCGCGATAGCCGGCCTCCTCGAGGTCGCGCAGGATGCGCTCGAGGGGGATGCAGCCGTCGCCCGGAACGGCGCGATCCGGGGTCGCGGTGGTCGGGACGAAGAAGTCGTTGAGCTGCACCGTGCGGACCAGATCCGCACCGCGGCGGATGGTCTCGCGCAGCGCGCGCTCGCCCCAGACGGCGTTGACCTCCATGCACAGCGCGACGCCGGCGCGGCGCGCGACGTCCACCGCGTCGCGCAGGGTGTGCACGAAGCCGAGGTCGAAGCGCAGGCCGTTGGTGTGCTCGACGACGACGGTCGAGCCGCCGGCCCGGGCCTCCGCGACCACCGGCGCGACCGCGGCAACGAATGCGTCTGCCGCCTCTTCCCAGGTGAGCCCGATCGCGGGCCCTGTGGTGATGACCGCCGCGTCCGCTCCGAAGCGGCGCGCACGCGCGAGCGCGCGACGCAGTGCCGTCCGGCCCTCGTCCCACTGCTCCGGACGCGCGAGGTCGAACAGCGCGCCCACCATCAGGTTGTCCACCGCGAGGCCCGCGTCGCGGACGAGACGCTCGGCCGCGTCGTCGTCGCCGAGCGCGTCGAGCTTGCGCGCGAGCAGCGCGATCCGGCGGAGCCCGAGGTCGCGCAGCAGCGCCACGTCGCGGTCGAATGGCCACCCGATCATCGACGCGGAGCTCACGACGATGCGCGGGTGCCAGGATCCGGACGGCTGCACGCTCATGGCGCGCGCATCGTGGGCGGAACGCGCTTCGAGCGCAACCCTCCGGGGCGCGCCTTCCGGGGCGTGCGCGTTCGGGTCTCGCGCGGGCGCGCGAGGTTGCCGCGCGCCGCCGGCTCTGGTTCGTGGACGCTCGTGACGACCAGGAACGAGAGCGCCCCGCTCGTGGTCTACGGAACCGACTGCTCGTACTACACCGGCAAGCTCGAGGCATACCTCCGCGCGAAGGGCATCGCCTACCGGCTCGAGCCCTTCAATGAGAGGAACATGCGGCGCGCCGCGCGCCACACCGGTGTGATCCAGATCCCGCAGGTCGAGTGCCCGGACGGCAGCTGGCTCGCCGACACGACGCTGATCCTGGACTACTTCGAGCGCACGCGGCCCGCGCCCTCGATCACCCCCGCCGATCCCGCGACCGCCTTCGCGAGCCGACTGATCGAGGACTACGCCGACGAGTGGCTGTGGCGTCCGGCGATGCACTACCGCTGGTCGTTCCCGACGACGGCCGCGCTCATGAGCGCGTGGCTCGCGGAGCACGTCACCGAGCAGCGCGCCCCGCAGTGGGCGAAGCGCCTCTTCTGGCGTCGCCGCCAGTACGGGACGTTCGTCAAGGGCGACGGCGTGACTCCGGCGACGTGCGTCGCGGTCGAGGCCGCGTACCTCGACACGCTCGCGACGCTCGAGCCGATCTTCGCGTCGCGTCCGTTCGTCCTCGGCGAGCGCCCGACGCCCGCCGACTTCGGCTTCATGGCGCCGCTCTTCCGTCACTTCTTCTGCGACCCCGCGCCGGGCCGCATCATGCGCGAGCGCGCGCCCGGAGTGCACGAGTGGGTGGCGCGCGTGTGGAACCTGCGCCCCGAGCGCGTCGACGCCATGCCGACGCCCGAGCGGATCCCCGACGACCTCGGTCGCCTGTTCGCCACGATCGCGGAGGTCTACCTGCCGTACCTCGACGCCAACGCCGCAGCGTACGCGAAGGGTGCGAAGGTCGTCACGTACGACGTCCGCGGCACCCCGATCACCGAGCCCGTCAAACCCTACCGCGTGTGGTGCCGCGACCGCCTGCGCGCCGAGCTGCTGCGCCTCGAAAACGCCGCGCGCACGAGCGTCGAGCGTACCCTCGGAGCGGACGCAACGGCCCGCCTCGCGCAGCCGTCGCCGAAGCCGGTCGAGAACCTCATCCTGGAGCTGCCGCTGACGGCGCCGCGGCAGCCGAAGCCGGTCGACAGCTGGTGGCGCCGCTGACACCCGGGTGACGCGGCGTCGCGCGCGCGACGCGGATTGACGTGACGCGCCCCCGACGGCACGATCTCGGCGTGGGTTCGCTGCGGCGCGATCGTTGCTCGGAGCGGGATCTCGTGCCGCCGACGCGATACCCCACGCTGCTCGCGCTGCTGCCGCTCGCCGCCGTGCTGCTCGCCACGGCCGGCGCCGTGCCCGCCGCCGACCGGCCGATCCCCGCCGACCGCGTGCTGATCCGCGACGTGAACCACCCGCAGGGACCGAAGCTGCGCTTCGCCGCGAGCACGGTGCCCGCGCTGGCCCCCGGTACGCTCGACGACCCGCGCGTGAGCGGCGGACGCCTCGAGGTCGTCGGCACCGGAGACGGCGACGGCGCGACCGGCGTCGTTCCGCTGCAGCCCCGGCTGTGGTCGCCGCTCGGCCCGCCCGACGCACCGACCGGCTACGAGTACGTCGATCGCGACCGCGGCGCGGGTGTCAAGCACATCGTCGTCCGCACCGGCACGCCCGGCAGCCTGGTGGTCGCCGGCGGCACGGCGGCGCTGCCGTACCTCGTGAACCAGGCGCAGTCGGCGATCGACGTGCGCTGACGATCGGCGACGACGTCTACTGCGCGCGCCTCGACGCGTTCGATGCGAACGGCGACCATCGAGTCGTCGCCACCGGCGCGGCGGCACCGGCATCGTGCCCCGCACGCGCCGTACGCTGCGGAAACGGGGGCGTCGAGGGCGTCGAGGACTGCGACGACGGCAACGCGTCGCCCGCCGACGGCTGCACGGACACGTGCGACCTCGTGTCGCCGGCGGGCGCCTGCGCGGGCCGGCCGAGTGCGTTCGGGGACGCGATCGCGACCGAGCTCGTCACCGACCAGCTCGATACCCCGACGTTCGTGACCGCACCACCGCTCGACCCGCACCGCCTGTTCGTCGCCGAGCAGGCCGGTATCATCCGCGTCATCGAGAACGGCGCGCTGCGAGCCGAGCCGTTCCTGTCGATCCCCGACGAGGTGCTGTGCTGCGGCGCGCACGGGCTGCTGAGCGTCGCCTTCCACCCCGACTACGCGACCAACCGGTACGTCTTCGTCTACTACACCGACAACGCCGGCGACCTGGTCATCGCGCGCTATCGCGCGACGGCCGATCCGAACGTCGCGGATTCCGCTTCGGGCCGCATCGTGCTGCGCATCCCGCACCCCACGTTCGGCAACCACAACGGCGGCCAGCTCGCGTTCGGCCCCGACGGCTACCTCTACGCGGGAATAGGCGACGGCGGCGGCAGCGGCGATCCCGGCGAGAAGGCGCAGGACGCGGCGAGCCTGCTCGGCAAGCTGCTGCGCATCGACGTCGACGTCGAGCAGCGTCCCTGGCGCCGGACGCCGCCCGACAACCCGTTCACCGGCGCCGGCCCGAAGCTCGGCCTCGCGTGGGCCACGGGGTTGCGCAACCCGTGGCGCCTGGGCTTCGACCGCGGGACGGGCGATCTCTACGTGGCGGACGTCGGGGACGGCAGCATCGAGGAGATCGACTTCCAGCCGGCGTCGAGCACCGGCGGCGAGAACTACGGCTGGGACGTCTTCGAGGGCTCGCAGTGCTTCGAGCCGACGCCGCCCGCGGTGTCGTGCCCCGACCGCACGCCCTTCACGTTCCCGGTGCTCGAGTACTCGCACGCGCAGGGCTGCTCGGTGATCGGCGGCTACGCGTACCGCGGCTGCGCCCTGCCCGATCTGCGCGGGACGTACTTCTACTCCGACTTCTGCAGGTCGTTCGTGCGCACGTTCCGCGGTGTCGTGGGCGGCGTGGCGCAGGAGCGGCGCGACCGCTCGGACGACGCCGAGCCCGCCGGCGCACGCAAGCTCGACAACGTGGTGTCGTTCGGCGAGGACGCGCGTGGCGAGATCTACGTGGTCGACCGCGACGGCGAGCTGTACCGCATCGTGCCGCGCCCGGCAGCGTGACGCCGGCTACGCGGGCTCGGCGACGACGTCGAGCAGCCGCGCGCGCTCGGCCGGGCCGACGTCGATGCTCGCGAAGTAGCCGTCGACCGAGCGCCAGCCGCGGTGCACGACGTCGAGCGCGGTCGCGAGGTACGACGCGTCGACGCCCTTGAGCGCGGCGATGATGCCCGGGTCCGGTGTCGACGACAGCAGCTGGCCGATCGGCGACGACGCGCCCCGATAGCCGTGCGGGGCCGCGCCCTCGTACGCGGACCGCAGGTAGTCCCGGCGAACCGCTTCTTCCGGGGCGCCGAGAAAGAGCAGCAGCAGCGCCAGCAGGACACCCGTGCGGTCCTTGCCGGCCGAGCAGTGGACGAGCACCGGTACGCGCCCGTCGGCGATCGCACCGAGCAGCGCCGGCCATTGCGTGCGCAGCGCGCCCGGCATCGCGGCGTAGATCGTACGCATCGCGGTGCGTGCCCCCTCCTCGTCCGGACGCTCCCGCAGCAGTCGGAAGCCGTGGCTCGCCTCGTCGGCGAAGTCGTTCGCGAGGTCGAGGCGCAGCAGCTCGGCCGCCACGCAGTCGTGCAGTCCGTCCGCGCGCTCGGGCTCGGAGCGCAGGTCGCAGACCAGCCGGATGCCGAGCGAGCGCAGCGTGTCGCGGTGCGTGTCGTCGAGCCGTGCGGGACCCGGGCCGCGATAGAGCGTGTGGTGCTTCACGCGGCGGCCGCCCGCCAGCGGGAGACCGCCGAGGTCGCGGAAGTTGAGATGGGTGAGAGAGGCAATCACGTGTTCGGTACCGGGCATTCCTCTCACCCCGGGGGGACGCGGGCAACGCGCGCCGAAGCCGTGGGTCGTTTGACGGATCCGGCGCAACCGAACTATCGACCCTGGATGGACGGGACGCGCATCTTCCTCGCCGCGAACGTGCTCCTCTGGCTGCCCTACGGGCTCTTCTGCCTCGCCTCGCCCGGCTTCCTCGCTGAGGCCGCCGGCGTGACGGCGACGACGCCGACCGGCACCACGGAGCTGCGCGCGATGTACGGCGGTCTGCAGGCCGCGATCGGCCTGCTCGCACTCGCGGCGGTACTACGGCGCGACCTCGAGCGCACCGCGCTGGCCGCGCTCGCGTTCCTCGGGGGCGGGCTGTTCACCGGGCGCCTCGTCGGCGCGCTCGGCGACGGCGGGCTCTCGGGCTACACGATCGGGGCGCTGGCGCTCGAGATCGCGCTGACGGCGCTGTCGGTGCGCTTCCTGCAACGGCCACGTTGACCCGGCCTCGCGCGGCGTCGTATCCCGGTTCTGCCACCCGACGACGACGACGATGAACGTCCCCGCAGCAGCGAAGCGCCGCATCACGATCCGTCGCCCGACCGCGAGCTTTGCCGAGGAGGGCGGCGCGCCGTCGTTCGAGCTCGGACGAAACATCGCCGGCGTCCGGGTGGGCATCCGGCACGACGGCACGTGGCGCTCCTGGCAATACGTCGCGCGCGTGTGGGCGGACCTGCTGCGCCGCGACGGCGCCATCCCGGTCCTGCTCCAGACGGGCGAGCGCACCGGACCCGAGGGCGAGAAGACCCGCGCCGATCTGGAAGCGTGGCACGAGCGGATCGACTGCGCCGTGTCGGGACTCGGCACGTGCGGCTCGTGCACGATGTGGAGCGTGCGCGACGCGATCGGTGTCGAAGCGAGGGGCAAGCCCGTCGCGGCGGCGATCTGCGAGGAGTTCGTCGGCCACGCGCGCACCACCGCCTCCTTCCTCGGGCACCCCGAGCTCAAGGTCCTCGTGCTGCCCTACCCGCTCGAGACGCTCTCCGAGACCGAGCTGCTGCCGATCGCCGAGGAGTCGTACCCGAGGTTCCTCGCCCTCATCGGTGCCCGGAGGTGATCGTGGAGCTCGCGAGTCCGACGCTCGAGATCGACGACGACCCGGAGGCCTTCTTCCAGCTGTCGCTCGCCGAGGGCTGGGGCGACGGCGCGCCGCTGCTGCCGCCGACCGACGAGCGCGTCGAGGCGCTGCTCGAGGCGACCGCGCTCGCACCGTCGCACACGATCGGCAAGCTGCCGCCGCGCCACGGCACGGCGACGATCGAGCTGATCGCGATCAACGCGACGATGGCGGGCGTCGAGCCGGCTGCGTTCCCGCTGGTGATCGCGGCGCTGGAAGCACTCGTGCGCCCCGAGTTCAACGCGATCGCGCTCACGACGACGACGTCGAGCGTGCACCCGACGCTGATCGTGAACGGTCCGTCGCGCGACAAGCTCAGAATCGACTACCGGGCGGGCTGCCTCGGCGGTGCCGCCGGACGTGGCTCGATGACCATCGGGCGCGCGGTGTCGCTTTGCCTGCGCAACGTCGGCGGGCAGCGCGCGGGGGCGACGTCACGCAGCGTGTTCGGCCAGCCCGCGCGCTTCGGGCAGTGCTTCGCCGAGTGGGAGGAGCGCTCGCCGTGGCCGACGCTCGCGGAGCGCCAGGGCTTCGCGCGCGACCAGGACGTCGTCACGCTGCACGGCAGCAAGGGCGACTTTCCGGTCGCCGACACCAACAACGACGACCCGCGCGACCTCGCGTACATGCTCGCGAAGTGCATCGCCTACCCGCTCAGCAACTACTACCTGGAGCTGACCGGCGACTGTGGCCAGATCGTCGTCGTGATCAACCCCATGTGGGCCGAGCGCTTCGGCAGGGCGTTCGCGAGCCTCGAATCGTTCCAGGAGTACCTGCGCGAGCAGGCGTGGCAGCCGATCGAGCTGTGGCGTCCCGCGAACC
>VGTK01000256.1 GCA_016874715.1 Deltaproteobacteria bacterium | reverse complement strand
TCTGGCTCGAGTTCCGCGAAACGATGCTCGCGAATTACGTCCAGGACTTCGCCCGGTGGATGACCACGACGAAGAACGACGCGGGCGAGGTGCTCGCGCCGAACCGCTGGTACTCGCACCAGATCCCCGGCGACTACCTGAACGGCACGCGGCCCGGCGTGGCGAATCCCGAGCGCCGGCTGATCACCTCGGCGAGCCCGTTCTGGACCAGCATCGTCGGCGACGACGTCGGCAGCCCCGGCGTCACGGTGCTCGACCGCCTGCAGTCGAGCCCGTCGGGTGCGGTGTACCGGCGCACGAGCCAGCACCTCTTTCCCGCGATCGCGGGGCTCGGGCTGCCGAACTGGGGCATCCCCGAGTACGCGCCGTCGTGGCACATCGACGTCGTTCCCGAGTCGCAGCCCTCGACCATCATCGCGCAGTACGAGCGTGCGGTCGCGGCCGGCGCGCACATGTTCGCCTTCACGCCCTGGCCGCACTTCGCCGCGACGACCGCCAACGCGACGGCGCTGGCCGCGTTCGTGGAGCGCGTCAAGTACCGTCCACGGGGTGCCGCCGCGACCGGGTGGCTGCCGCCGGTGGTGCGTGGCGTCGCGGGGACGGTGACCGGTTCGGCAGGCGTCACCGGCGCGCTCGCCTGGTCGCCGGACCTGTTCGCCGAGGCGCCGGGCTTCGCGTGGGCGCAGTGGCCCGACTTCCTGCGCTTCGAGGTGTGGCGTGGCGCGCGCGCGGGCTTCACGACGTCGGACGGGCAGCCGGTCGCGACGCTGACCACGCCGTCGCTGGCGGGGATCCGGCTCGACTGGTCGCGCCCCTGGTACAAGGTCCGCGCGGTGGCGCGAAGCGGGGGGCAGGGGCCGCTGTCCGACGCGGTCGCCGTCGGTGCGCCGGGCGGCGGCGTCGGCGGCCGCGGCGAGCGTGTCGGCCCGATCCTGACTGGGATCTGGCGGCGCCGCTGAGAGCCCGGGAGGCCGGGACCGGAGCCGCGCAGGGCAGTCGAACTTGACCCCGGCGGCATTCTGGCCGGTGGATTCGGTGGCGGAGGCGGAGAAGCGCGGGAAGGAGTGTCGCACCACAGAGGGCTGCGCGGGAGTTCGTGCGCCAACCGACCGTGGCCGGATGCTGTACGCCCTGGTGACGCTGGCGCTGCTCGCGGCCGCGGCGACCCTGCCGGTTGCCGCGCACGCGGCGCCCGACATGCCGGCGCCGTCGTACGCGAACACCTTCTACGCGTTCGTCTACGACGCCCCGCTCGGCACCGACCAGAGCTACGCGGCGTCGCGCGACGCGCTGCTCGCGCGCACCGCGTCGGGGCCGTTCGCACGGGTCGGGTTCACGACGTACTACGCGCTCGATCTCCCCTGGAACGCGGACCTCGCCGATCCCGTTCTCACCGCGCCGTCCCGCCCGTACCTCGAGAGCATCCTCGCGCGCCTCGAGCAGGACGGCCTCGCGTACCACGTCTCGGTGATGCTCGGCATGAGCCGCTTCTTCTGGATCTACGAGGACGCGAAGCGTCGCCGATCGGCGCAACGCGCAGTGGTTCGGCGACAACCTCGCGCTCGCCGTCGGCAAGCCCGAGCGCAAGGTGCCGCTCGAGGCGTGGGTGACGCCGTCGCGCTACGCGCGCAAGCTGCGCCGTCACATGGAGGCGAAGGTCCGGACGTTCGCGGCGACCTTCGAGGAGCTGCGCGCGGCGTACCCGGACACGCTGATCAGCGCGAGCGGCGACGCCGAGGCCGAGCTCAGCGAGGCGCGCATCGATCCGCTACGGCCGGCCGACCAGCAGACCATCGCCGACTACGGGCCGTTCGCGGTGCTGGAGTTCCGCGACTGGCTGCTGCGCACGGGGCTCTACGCGGCGGGCGGCCCGTACGCCGGGCAGGCCTACCGCAGGAAGAAGAGCGACGATTTCGCCCAGGGCGCGAACGCGCTCATGCCGGAGAACCTCGCGCGCTTCAACGCGAGCTGGGGAACGTCGTTCACCAGCTGGGACCTCTGGTACTTCCACTGGAGCCTCGACGACCCGATCGACGACGACCCCAACGCGATCCGCTACGGCAAGTACAACAAGAAGAAGTTCCGCCCGTTGCCGGACTCCGGTGCGAAGCACGTCGCGGGCGGCTTCGACGCGCCGCGCGGAGCGCTCGATCCGACGCGCAAGTGGTGGAAGGTCTGGCTCCGGTTCCGCCGGCAGATGGTCGCCAACTTCGCGCGCGACGTCGCGACCTGGATGACGACGCCGGGTCCGAACGGCGCGCCCGCGCTGCCGCCCGACCGCTGGTACACGCACCAGATCCCGGCCGACTACCTCGATGGCTCGCTGCCCGGAGCGACCGCGGCGCCGCGCCTGCAGACGTCGGCGAGCACGCTCGCGACGGCGCTCGTGCCGTCGCACCTCGGCAGCCCGGGGCTGACGATCCTCGACCGCTTCGAGCTCGCGAACCACGGTCCGCCCGGCGGCTACAACCGCACGTCGGCGTACGCGCTCGACGAGATGGAAGCGCTCGGCCGGCCGAACTGGGGCATCCCCGAGTACGCGCCGTCGTGGACCATCGACGTGGTTCCCGACACCGACGTCACCGGCATCACGCGGCAGTGGCACCGCATCCATGCCGCTGGCGCGCACATGGCGGGCCTCACGCCCTGGCCGCACTTCGACGGCACGGCGAACGGCGATGCGCTCGGCCTGTTCCTCGACGAGGTCGGGGACGCGCCACGCGCGCCGGGCTACGCGCCGCTCGCGCGTGACGCGTTCGTCACGCAGCTCTACGCCGACCTGCTGCACCGCGCGCCCACGTCGGGCGAGCTCGCCGCGCACCTCGCGGCGATCGCCGACGGCCGCGCGCCGCGCCCGCGGCTCGTCGCCGACCTGCTGGGAGCTCCGGAAGGCCGGGAGACCGTGGTCGCGCTGGTGCGGCTGTACCTCGGGCTCCTCGGCCGCCAGCCGACCCTGGCGGAATTCGCGCAGCACGCGGCGACGCTGACCGCGCCGAACGGCGTGGTCCCGTGCGCGAGCCTGTGCCGGCAGCAGCGCCGGCAGGCGATCGTCGACACGATGGCGACGACGGCCGAGTTCCGGGCGCGCTTCGGCGGCGCGAGCCCGACGACGACGGCCTTCGTCGCGGCGGCGTTCGCGGCGATCCTCGGGCGCAGCCCCACGCCCAGCGAGCTGTCGAGATGGCAGGCGTTCATCGACCCGCCGGTGATGCTCTACACGCGAAACGCCGTCGCGCGGCTGATCGCCGAGGGGGCGGAGTCGGTCGCGCGCCACGACGCCGACGTCGCGGTGATCCTGGCCTACGCCGGCACGCTCGGGCGGATGCCGGCGGCGGGCGAGCGCGCGGAGTGGGTGGCGCGCGTCGCGGGCGGGCTCTCGAAGCGCGGGCTCGCGCAGGCGTTCCTCGTCTCGTCCGACTACCGCGCGCGCTTCTAGCTCAACGAGGGGGCACGCGCCCCCTCGCTCCACGCGGCGGAGCCGCGTGGAGCCTCACTCCCCGCGCTCGCTCGCGCTCGGCCGCGCGCTTCGCGCGCGGATGCGTTCTCCTGGGCGTCAGGCGCCGATCGCGTCGAGGCGTGCGCGGATCCTTCGTGCGGCGTGCGTCCACGTCCAGCTCGTGGCGACGTCCGCGGCGGCGCGCGCGCCCTTCGCGCGGGCCTCGTCGGGATGCTCGACGACCCGCCGCAGCAGGACCTCGAGGTGCTCGGGGTCCGGGTCCGCCCACGAGAAGCCCGCGTAGTAGGGGCAGCGCGCGTCGCCCGCGGGAACCACGCCGCGGATGCGCAGCAGGTGGCAGTTGTCGTCGCTGGTGAAGTCGCGGTGCGCGCCCCAATCCGTCGCGATCGCGGGCAGGCCGCACGCCATCGCCTCGATCAGCGGCATGTCCCAGCCCTCGCCGCGCGACACCGAGACGTACGCGTCGGCCGATCGGTAGAGCGAGGCCAGCTCGACGTACGGGAAGACGACGTTGTGCAGGAACAGGATGCGCCCGCCGGATTCCGAGAGCCGGAGTGCACGGATGCGCGCGCGTACGTCCACCGACGGATCGCGGTTGATCGTCTTGCACACCAGCACCACGGGGTCGCCTGCGCGGAACGTCCGGTTGAACGTCCGCAGCAGGAGCTCCGGCGCCTTGCGCTCACCCCACTCGAAGTTGGCGAGAAACACGAAGTCGCCGTGCGGGTTGCGGTGCGCGCGGATACGGGGGTGGAAGCGGTCCGTGTCGACGCCGAGCGGCATGACGTGCACCGGCTTCTTCAGGCCCGAGCGGAGGAAGCCGTCGCGGTTGAAGGACGACGGCACCCACACCTCGTCGAGCGCGTGTGCCTGCTCGACCCAGGACCGCGGAAAGCCGTCGACCTCGAGCATCGTGTAGCCGATGCGGTGCTGGCCGCGGTTGCGACGGAAGACGTCGCCCTGGCCGTAGACCACGGCGACGCGCGGCCGCCGCTCGCGCGCGCGGCCGGCGATCACGTTCAGCACGTAGTCACCCGAGTCGGGCGGCTCCGCGACGGGGAAGGGCGTACCCTTGCCGTAGACGTACTCGTAGCGCGCGCGTACGCCGCGGTCGTCGAGCCCGCGCAGCAGCCCGCGACAGCTCATCGCGTATCCGGTCGGGAAGTTCAGGATCGACTGCCAGGTGACGTCGCGCTCGTAGTGCTCTTCCAGACGCGCGAGCCACTTCGCGCGGAACGTGTCGCGGCTCTTGCGGAACAGCGCGTCGAACAGCCCGGGATCGCCGCTCGTGGACCCGTGCTCGTCGTGCACCAGCGTGACGTCACCGCAGCACACGGTGCGGAAGCCCGCCTCTCGCGCGCGGAGGCAGTAGTCGGTGTCCTCGAAGTACGACTCGAAGTCCTCCGACAGCCCGCCGATGCGCTCGATCAGCTCGCGCTTCAGGTACGCGCACGCGAACACGACGCCCTGTACGTCGCGGTCGCCCGCGTACTGCCCGACGTCGTCCTCGAGCGAGCCGATCTGCTGCCCCCAGCAGGTGTCGGGCAGGACGATCGTGCCGGCGTGCAGCAGGCGTCCGTCGGGCAGCACGAGCCGGCAGCCGACCACGCCGACGTCCGGTGAGGCGTGCGCGGTGCGGCGCAGCGCCGCGAGCCAGCCGTCGTCGCGCACCACGACGTCGTTGTTGAGCAGCAGGACGTCCGCGTCACGCGGCACCGCCGCGATGCCGACGTTGTTGCCGCGCACGAAGCCGAGGTTGCGCTCGTTGCGGATCACGCGGACGTCGGTACGCTTCGCGAGCTCGCGCGGTGTGACGTCGGTGCTGCCGTTGTCGACGACGAGGACCTCCGCCTCCGCGGCAGACGTGTGCGCGCGCAGCGAGTCGAGGCAGCGTTCGGTCAGGTCCCAGCGGTTCCAGCACAGGACGACGATCGCGACGCGGCGGGACGTGCTCATCGCGAGGGGTCGGGCTCGAGCCGGTCCCAGAGACGAGGCAGGGCGGTCGCGACGTGCGCGGACTCGAGCTCGGTCGTCTCGTGCCAGCCTGCCAGGGGGTCGGGCCATGTCGCGACGTTGGGCATGTCCTCGGGGTCGAGGGCGACGAGCTGTGCCCAGCGCCCAGGTAGGCGACGGCTCAACGCGAGGAGACGACGCTCCAGGCGGGCGAGCTGCGCCGACAGCTCCTCGGCGTGGGCGCGCCAAAACAGCGCCTCGATTCGTGCGTCACCGCCTAGCGCTTCCACCGGAAGAACCAGTGGAGGCGGCGTCACGGGGGAGTCCATCGTGTTCGCCTGCCGGCGAGCCGGAGCAGGGCTGTCGATTCGTGGCTTCGGTCGCATCGCGCGTTTGTCATTCCTTGCCTTGGCCGCCAGTGCAAGGCGGGAGCCGGGAGCTTGCTTGCGAGTTTCCAGTTTGGAGAACACGTGGCGGTTTGGGCCAGCATTCTTGATCAGACGCGGCCTCACCCTGTTGAGGGTCTGGTTGAGGGTCTGCATGAGACGTGATCCGCACCGGGGGACGCTCTGGTCGGTGTTCGAATTTCATGGGCGAACTGATACAGCAGAGCCGCTTCATGACCACGATGCTCGACGAGGAATCGGATTTCGCCGACGCTCCGCTCCCCGAGCCGTCGCGTCCGCTGCGCATCCTGCACGTCGTGCAGGGCTACGCGCCCGCGGTCGGTGGCTCGGAGCGCGTGATGCAGCGGCTCTCCGAGGAGCTCGTCGCCGGCTGGGACGACCGGGTGACGATCTTCACCACCGACTGCCGCAGCGCCGAGGCGTTCCCGCGGCCGTCGTTCCCGCGCCTCGCGCAAGGCTGGGAGACGCTGCGCGGCGTGGACGTCCGCCGCTTCGGCGTGCTGCGCAACCTGGGGCCGTGGCTCGGACCGCTGCAGCGCGCGGCGTTCCGTGCCCGGCTGCCGTTCAACGACCACCTGCGCACGCTGTACGCGGGGCCGATCATCCCGGGCCTCGCACGCGAGGTGCGGCGCTTCGACGCGGACCTCGTCGCGGCGACGTCGTTCCCGTTGCGCCACATGTACCAGGCGCTGCGCGGCGCGCGCGGCGGCGGGCGACCGTGCGTCCTGATCGGCGGCCTCCACCCAGAAGACCGCTGGGGCTACGACCGGCCGATGATCCACCGCGCGATCCGGCGGGCGGACCGCTACGTCGCGTACACGCACTTCGAGGCGCGGCACGTGATCGCGCGCGGCGCCGCGGCGGACCGCGTCGACGTGATCGGCGTCGGCGTCGACCCGGACGCGTTCGCGGCCGCCGACCCGGCGCCGCTGCGCCGCGAGCTCGGTATCGTCGACGCGCCGGTGGTCGGCTTCGTCGGCCAGCTCGGTGTCCACAAGGGCATCGAGCACCTGATCGCGGCGATGCAGGTGGTGTGGGAGCGCCACCCGGACGCACGCCTGCTGATCGCCGGCGCGCGCACCGTGTTCGCGAAGCAGGTGGAGGAGCTGGTCGGCTGCCTGCCGCCAGCGCTGCGCGACAAGGTCGTGGTGCGCTTCGACTTCAGCGAGGACGACAAGCCGCGGCTGGTGTCGCTCGCCGACGTGATCGCGTACCCGTCGCAGTACGAGTCGTACGGCATCGCGTTTCTCGAGGCGTGGGCCGCGGGCAAGCCGGTGATCGGCTGCCGCTGCGGCGCGGTCGCCGAGGTGGTGCACGAGGACGCCGACGGGCTGCTGGTTCCGTACGCCGATCCGCGCGCGCTCGCCGCGGCGATCACGGCGCTGCTCGACGATCCCGCGCGGGCGCGCACGCTCGGCGAGGCCG
>VGTK01000255.1 GCA_016874715.1 Deltaproteobacteria bacterium | reverse complement strand
AGGCAACTGGCATACACCTAGGAGGTAAGACCCACGCACTGGCTCTTTTCTCTTGCCGTGGCGGTCATCGGGTTGCTGGCGGCGTGCGGAGGCGCTCCAGCGGCGAAACCGCTGGGCGGCGCGGGCATCGCGGCGTCGCTACAGGCGAGCGGCCTGCCGGTCTCCGACGTCGTGGTTCACACAGCCGAGTCCGACCCCAACAAGCTGCTCGGCCGGCCGAACCAGTACACGATCAAGGTCAACTGGACCGACACGCGCGTCACGCAGGCCGACTCCGACGCGACCATCGAGGTCTTCGCCGACGAGGCGGGCATGAAGCAGCGCGCGGCCTATGTCGAAGCGATCGGCAAGAACGCCCCGATGTTCGTTCAATACATCTACACGAGCGCCAAGCACACGGCCGTGCTCCGGGTGCCGAGGGCGCTCACGCCGGACCAAGCCAAGGAGTACGAAGAGTGGCTCTCGAAGTTGAGCTGAGCTGGCGATCTGTGCCCGCAGGATTGGCGTGACGCTGATCACCCAGCGCTTTTTCGAAGAGCGCCCGTCTACCATGCCTTCCCCGCCCTGCAATCAGAACGTGGCAACCAGACGAGGGAGCGTTAGGAGCCATGATTCCTTCGTCTGCGCCATCCGAGCGCCGTCTCGATCCGCTGTCGCCCGCCGAGCGCAGCGAGCGAATGAGCCGCGTCAAGGGCAAGGGCACCCGGCCGGAATTGGTCGTTCGTCGACTCGCGCACGCGATGGGTTACAGGTATCGGCTGCACTCGGCGCGGCTGCCTGGGCACCCCGATCTCGTGTTCCCAGGACGACGCAAGGTCATTTTCGTGCACGGGTGCTACTGGCACCGGCATGGGGGCTGTCCGAACTGTCGCCTCCCCAAGTCTCGACTTGACTTCTGGGAGCCGAAGCTGATGAGCAACAAGGCGCGTGACGCGACGAATCAGGCACGGCTCCACGAGTTGGGGTGGCATTTCCTGGTCGTGTGGGAGCGCGAGTTCTGCGGCGAGAAGATCAAGACGGACGCCGACGACAACACGCTGATGGTCCTGGACTTCGGCGACACGCTGCTCGCCTTCGTCTACGGCGTCGCCGCCGGCCGGGTCACACAGGGGTACTTCGGCACGAAGGGCTCGATCACCGCCGAGGGCCGCACCGGCTGAGTGATGAACGGCGAGCCGCTCGCCTACCCCGGCTCGGTCGAGGCCTCGCAGACGCGCATGGGCAATCAGTTCCTGCTGCCCCACGTCACCGGCCCGCACCGCGCCGAGGGCACCCAGGAGCATCACGTCTTCGAGGACGTCTGCAGCTCGTCGACCTCGTGCGCGAGGGGAAGCCGACGCCCTCGACGCCCGAGCACGCCCGCCACGTCGTCGACATCATCGAGTCGGCTTACCGGTCCAGCGAGACCGGCAAGGCTCAACAGCTGACCACGACGTTCTAGCTCGAGCTTGATCCCCTCTCCTCTGGGAGAGGGCGCGGGTGAGGGCGTCCTGGGGCCAGGCGGGAACCGGCGTGTCAGCGCCCGGCCGCGCTCCGGTATCTCCGGATCAGCGCGTTGGTGGAGCTGTCATGCGCCAGGGTCGAATCCGCCTTCGCCTCGAGCTCGGGGATGATCCGCATCGCCAGCGCCTTGCCGAGCTCGACGCCCCACTGGTCGAACGAGTCGATCGACCAAATCGTCCCCTGCGTGAACACGCTGTGCTCGTACAGCGCGACGAGCTTGCCCAGCAACGCCGGCGTGAGCGAATCCGCCAGGATGGTGGACGAAGGTCGGTTGCCGGGGAAGGTCCGGTGTGGGACGAGCGCGGGCGGCGTCCCCTCCTTCGCGACCTCCTCGGCCGTCTTGCCGAACGCCAACGCCTCGCTCTGCGCGAAGAGGTTCGCCATCAACTGATCGTGGTGTCCGCCGAGCGGGTTCAGGCTCGCCGTGAGGCCGATAAAGTCGCACGGGACCAGGCGCGTGCCCTGGTGGATCAACTGATAGAACGAGTGCTGCCCGTTCGTGCCCGGCTCGCCCCAGTAGATCGCCGAGGTCGCGTAGTCGACCGGGTGCCCGTCGAGCGCCACGCGCTTGCCGTTGCTCTCCATCGTCAGCTGCTGCAGGTACGCCGGGAATCGCGCCAGGTACTGGTCGTAGGGCAGGACCGCGATCGTCTCGGCGCCGAAGAAGTCCGCGTACCAGACCGCGAGCAGGCCCATGAGCACGGGCAGGTTGCGCTCGAACGGCGCGGTGCGGAAGTGCTCGTCCATCGCGTGGAATCCGTCGAGCATCTCGCGAAAGCGGATCGGCCCGATCGCGATCATCGTCGACAGGCCAATAGCCGAGCTCATCGAGTACCGGCCGCCGACCCAGTCCCAGAAGCCGAACATGTTTGCCGTGTCGATCCCGAACGCCGACACCTTCTCGGCGTTCGTCGAGACGGCCACGAAGTGTTTCGCAACCGCCGCCTCGTCCCCGAGCGCGGCGACGAGCCAGGCTCGCGCCGTCCCGGCGTTCGTCAGCGTCTCGAGCGTCGTGAACGTCTTCGACGCGACGACGAAGAGCGTCTCAGCCGGGTGGAGGTCGATCGTCGCCTCCGCGAAGTCGGTGCCGTCGACGTTCGAGACGAAGCGGAACGTCATCTCGCGCTCGCTGTACTGGCGGAGCGCCAGGTACGCCATCGCCGGCCCCAGGTCGGAGCCGCCGATGCCGATGTTGACGACGTTGCGGATCCGCTTGCCGGTGTGTCCCCGCCACGCGCCGGATCGCACGCGGTCGGCGAAGGCGGCCATGCGATCCAGGACCGCGTGCACCTCGGGGACGACGTTCTGGCCCTCCACGACGATCGACGTGTCCCGTGGCGCCCGCAGGGCCACGTGGAGGACCGCGCGCCCCTCCGTCGGGTTGATCCTCTCGCCGCGGAACATCGCGTCGATACGCTGGCGAAGCTCGGACTGATCGGCGAGCTCGACCAGGAGCCTGATCGTCTCGGCGGTGATGCGATGTTTCGAGTAATCCAGATAGATGCCCAGCGCTTCGACGGCGAGGCGCTCGCCGCGCGTCGCGTCCTCGGCAAACAGGTCCCGTAGGTGCCGTTCGCTGATCGCGGCGTGGTGGCGCTCGAGAGCGCGCCAGGCTGGTCTCTCGCGCAGTGGTACGGCCGTCACGACTCCCCCCCTACGTCGCAATCATGCGCTACCGTGGCGCTTGATCGCGCGGCTCAGCCGATACTCGCGGATCGTCGCCGACCGCAGATAGACCGCGATTGCGATCGCGGCCGCGACCGCCGACAGCGCCACCGTCACGGCGCGCGGACCGACCAGATCCGATCCGGCGCCGGCGACGAAGCCGCCCAGCGGCGACAGCGTCATGTCCAGGCTCACGATGCTGGTCACCCGACCGCGCATGTCGTCCGGGATTGAGAGCTGCAGGGGCGTCTGGTTCGCGAGCGTACCGTCGCGGTGAGCCGCCCGTTGAAGCGCAGCGTCGACCGCATTCTCACCACTCACACCGGCAGCCTGCCGCGGCCCGTGGACCTGCTCGAGATGATCCGGCGGCGGGAGGCCGGCGAGGTGGTGGACGAGGCCGCCTTCGCGGCGCGCGTGACCTCGGCGGTCGCCGACACGGTTCGGCGGCAGGTCGACGCCGGGGTGGACGTCGTTAGCGACGGCGAGATGGGCAAGCCGAACTGCGCCACCTACGTGGCGCAGCGCCTCACCGGCATCGGCGGCGTGAACCCCGACCCGCGCCCGTTCGCCGAGTGGGAGGAGTTCCCGGAGTGGGCGGCTGGCCTGCCGGCCAGCTCCTAGACGCGCCGCTACTGCCTGGAGCCGCTGGCCTGGCGCGGCGACGACGACGTCCGCGCCGACACGCGGAACCTCCTGCAGGCCGCGGCCGAGGCGGCCGCGGCCGAAACGTTCCTGCCCGACGCGGCCCTGGGACGGCACGGCCAGTTCCGACACGAGAGCCTGGCAGCCTTCCGCCACGCCACCGCCGAGCGCGTCGAGCCACTGAACCACGCGCTCAACGGCATACCCGA
Source organism: Deltaproteobacteria bacterium (assembly GCA_016874715.1). GTDB lineage: Bacteria > Desulfobacterota > Binatia > UBA12015 > UBA12015 > VGTK01. Next base: position 3,280 of record VGTK01000255.1, on the reverse strand, counting down.
GGGGCGGGTCCGCTTCCACGTCTGCTGGGGAAACTACGCCGGGCCGTACACGCACGACGTGCCGCTGGCGGACATCGTCGACCTCGTCCTGCGGGTTCATGCCGGCGCCTACTCCATCGAGGCCGCGAACCCGCGGCACGCCCACCAGTGGCGCGTCTGGGAGCACACGCGGCTGCCCGACGGCAAGATCCTGATCCCGGGTGTGATCGACTCGACGACCAACTTCGTCGAGCATCCCGAGGTCGTCGCCGACCGCATCGAGCAGTTCGCGCGGGTCGTCGGCCGCGAGAACGTCATCGCTGGGACCGACTGCGGCTTCGGCACGTCCGCCAGACGATCAGCGGGTGAACCGCCGATCGTCTGGGCGAAGCTGCGCGCGCTCGCGGACGGGGCCGGCTCCGCCTCACAGCGGCTTTGGCGCTGATCCCGACGGCTACACTGCCGGCACCATGAGGATCCGCGACGTCAAAGTCCTCCCGACGTTCGTGGGTCGCCGCAACCAGTTCATCCTGAAGATCGAGACCGACGAGGGCATCCACGGCTGGGGCGAGTCAGGCCTCTCCTCACGCGAGCTCGCGGTCGAGGGAGCCGTGCGGCACTTCCGGGAGTTTCTGATCGGCAAGGACCCGATGAACATCGGCGCGCTCTGGCAGGAGATGTACCGCTCGAACTACTTCGAGGGCGGGCAGGTGCTGACCGCCGCCATGTCGGCTATCGACATCGCGCTGCATGACGTCAAGGGAAAGGCGCTCGGCGTCCCGGTCTACCAACTGCTGGGCGGAAAACAGCGCGACTGGGTGCCGCTCTTCGCGCACACGCAAGCGTCGGGTCAGCAGATGGTCGACGACGTCAAGCTCTTTGTCTCGAAGGGCTGGAACGCGATCCGCACCTGGATGTGGGCGCCCGACGAGCGCGACGCGCAGGGCCGGCGGATCTTCGAGCCGCGCGAGTCGATCGCACCCACCGCGCACTGGCTCACGAAGATGCGCGAGGGGGTCGGCTCGGAGCCGATGGTCGGGATCGACTACCACCACCGGCTCTCGGTCGCCGAGGCGGCGGCGTTCTGCCAGCGCATGCCGCGCGGGACGATCGACTTTCTGGAGGAGCCAATCCGCGATGAGTCGCCCGAGGCGTACGAGGCGCTGCGGCGCATGACCGACGTGCCGTTTGCGATCGGCGAGGAGTTCGCGTCGAAATGGCAGTTCCTGCCGTACATCGAGCGCGGCATCACGCAATTCGCGCGCATCGACGTCTCGAATGTGGGCGGGCTGACCGAGTCGATGAAGGTGGCCGGGTGGTGCGAGGCGCATTACGTCGACCTGATGCCCCACAACCCGCTCGGGCCGATCTGCTCGGCCGCGACGGTCCACCTCGCCGCGGCGGTACCGAACTTCAGCTGGATGGAGATCCGCTCGTCACCGACCGAGGAGCTCGGCTTCTACGACCGGGAGTTCTTCCCCGTGCAGTGCCAGCAAGATGGCCCACGCCTGATCGTCACGGACACGCCGGGCCTGGGAGTCGAGTTCGACGAGGAGCGTGCCGCGAAGCAGGAGTACAGGATTGGGGAGACCCGACACCTGCGACGTCGCGAGGGCGCGATCACAAACGCGTAGGAGGCCTCAAAATGTGCGGGACGTACGGGCAGAAGGGCACGCGCGTGCTGCTCGAGAACGAGCAGGTGCGGGTCTGGGAGATCGAGCTGCAGCCGGGGGAGACGCTGCCGATGCACTTCCACGACCTGGACTACGTCGTCATCAACCTGACCGGTGGGAAGACGACCGTTGAGTGGGAGGACGGCCGCCGCGAGACGAACGAGAGCCAGCCCGGTAACATAACCTGGCGCGTCGCGCCGCACGCCCACGCATTGACGAACGAGGGCACGGGCCTCTACCGCAACCGCATGATCGAGCTGAAGGGCTAAGAGTTGGTCGCATATCGGCCCGCGCGGGCCGATATGCGAGCGCAGCCCGCCGCGACGCGCGGAGGAGATGTCGTCCAGCGTGCTCCGGCTCGCCTCCTTCGCCTCGCCGGCGCGAGCGCGCTCCTTGTTGACCGTGCGCGCCGCGATCTCCTCGGCCGGGTCTTCGCTGCGCCCGCGCTGGAGCAGGCCCTCTTTGATGCGCTCGTACTGCCGACCGCGCTTGCTGCCCTCTTTGGTCCCTCGTGGCATTGCGGGCCTCCTCGCCCGGATCGACTGCAAGCGCCGTGCCCGGCGGTACTCTCTTGACTGAGTGAAGCGCGTCGCGTTCGGGTCGACTGGCGTCCACGTCTCGCAGATGTGCCTCGGCACGATGATGTTCGGCCCGCTCTGCGACGAGGCCGAGGCGGGTCGGATCCTCGACGCGTCGATCGAGCGCGGTGTCGACTTCGTCGACACCGCGCACTCCTACAGCTAGGGCGTGCCCGAGCATATCCTGGGCCGCATCATGCGCGGCCAATGAAGCCGCCTCTTCGTTGGCACGAAGGTCAGCCGCACGACCGACGCCGACTGGGTGCGTCAGAGCATCGACGAGAGCCTCGCCCGCCTGCAGACCGACTACGTCGACCTGTACATGATCCACTGGCCGCGACGGCGAATGCATGTCGAGCCGATGCTCGAGGCGCTCGACCAGGTCGTACGCGCCGGCAAGGCGCGCTTCGTGGGCTGCAGCAACTTCCCGGCCTGGCTGGTCGCGCGCTGCAACGCCGTCGCGGAGCGCAACGGGTGGTTGAAGCTCGTTTGCAACCAGGTGCCCTACAGCGCGCTCAACCGCGGCATCGAGGTCGAGGTTCTCCCGCAAGCCGTGGCGGAGGGCATCGCGATCACGACGTACCGGCCATTGCTGGCCGGCGTCCTTGCCGGGCGCTACCGCGCCGGCGAGCCGATCCCCGGCGACTCGCGCGGCAGCGTCGACCGACGCCTGCAGGCGTGGTGCGAGAAGCACGCCTACAGGATCGAGCGATTCGAATGCCTTGCCGCCGACGAGGGGCTCCACCCGGCGCAGCTCGCAATCGCGTGGGTTCGGTCAGCTCCCGGGGTGACAGCGCCGATCGTCGGCTGCAGCTCGATCGCGCAGGCCGAGGTTGTCCTCGACGCCTTCGACCTCGAGCTCACCGATCAGCTGCTGGCGGCAGTCGGCGCGATCTTCGAGAACGACGACGAGCAACTGAGGTCGGACGACTGGCTCTACTTCCCGAAGATGCAGCGGACGTTCGAGTTGATCGCGCGTTGACCACGTTTGCATCCGTTGCCCGCGCGTCACTCCGCGAACAGGTTGACGAAGGTCTGGGTCACGACGTC
>VGTK01000254.1 GCA_016874715.1 Deltaproteobacteria bacterium | reverse complement strand
TCGGCACGGGCTTCGCCGCGCGCACCCGCGGCGCGACCCTCGCGGACACGGCCGGCGCCGGGTTCTTCGCGGCGCGCTTGGCCGCCACCTTCGCCGCCCGCCTCACCGGGGCAGCCCGAGCACCCGCTGCGCGATGATGTTGCGCTGCACCTCGCTCGTCCCGGCGAAGATCGAAGCCGCGCGGTAGTAGAGCCAGGACTCGGCCAGGCGGCCGCGGGTCGGGGCGTCGGAGCCGCGCAGCGCCGCCCGCGGGCCGAGGGCGCGCATCACCGTGTCGTGCATGCGCTGGCTCATCTCGCTCCAGTAGAGCTTGATGAACGAGCTTTCCGGACCGAGCGGCTCGCCGCGCACGAGGCGCGTCAGTGTGCGCCAGTTGTTGAGCTTGGCGATCTCGACCTCGATCGCGGCTGCGGCGACGCTCTGGCGGAGATCGCTCTCGCCGGCCCGCTCGCGCTCGCGCGCCACGCGAACCAGGTCCTCGAGCAGCATGCGGTGGATGACGAGCTGGCGCGGCGACGTGCCACGCTCGTGCGCGAGCGTGGTCTGCGCGATCTCCCAGCCCCGGCCCTCCTCGCCGACGAGGTTCGCGACCGGCACGCGCACGTCGTCGAGGAACACCTCGTTGAACTCCGAGCTGCCGGTCATCTGGCGCAGCGGCCGCACCTCGACGCCGGGCGCGTGCATGTCGACGATCACGTACGAGATGCCGCGCGCCTTCGCGGAGCCCGGGTCCGTTCGCGCGATGAGGATGCCGAAGTCCGCGTACTGTGCCCAGCTCGTCCAGACCTTCTGGCCGGTCACGCGGTAGACGTCGCCGTCGCGCACGGCCACCGTGCGCAGCGCCGTCAGGTCGGATCCCGCGCCCGGCTCGGAGAACAGCTGACACCAGACGTCCTCGCAGGTGAGGATGCGCGCGAGGTAGCGGTCCTTCTGGGCGCCTGTGCCGTGCTTCATCAGCGACGGCCCGACGAGGTTGACGCCGATCCGGTTGATCACCTCCGGCGCCCGCGCGCGCGCCATCTCCTCCTGGAAGATGTAGCTCGCCTCGGCCCCCGCGCCGCGTCCGCCGTAGGCCTCCGGCCAGTGCACGCCGACCCAGCGGTCGCGGGCGAGCTTCGCCTGCCAGTCGCGCAGGAACGAGAACTCCTCGTCGAGGCTCGCGAATTCGACGGCGTCGCCGGTCGTGAACGCCGCGGGCACGTTGTCCGCGAGCCAGCTGCGAAGCTCGGCGCGCATCTCCTCCGCGGCGGTCGAGAACGTCAGGTCCATGACGGCGGCGACTGTACCGGGGTGACGCGCGGCGCCGCAACCGTGCGCGAGACGGGCACGGTCGGGACCGGCCCCCGCACGCGCTCGTCACCGCTCGGGGCGGCGTGCTAGCGAGGTCCCCGTGAGCCAGGCCGGCGTGCCAGCGAGGTCCCGGTGAGCCGGGGCGACACGCAGCACGAGTCGATCGCGGTGCACGTGACGACCGTGCAGCACGAGTCGATCGCGGTGCACGTGACGACCGTGCAGCACGAGTCGATCGCGGTGCACGTGACGACCGTGCAGCACGAGTCGATCGCGGTGCACGTGACGACCGTGCAGCACGAGCTCGACTCGCTCGACCCCGCACCGTTCCGCGAGCGCGACCTCGACCCGAAGGTGGAGCACTACATCGTCGGCTGGGCGCGCGAGATGCCGCCACGCCGTCCGCTGGAGCTGGTCGTCCACCTGGACCAGGCGGCCAGCGGCGACGCGGATCTGCTGCAGCACGCCGTGCGCGAGTACTTTCAGCAGCGGGCCGTCGCCGAGCGGCGCGCCATGCGCCACCTGCTGCACATCGGCCGCGTCAGCCTGGCGATCGGCCTGGCCGTGCTCGCGATCGCGATGGTGCTCGGCGATCTCCTCTCGGTCCTCGTCGGCCGCTACGCGTACGGTGAGATCATCGCCCACAGCTGCTCATCGGCGGCTGGGTGGCGCTGTGGCGGCCGCTGGAGATCTTCCTCAACGACTGGTGGCCCATCCGCGGCGATGCGCGGCTGTACGACCGGCTGAGCGCGATGCCGGTGCGCGTCGTGGACACGACGGACCACGAGCGCGCCCCGGCCCCCCGTCACGTCGATTGACTCCCGGTTCGCTCGACACCCCGCTCGAGCGCTCCTGCGGTGCCGTCAGAGCCCGTCGCGGTAGTCGGTCTCGACCGCCGAATCGATCACCTCGGCGAGCTTGTCGTCGCCGCCGGTGCGGCGCGCGAACATCTGGCCGAACGACACCCGCACGCGATGCGTCCACGAGTCGGGCTGCCAGAGTCTCGCACGCAGGAACGCCTTGCCACAGTGGAAGAAGCACTGATCGACGTGCACGCGGATCGCGAGCAGGGCCGGCTTGCCGCGCGCCGCGAGTCGCTGCATCAGCGCGGGATCGTGCGTCAGCTCGGCGCGGCCGTTCACCCGCACGGTCTCGTTCGTGCCGGGAACGACGAACAGGACGCTGACGTGCTCGTTCTCGAGGACGTTGCGGTGGCCGTACACGAGCTTGTTGCCCGTGCGGTCGGGGATGACGATCGTGCGCTCGTCCTCGACCAGCACGAAGCCCGGCTCGTCGCCCTTCGGCGAGGTGTCGAGGTTGCCCGCGGCGTCGGTCGTCGCGAGCACGATGAACGGCGAGCGTGCGATGAAGTCGCGCGCCTCGTCGCCGATCGTCGCCTCGACCTTCATCTCCATCGCCGGGTTCGACTCGCCGATGACCGCGCGCAGCCCGGCGAGGTCGGTGATGCGGTGGCGATCGTTGCTCGTGCTCATCGCGCCTCCGGATCCCGGACGTCTCCCATGACGGCGGCGCCAAGTCCACCGCGGCGCCTCGACACGGCCGCGCAGAGCGAAGCCGGTGCCGACGTCAGCCGTCGACGTCGAGCGCCTCGTTCAGCGGCGCGACGAGGAAGGTCCGGGCGATCGCGTAGACCGTCGGGATCCAGCCGAAGAGCAGCAGCAGCGACGGGGCCCACATGCCGCGCAACGCCATGAGCACGTTGCCGCCGACGGCAACGACCACTCCGAGCAGCGCGCCCCATGCCACTGCGCCGAGCGGAGCGCAGCGCCGCACCCAGACGACGTTCCACGCTCCGAACGCGATCGGCAGCAGGAAGAACGGCGCGTCGGGCACCAGACCGCCCGGCCACAGCAGGGCCAGCAGCGCCCGCCCGGCATAGGGCAGCACCAGGATCGTCCCGGCGAGGGCGGCGCCGACGTGGTACGAGAGAGCCGGGTCGGGGTTCAGACGATCTTCGCGATTTTCCGCTGAACCCGGACGCGGCCCCGCGGGTACCCGATAGCGACGAACGAAAGGACGCTCCATGCTGCTCTCCCTCTTCGCCACCCTCGCCGTCGCCGCCGGCTTCACCGGCACCCGCATGCTGCCGCAGCTGCGCGTGGCGCGCATCGCGACGGTCGCCGTGCCGGTCATCGTCCGCTACCGCCTGCTCCTGCTGCGCGGGGCGGGTGCGTCGCAGGCCGAGTGGGACGCGGCCCACGACCGCGCGGCGAGCGCACTGCACGACCTGGCGATCGCACTCAAGGGCCTGCTGGTGAAGGTCTGCCAGGTGGTCGGCGCACGTGCCGACGTGTTCCCGGCGCCCTTCATCCGGCGCCTCGGGCGCTTCCACGACGCCGTGCCGCCGCGGCCGTACGCCGAGATCCGCGCGCTGATCGAGGGCCAGCTCGGACGCAGGCTCGAGGAGGTGTTCGCGTCGTTCGACGAGACGCCGCTCGGCGCGGCGTCGCTCGCGCAGGTGCACCGCGCGACGCTGCACGACGGCCGCGTCGTCGCGGTGAAGGTCCAGTACGGCGAGATCGCGCGGCTCGCCCGCATCGACCTCGCGGCACTGCGCTTCTTCGTCCGCTTCGCCGACCGCGTCGCGCGCGACGTCGACCTGCGCTCCGTGGTCGAGGAGATCGCGGGCTTCGTCGCCCTCGAGCTCGACTTCGCTCGCGAGGCCGACTCCACCGAGCGCGCGCGCACGCTGCTCGAGGGCGACCCGACGGTGCGCGTGCCGGCCGTCCTGCGCGAGCTGTCGACACCGCGGCTGCTGGTGCTCGAGTACCTCGACGGGACGCGCATCCTCGACCTGGCGGCACTCCGCGCCGGCGGCTTCGACCTCGCCGACGTCGGCCGCGCGGTGGGACGCCTCTACGGGCGCATGGTGTTCGTCGACGGCTTCTTCCAGGGCGACCCGCACCCGGGCAACCTGCTGGTGCTGCGCGACGGCACGATCGGGCTGCTCGACTTCGGGCTGGCGAAGGCCCTGCCGCCGGGCTTCGGACGCGCGATCGCGACGCTGCTGGTGCGCGCGCTCGCAGGCGACGCGCCGGGTGCGCTCGCCGCCGCGCGCCAGGCCGGCTTCAGCGTGCGCGACGACCAGGCGTCGGCGCTGCCCGGCCTCGTGCTCGCGATGCTCGGCGACCGCGACGGCGAGCAGAGCGTCGTGTCGCTGCTCGCGGACTCGCCGCTGGTCGCGATCCCGCCCGACTTCGCGCTGATCGGCCGCGTGATGATCCTTCTGAACGGGCTGTCGCACCAGCTCGCGCCCGGCCGGATGATCGTGCAGCAGGCGCTGCTCGAGGTGGTCGCGCGCGAAGCCGACGTACCGCCCGAGCCAGAGTGGCCGGGCCTGCCGCCGGGCCCCGAGCTGCCGCCGCTGCTGCAGGCGATGCGCTACGTGCAGTGGCCGGGCCCGTTCCTCGAGGAGTGCGCGCGGCGCTTCGGCGACGCGTTCACGGTGCGCCTGCCGGGCCGGCCACCGCTGGTCCTGTTCAGCCACCCCGACGCGATCCGCGACATCTTCACCGGCGACCCCGACGACCTGCACGCCGGCGAGTCGAACGCGGTCCTCGAGCCGCTGCTCGGCCGCCACTCGCTGCTGCTGCTCGACGGCGGCGAGCACCTCCGCGAGCGGCGCCTCGTGCAGCCGCCGTTCCACGGCGAGCGCATGGTCGCGTACGGCGCCGTCATGCAGGACATCGCGCGCCGCGCGATCGACGCCTGGCCGGTCGGACGCGGCTTCGCGATCCAGCCCGAGATGCAGGGCATCACGCTCGACGTGATCCTGCGCACCGTGTTCGGGCTCGACGAAGGTCCGCGCATGACCGCGCTGCGTCGCGAGCTGATCGACCTGCTCGCGGTGTCGTCGAACCCGCAGCTGCTGCTCGCGGCGATTCAGTCCGGCGGCAGCGCTCCGCCGCGCGGCGCCGCCGCCCGTCCGCTCGAGACGCGCAGGCGCGTCGATCAGCTGCTGCTCGCGGAGATCGCGCGCCGGCGCGCGCTGCCGGAGGACGCCCGCACCGACGTCCTGTCGCTGCTGCTCGCGGCGCGCGACGAGGACGGCGCCCCGCTTTCCGACCAGGCGCTGCGCGACGAGCTGGTCACGCTGCTGGTCGCGGGCCACGAGACCACCGCGACGGCGCTGGCGTGGGCGGTGCACCACCTGCTCGTCCACCCCGACGCCCGCGCGCGCCTCGCCGACGAGGTGCGCGGCGTCGACGACCCCCTCGCGCTGTCGCGCCTCGACTGGCTCGACGCGGTGGCGAAGGAGACGCTGCGCCTGACGCCGATCCTGCCGATGGTCGGACGGCGGCTCACGCGCCCGCTCACCATCGGCGGCCACGCGCTGCCGGCCGGAGTCATCGCGGCACCGTCGATCGTGCTCGCGCACCGCCGCCCCAAGCGCTGGCCCGACCCCGACCGCTTCGCGCCGCAGCGTTTCCTCGATGCAAAGCCGACGCCGTACGAGTTCCTGCCGTTCGGCGGCGGCGTGCGGCGCTGCGTCGGTGCTGCGTTCGCGCTCTACGAGATGAAGCTCGTGCTCGCCGAGATCGTGCGCCGGGTCGAGCTCGAGCTGCAGCCCGGCTACGAGGTGCGCGTGGTGCGGCGCTCGGTCACGCTCGCACCGTCGGAGGGCATGCCGGTCGTGGTCGCGCGGCGCGCCGCGTGACGCGCGACCTGCGAGCGACCGACGTCGTCACCGGCTTCGCCGGCCACGAGCAGATGGCACCGGCACGGCGTTCCACCTGCCGGTGCTAGCGCAGGACGCCGGAGCCCGCGAACAGCAGCGCGTAGAGCGCGGCGGCGAGCGCACCGTACTTGAGTGCGTAGTAGGCGGTGCGGTTCGCCTGCTTCAGGCGCTTCAGCGGCAGCCGGATCCGGTAGACGACGCCGAAGACCTTGTTCGCGAACCCGATCTTCTCCCCCTCGACGTTCTTCGTCGCGGTCAGGCCGACCGCGTGGCGAATCAACCAGCGGTTCAAGCCGCGCACGACGGGATTGCCGATCGGGCGCTCGACGTCCGCGAAGAAGATGATCCGCGGCTGGTCCGTCATGTTCTGGAAGCGGTGCAGGTAGGTCTCGTCGAACAGCAGGTCCTCGCCGTCGCGCCACGAATAGCGCTCGCCGTCGATCCAGATGCAGCAGTCGTCGTGGTTCGGCGTGATGAGACCGAGGTGGTAGCGCACCGATCCGGCGAACGGATCGCGGTGGCCGCCGACCTTTCCCTTCGGCTCGATGAGCGTGAACATGGCGCCGTGGATCGACGGGATCGACTCCACCAGCTCGACGGTCTTCGGACACAGGTCGCGCGCCGAGGGCAGCGGCGCGCCGTACCACTTGAGGTAGAAGCGCTTCCAGCCCTTGCGGAAGAAGCTGTTGAAGCCGAGATCGTCGTAGCGCTCCGACGCGCGCACGTGGCCGGCCTCGTAGAGCCGGCGCGCCTCGTCGCGGATCGTCGTCCAGTTCTCGCGCAGTGGCGCGAGCTCCGGAAAGTCCTTCACGTCGAGGATCGGGCGCGCCGGCACGTTCGAGAAGAAGTAAAGGAGGACGTTGAGCGGCGCGAGGAACGTCGAGTGGTCGGTCAGCTGCCGCTGGAAGCTCAGGCGCTCGCGCCCGCGGAAGTGCACGTAGAGCACCGACGCCACGAAGGTGCCGGAGAGCGAGAGCTTCAAGAGGAATGCGGCGTTCACGGACGGCACCTCGATCCGGCGGACACGCCGGGGAGCTACCAAGACGGGTCGCGAAGCGCCATCGCAGGCGCAGTGAGCTCCTGCTGTCGTCGATAGGTGTACGACGCCTGCACGCCGGTCCGGCAGTACGCGACCACCACGTCGTCCGGCGCGACGCCGAGCGCCGCGTAGCGCGCGCAGCTCGTCCGCGGGACGGAGGCGCGGCACGCCGCCGCTCTGCAGGTCCTCCTTCCAGAACGCGCTGACCGCCCCCGCAACGTGCCCCGGGCGCGGCACGCCGTCGCCCGCCTCGCTGCCGTCGCACTGCGCCCGCGGACGCGCGTCGACGAGTGCGACCGGCGCGTCGG
>VGTK01000253.1 GCA_016874715.1 Deltaproteobacteria bacterium | reverse complement strand
TCGCCGGCGCGGCCGCGCTCTCGCCCTGGCTGCCCGGCTGCGGCGACCGCGCCGGCGGTGCCACCGCGAGCCTCATCCCGGAGGATCTCGACATCGACACCGTGGTGGTGATGATGGAGAACCGCTCGTTCGACCACTACCTGGGCGCGCTCTCGCTCGTCGAAGGGCGCGCCGTCGACGGGCTCGCGCCGGGCTTCGCGAACCCGCGCCGCGACGGCTCGCTGGTGGCACCCTTCGCGCTCGACCTGCGCTGCGTCGCCGATCCGCCGCACTCGTGGCGCGCCGGGCGCGCGCAGTTCCACGCGGGCGCGAACGACGGCTTCGTGCGCGAGTACACCGACTCCGTGGAGGAGGAGGGTTTCGCGCCCAAGCGCGGCGACGCCGCGATGGGCTACCACACGCGAGCGCAGCTCCCGATCGCCTACGCGCTCGCCGACCAGTTCGCGATCTGCGACCGCTGGTTCTGCTCGGTCCTCGGCCCGACGTGGCCGAACCGCTTTTTCCTGCACTCCGCGCAGTCGAACGGCCGCATCAACAACGCGTTCCCCGACGACCTGGTGAACGGCTTCACCTGGCCGACGATCTACGACCGCCTGAACGCCGCCGGCATAACGTGGGGCGCGTACTGGAGCGACCTGTCGTTCCTGCTGCTCTGGGGACGGCTGCAGCCGCAGGTGAACGCCTCGGGGGCGTCGAGCAGTTCTTCGACGACGCACGCAGCGGGCGTCTACCCGCGGTCTGCTCGGTCGAGCCGACCGACTTCGGCGCCGGCCAGAACGACGACCACCCGCCGGCCGACTTCGCGCGCGGCCAGGCCTTCCTGTCGAGCGTGATCCGCGCGGTGGCCGAGGGACCGCAGTGGGCGCGCTCGCTCATCGTGGTCACCTACGACGAGCACGGCGGCTTCTTCGATCACGTGCCGCCGCCCACGGTCGAGGACGAGCGTGCGGCGCAGGGCTTCGACCAGCTCGGCATCCGCGTCCCCGCCTTCGTGACCTCGCCCTGGACGCGCACCGGCTACGTCTCGTCGATGCTGCACGAGCACGCCTCGGTGCCGGCGTTCATCGAGTGGCTGTTCGGGCTCGAGCCCCTCACGGTGCGCGACGCGAACGCGACTTCCTGCTCGACACCTTCGACGTGGACCGCATCCGCCGCCGCGACCCGCGTCCCGCGCCGGCGCTGCCCGTCCTCCAGATCGGCCCGGACCCGGCGGCCGAGTGCATCGAGCTCGGCTTCGGCGCCGCCCGCGCCGCCGAGGCGACGGGGCAGGTGGAGCTCGCCGCGTTCGTCGAGCGCGCCGGGCTGCGCGAGCTCGACCGCCGGGCGGCGAACCTGGAGCGGCTCGAGAATGTCTACCGCGTGCTCGAGGAGATGGGCGGCGCGGTGCGCGCGCGGCGCTGAGCGCCCAGGCACGCAGCAGCCGAACGGGCGGCGACGGCACCGCCGGGCGACGAGTCCCCACAGCCGCGAGCGCACCGCGAGTGCGCCAGCCATCGGACGCGATCGGACCCGCGCAGCGACGACGCCCTCCAGGCAAGGGCCGATTGCCGGAAGGCCGGGCAAGGGCTAGCTTCTGTCGACCACTTTTCTGGTCGATCGGAGTCGAGCCATGGCCAAGACCCTTCCCATCTCCGAGGTGAAGACGCACCTCCCCGAGCTCGTCAGCGGCGTCGAGGAGCGCGAGGAGGAAGTGATCGTCACCCGCAAGGGGAAGCCCGCGGCCGTCCTGGTCAACTTCGCCGAGTACGAGCGGCTCAAGGCCACGCTCGACGTCCTGAGCGACCCGGATCTCATGGCACAGATCGTCCAGAGTCGACGCTTCTACGCCGCGGGAAAGCGCGGTCTCACGTTCGAGGACGTCTTTGCCGAGCCGATCCGTCCCGCCGCCAGAAAGCGCCGCAGGTGAGTGGATCGCTTCGCATCGACGTGCCGCCGCACGTCGCCGAAGTGATTCGCACGCTGCCGCCGGAGATCAAGCGCAGCGTGAAGGAGGCGCTTCGCCTGCTGGTGAGCCAACCAGACGCGGGTGAGCCGCTGCGGCGCGAGCTGCGCGGATACTGGCGATACCGCGTCCGGCGCTACCGGATCGTCTACCAGCGCGAGGCTCGGGTGCTGCGCGTCGTTGCGGTTGGCCACCGGCGCTCGATCTACGAGGACGTCGGAGAGGGCCTGCGGACCCGCGGCACGCAGCGGCGCCGCGCCGGGACGTGACCTGACGTCGCGCGACCCGGCGGACGCACGCTCAGCGCCCGCGCCACCGCGGCGTCCGCCGCTCGAAGAACGCCGTGATCCCCTCGCGTACGTCCTCCGACGCGATCAGCCGCGCGTGCGCCGCGTGCGAGCGCTGCCAGATCGGCTCCTCGTCCCCCGCGACCTCGTGATTGACCAGGGCGAGCGCCTCGCGCACCGCGAGCGGCGCGTTGGCGCAGATGCGCTCGGCCATCGCGAGCGCGCCCGCGAGGGCGCCGCCGGGCTCCGTCAGCAGGTTGACGAAGCCGAGCCGCTCGGCACGCTCCGCGCCCAGGTCGTCACCGGTCAGCAGCAGCTCGCGCGCGACGTTCGGCGGCAGCATGCGCGCGACGCGGAACGCGCCGCCGAAGTCGGGCATGAGGCCGCGCTTCGGCTCGGGTAGCCCGAAGCGCGCCGCCGTCGAGGCGACGACGACGTCGCAACACAGCACCAGCTCCATGCCGCCGCCGAGCGCGAAGCCCTCGACCGCGGCGATCAGCGGCTTGGTGCGCGTGCGATTGATGATGCCGACGATCCCGCCGCGCGGCGTCGGCTCGCCCGGTCCGGCCGCAAGGTCGGCGCCGGCGGAGAAGAACTTCGTGCCGCCGGTGAGGATGCCGCACCACAGCTCGGGGTCGTCCTCGAGCTCGTTGAGCGCGGCGTCGAGACCCGCGGTGATCGAGACGTCGAGCGCGTTGCGCTTCGCCTCGCGGCTCAGGGTGATGATCTGGATGCGCCCGCGGCGCTCGGTGATGACGGACATGGCTTCCTCCGCTGGCTGGGAAAGCGGCGTTACGAGTGCGGCGCGCCGGGAACGAGTACTCTCCCAGCGTGCCGCGCCGTTGGTCACGGCAGCGTCGCTGGTGATCGAGGTCGGTCGCCACCGCGGCTGCGCCGCAGCGTGGGTACCCGCTGTCCGCGAGCGACGACGCCGATCGGCTTCACGCGCGCCCGTGCTCTCCGTGCGCGTGCACCCGCACCGGCAGCTTCGCGTACCCCTTCGCGAAGTTCGAGCGGATGCGCTCCGGCGGCCCGACCACCTCGACGTGGCGGAAGCGCCGCAGCACCTCCTCCCACAGCACGCGCAGCTGCATCTCGGCGATGCGGCTGCCCATGCAGAAGTGGACGCCGCGCCCGAAGGCGAGGTGCTCGCGCGCGTTCTCGCGGTCGATGAGGAAGTCGTTCGGACGCTCGAAGACCTCCTCGTCGCGGTTCGCCGACACGTACCACATCGCGATCTTGTCGCCCTTGCGGATGCGCTTGCCCGCGAGGGCGGTGTCCTGCGTCGCGGTGCGGCGCATGTAGGCGAGCGGCGTCTGCCAGCGGATGATCTCGCTCGACATGTTGGTGATCAGCTCGGGGTGCGCGCGCAGCTTGTCGTACTGCCCGGGGTTCTCGTTGAGCGCGACCACACCGCCCGAGATCGAGTTGCGCGTGGTGTCGTTGCCGCCGACGATCAGCAGCACGAGGGTGCCGAGGTACTCGAGCGGCTCCACGTGACGCGTCGCCTCGGAGGTGGCGAGCGCCGTCACGAAGTCGATCCGCCCGTCGGTGCGCGCGTGCTGGCGCTCCTTCCACAGCGCGTCGAAGCGGTCGAGGCACTCCATCAGCGCGACGCGGCGCTCCTCCTGCGTCACGCCCACGGCACCGACGCCCTCCGGGCTCGCGGTCGCCATGTCCGACCAGAAGGTGAGCTTGCGGCGCTCGTCCCACGGGAAGTCGAACAGCGTCGCCAGCATGCCGGTCGTGACCTCGATCGACACCCGGTCGACCCAGTCGAAGGTCTCGCCCGCCGGCAGCTCGTCGAGGATCTCGGTGATGCGCCCGCGGATCAGCGGCTCGAGAAACCCGATGTTGCGGGGCGCCGCGACCGGCTGCACGACCTTGCGGTGCGCGTCGTGCTTGACGCCGTCCATGGTGATGAAGCCCGCCTCGAGCGGGAAGTCGGGCGGCGGGTCGCCGAGCACGATGCTGTGCGCCGACGAGAAGATCTCCGGCGGCTTCTCGACGGTGAGGATGTCCTCGTACTTCGTCACCGACCAGAACGGGCCGAAGTCGCTCTGCGCGCAGTGGTGGACGGGGTCTTCCCTGCGCAGGCGCTCGAAGTAGCCCCACTGCGTGTCGGTCTCGAACAGCTCCGAGTCGGACACGTCGATGCGCTCGAGCGGGATCGAGTACGGATCGGCGCCGGCCTGGCCCTTGGACGGAACGGCAGTCGGGTCGCTCATGGCTTCGTCCTCCGTGGCGAGACAAACACGAACCGGCAGGGAGGACCACCGGCCGAGCCGTTCGCGCACCGGCGGCTTCGCGACGCCCCTTCGCCGCTCGCTACTGCAGCGGGAACGGGATGCGCACGTAGTCGCGGCCCTGCGCGTGGCATCCCGTGCACACGGGGTTGCCGAGCCCCTCGATGGGTCGCGAGCCGTCCGTGGTGCTGAACACCTCGTACCAGTACCAGCCCTGGCCGCCGGCGCTTTCGTCCTGCACCTTCACCTCGACCGCCCAGCCCGTGAGGGTCGTGCGGTCCGCCGCGTACAGCTCCTTGACGGCGGCGGCGCCGGTCGGGTGCGCGGCCGCGCCGGCAGCGAGCGATTCCGCGAGGACGTCGTTCAGGAAGGTCCGGACGCCGCCGCCGTGCGGCCCGGCCGAGGCGTGCACGCCCGACTCGGCGGCGAAGCCGCGGTACCGTCCCGCCTGCAGCCACGCGAACAGATCCACGCCCGAGGTGGGCACGCGGTTCGGGTCTTCCCCCTGCGGCAGCGCGAAGAACGACCTCGGCAGCGTCACGTCGGCGATGAAGGCGAACGGCGGGCACGCGGTCTCGGAGCACGCGTCGGCGCTCGAGCAGCGCAGCTCGACCTCCGCGGGCGTCGCACCGGTCTGCTCGCAGGAGAGGAACAGCGGCGCGCCGCCATCGGTGGCGAACACGTTGCCGGTGACGGTACCGCTCGCCTCGTCGCGGGCGATGCTCCAGCGCTGGCTCGCGACGTCCTTGCTGACCAGCACGCGCTTCGCGTCGGGCGTGACCTGGATGCCCGACTGTCGGGGTGCTGCCCCTTCGGACGGTACGTGGCCACCCGCTCCGTCGCGGGCGGTGGCGACGGCGGCCTCGACCGCAGACGCGACCGCCGCGGCACTGGCCGGCGGCAGGAAGAAGAACCGCGGCAGGGTCACGTTCGCGATGAACGAGAACGCGGGACATTCGCTGTCCGAGCACGCATCGGCGCCCGAGCAGGCCAGCACGAGGCTCTCGCCCTGCGCGTCCTGCTGCTCGCAGAACACGAACAGCGGCGCGCCCTCGGTGGAGAACACGTTGCCCGTCACGGTGAGGTCGTCGAGGTTGCGCGTGATCGTCCAGCGCTGCGTGCCGACGTCCTTGTTGACGAGCACGCCCTGCTCGTCGGGCGTCACCTGCACCCCGGACGCGCGAACGACCGCGCAGCGGGTCGACGCGTCCACGTCGATCGTCGCGCCGGCATTGTTGGTGGGGGTCGCGACCGCCGCGCACGTGAAGTCGCGCGCGTTGTCCTCGGTCTCGGACTGCCGGACGAGGCTGTGGCCCTCGGCGACCAGCGTGGTGGGCGTGCCGGTCTTCTCGTTTCGCGGTCCGTCGTACGTGCCGTAGGCGAGGCAGTCGACGTAGTTCTCGGGTCTGGTGTGATCCCACGTCGACGGGTCCGGCGCCGCGATGCCCGGTGCGCCGAAGCACACCATGCCGCCGCCGAGCGGGATCCGGGCCGGCATGGTGAAGTCGGCGGTGAAGCCGCGCGCGCTCTGGAATGCGCTCGTGGCGGCGATCCAGCGCGCACCGTTCGCACCGGTCGGGACGTTGTCGGGAATGACGAGGATGTCCGCGATGTAGTTGCCGTCGGCGTCGAACGCCGCGATGACCGCGTTCCTGGTCAGGTTCTGCGCCGCGAACAGCATGCGCACCTCGAGGAACTGCTGCTCGGGATCGCCGTCGATGCTCGCCAGCATCTCGTCGATGACCGCGATGTGGAAGAGCGCGTGGCTGCGCGCCGGCAGCGCGAGCAGTGCGAGCACGCAGGTTCCGACGACGATCAGCTTCCGAGCGATCTGCACCATGCTGTCCCCCTGGCCCGGGTCGCGACCGGGCTTTGGCTGCGCGAGCGTCGCTCGCTGCGCAAGGGGCGACTCAAGCGCGCGGGACCGGATGCGTCAACAGGTCACGACGTCGCCCTCACGCGCCACGGCGGCCGCCGAGCGCGACCAGCATCGAGCCCGCGACCACGATGACGGCGCCGCCGATCGTCCACGCCGATACCGGCTCGCTGTGCACGACCGACGGGGCGATGCGCTCGCCGAGCTCCGCGAAGCCGAGCGTCGCAAGCGGTGTCAGGGACAGCACCGCCGACACGCGCGACGCCTCCCAGTGGTGCAGGGCGTTCGAGAACGCGCCGTAGCCGACGATCGTGTTCACCGCGCAGAACAGCAGCACGGCCATCTCGAGGCGCGGGATCTCCGGCACGCGCGACGGCGCCGCGAGCGGCGAGAAGGCGAGGAACGAGCCGACGTAGATGCACAGCATGATGCCTTCGGCCGACAGCGAGCGCAGGAGCTGCTTCTGCGTGAGGCCGTACGCGGCCCAGGTCGCGGCGGCGAGGACGATCATCGCCGAGCCGAGGAGGTAGCGGTCGAGCTGCGTCACCAGGAGCCCGAGCTGGTTCGAGAAGAACACGACGAGCCCGGTCGCGAGCACGCCGAGGCCGATCCACTGGAGCCGCCGGTAGCGCTCGCCGAACACGACGAGTCCGCCGAGCGCGAGCAGCACGGGGCCGAGCTGCGACAGCACCTGCGCGTTGCCGGGGCTGGTGAGGTCCAGTCCGACCATGAACGCCCAGAAGTTCGCGGCGATGCCGCCGACCGCGACGGCAAGCAGGGCCCAGCCGCGGCCTTCGAGCGCGCGCAGTCGCGGCAGGCGGCGTCGCCACGCGAGCAGGCCGCCGACCAGCAGCGCCGAGACGCCCATGCGGAACCAGATGATGGTCGTCGCGTCGAGCACTTCGAGGACGATCTTGAGCGCGAGCGGCAGGACGCCCCAGACGAGCGTGGTCGTGCAGGCGAGCGCGGCGCCGAGGTGCCAGCGGCCGGTGGTGGTGTGCAGGGGCATGGCTCGTGCGCGGCCCCGCCGCTGCGCGCGCGTGCTGGCCGGAATCGAGCTTGCAGAAGAGGACCATCCGTCCGCAAGGGCGCGGTGACGGGGCGCGGCGCCGGGGCGCGGTGGCGGCGCGCAGTCACAGGCCGCGGTGACAGTGCGCGGCG
>VGTK01000252.1 GCA_016874715.1 Deltaproteobacteria bacterium | reverse complement strand
AGCCCGGCGCGGCGCGCCGCCGGCAGCACGAAGGCGTGCGACAGGTGCACGACGACCGGCGCGTCCGCGTCGTCGAGCGGCACGATCGCGCTGTGGTCGCGCACCGCAACGATCTCGCCCGCGCGCTCGATCACCAGCATCTCGTAGCGCAGCGCGCAGCCGCCCACCGGGCGCGACGGCCGCCAGGCGAGGCGCTCCGCGAGGACACCGCACTGCTCCATCTCGTTTCGCGCGCCGAACTCGCGCCACAGCAGCTCGTACGCCGCAGCGAAGCGCGGCTCGTCGGCCGACTCCACGCGGTGGACCTCGAGGTCGGACGAGTCGAGCGTCGCGGCCCACGCGTCGCCTGGGGCCAGGTCGGCAGCGTCCGGGCAGTCCACGCGACGACGGTAGCCGCGGCACCCCGCGCAGGCAACGCTTTCGGGCCGCCCGGGCGTGTGCTTGCTGGGGGCCCGTGAGCGCGCCCGACGGCCTGGCATCGCTTGCCCGCCTCGCTGCCGCTCTGCTGGTTGCGGGTGCATTCGCGGCCCTGGTCGTCGCGCGCCCGAAGCTCGAGCCGACCGACGCGATCACGCTGCAGGTCCACGCACGCGAGCGCAGGGGTCGCCTCGACCCGATCTGGGATGAAACCAATCTCTGGAAGCTCTACCTGCGCTTCGGCGTACACGAGCCCGACCCCGCCGAGGTGCGCGGCGAGCGCTGGATCGCGCGGCAGGCACCGTGGTTAGGCTGGGCGCGCGTCAACGCCGCGCTCGGCGGAAACCACGCGGCGCCGATCGCGCCGTGGTGCGACCACCACGCGGCATCGCCCGAGCACCCCGAGGTCGTACCCGGGGAGTGCGGGCACGACGGCGTCCCGGGCCCGGCCGCGCGCAACGAGTTCGTGCACGGCGCGGGCCCGAGCCGCACCGTCGACCATGCGCCGCTGCGAACCGCCGTCCAGCGCCTGCTGCGCAGCGGCGTCAAGCCACACCTGAACGTCTCGGCGACGCCCGTGTCGTTCACCGGCGGCGCCACGGACTTCTTCGCCTACCACTGGAACGGCGCACCGGTGACCGACCTCGACGGCTGGAGCGGGTTCGTCTCGGGTGCGTTCGGCGCGCTCCCCGACCTCGGTACCGCGGGCTGGCGCGCCTCGATCGTCAACGAGCCCAACTGCCTGACACTCGTCGGCTCGCGTCGCGTGATCCGGCACGTCGGCTACTCCGGCACACCGCGGGAGTACGCGCGGACGTTCGTCGCGACCGCACGCGCGATCCGCAGCGCCGCCCCTGGCATCGCGATCCACGCCGGCAACTACGTCACCAGCCTGACGTTTCCCGGCGAGGACAACCTGCCCGCGTACCTGCGTGCCCTCGCGGACGAGCTCGCCGCGTCACCCGACTTCGGCTGGCAGCACGTCACGTCGACCTCGACCAGCCTCTACGAGACCCCGGACACGAGCCTCTACGAGTTCGTCCCGGTGCGCCTCGCCCGACTCGAGGCGGCGCAGCGCGCCGCCGGCCTCGCACCGAAGCCCGTCAAGATCGACGAGCTCGAGATCCACGCGAGCGCGCGCCGTGCCTACGAGGCGCGGCACGCGCAGCCGCTCGACAGCACGCTGTTCGCCGCCAGCTGGCACGCCGCAGCGCTACGCGCCTTCGTCGCCGCCGGCAACGTCGTTTCGAGCGCCGACTGGCTCGCGCACCCGTTCGACAGCCTGCACGACTTCGTGCCCTCGCCCAAGGCGCGCGTCTACGGGCTGCTCGGTCTGCTCGCGGGCCAGCTCGACGAGGTCCCGGCGAACGACGGGACGATCGCAGTCGAGCGGGGCGCACGGGCCCGCGCCCGGGTGCGCGTCGCGGTCGACGGTGGGTGGACCTGGCAAGCTTCGGGAACGCCGCGCTTCGCGCCCGCGGGCGCGAGCGGCGCCACGCGGCGCACGGTCCGCTCGCGCGGCGCGCTGGCGACCCGCGGACACGACACGGTCCGCGTCCTCGTGGTGCATCATCAGAACGAGATCGCCCCCGACGCCTCCGCGCTCGCGGCCGCGCTGCGCCGCGACGTCGTCGTCTCCTTCGACGGTCTCGGGAGCGCGCCTGGCAAGCACGCCGGCCGGCGGTCGGCGGCGAAGCCGGCGTCCGCTGGGACGGACGCTCCACTCCGGCGCTGCGCTGGCAGGACCTCGGCTACGCACGCGCCCGCGCGGGGCGCATCACCCCGGGGCCCGCACGTTCTGCACGCGAACGCCGTCTGGCTCGTCGAGCTGCGCCGAGCGCCGCGCTGCGCATGAGCCGCTCGGCAGGTCCGGCCGCGCGGGCCCGGGCGGCTCAACCCTTGCGCGGAACCAGCTCCAGCACCGCGGCGCCACGCACCGGTGCCGCGACCGCGGCCGGATCGCGCGCGACGGACGCGAGCAGCACGACCGCGATCCACAGCGCGTCGGCCAGCAGCAGGTGCACCAGCTGCAACCAGACCGGCGCGAGCAGCAGCAGGTTCGCGAAGCCGCAGAAGACCTGCACGATGACCAGCGACAGCACGACCCCGGCGACCAGCAGCACGCGCTGCGCACCGTGCCGGAACGCCGTCACCGCAGCGACGACGGCGGTCAGCACTCCGAGCGCGACGCCGAGGACCGGGTGCAGAAGGCGCAGCCGGAGCAGGAAGTGCGACGTCGGCGAGAAGTCCTGCTGCAGCCCCTCGGCGAGCGAGCTGGCCGGGAAGAGCGTGTTGCCTAGGGCCGCGACCCCCCCGGTGGTCGCGATCAGGACGAGGCCGGCCATCGCGACGACGACCAGCGGCGGCGCGGGCCCGCGTCCGGCGCCGCGCGGTGCCGCCGGCTCGCGCGCCCAGCGCGCCGCGAGAGTCAACGCCGCGAGCAGCGCGAAGGTGTTCAGCAGGTGCGCCATCATCGCGAACGCGCGCGCGCTCGACGCGTCGTGCGCGACCAGCCCGAAGAGCACCAGACCCGCACCGAGCAGGGCCTCGCTGAGGATCAGGAGGCCGCTCGCCCCGGCCCAGAAACGCAGGCGATCCCCGGCCGGCCGCGTGCGCCACGTCCAGACCACGAGGCCCATCACCAGCAGCAGCGCGATCCCGCTGGTCGCGCGGTGCGTGAACTCGATCAGCGTCGCGACCTCGGGTGCCCGCGGCACGACCTCGCCGTTGCACAGGGGCCAGTGGTCGCCACACCCCGCACCCGAGCCGGTTGCCCGGACGTAGGCTCCCCAGAGGATCACGAGAACGTTCGCGACGAGCACCAGGGCCGCGTACAGCGCGAGGCTCACGATCCGCTTCCTAGCGCGTTCGCGGCCCCGCGCAACGACCGACGCTCTTTACTTCGTCAGGGGATCCTGTTTGATAACTTGCGGCTCCGTGCCCGGCCTCGAGCGGGCGACTGGCGGAGAGGGGGCTTCACATGGGAAGAAGTGCACGGAGTCGGCAGGCGGCGCGCGGGGTCACGGTCTCGACCTTCGCGGCCATCGTCGCGATCGGGGTGGCGGCACGCGCGGGAGCGCAACCTGTGCCGATCAGCCAGTTCGCACCGACGAACATCGACGTCGCGGTCGCGCGCAGCATCCTGCAGACGGTGTCGCAGCTGCCGCCGGTGACCAACGTCGGCCTGAGCTACCAGTACGATCCGCAGCTCGACACGTTCGTCGCGGCGAAAGGCTCGCTCGGCAGCGGCATGGTCCCGGCGGCGCGCTTCGCGCGCCAGGGCAGCATCACCGGCGTGCTGTCGTTCGCCTACTTCGGCCTCGACGAGTTCGACGGCGAGGACTCGGCGTCGATCGTCGTCAACGTACCGTCGGATCGCTTCGACCCGAACAGCCCGAAGTACGATCTCGGCGTCGCGTCGCGGGTCACGACCGACGTCTACGTGGCGCGCCTCGCCGGTCGCTACACGGTCCTCGACAACATGGACGTCGGCCTCACGCTGCCGCTGATCGTCACGAACGTGGGCAGCCGCTACCTCGTGCAGCAGCTGCAAGGGCAGCAGGAGATCGGCCGCTTCGTGAACCGGGGCGTCAGCTCGCCGGACGTCGGCAACACGCTGATCGACGCGCCGCTGAACGAGATCGGCACGCCGGGCGGCTTCAACGACGGCACCAACTTCAACACCGGCAACATGGTGATCGACACCAAGTACGGGATTCCGCTCGACACGCCGGACTTCGGCCTCGGCTTCCAGGTCGAGCTCCGCCTGCCGACCGCCAGCGAGAGCCGCTTCACCGGCACCGAAACGACGAGCCTGCGCGGCCTGTTCCTCGCGAACTGGCAGTCGCAGATCGTCGGTGCGTACCTCGCGGCCGGGTACGAGCAGGACTTCAGCACCGACGTGCTGTCGAACGGCTCGGTCGCGGCGAGTATCACGGCGCAGGTCACCGACTACCTCCTGCTCGAAGGCGGCATGAACGGCGCCTTCTACGTGAAGGATCTCGACCTCTACGATTCGTCGAAGTTCGGCGTCGTCCTGCCCGGCACGACGGTCGTCGCCGGCAGCTCGAACCTCGGCAGCAACGAGGTCAACGCGGGCGGCGGGCTGCGCCTCAACCCCGCCGGCGATCTGTCGTTGAGCATCTACGCAACCACGCCGGTGACCGACGCCGGCTACCGTGCGGGCGAGGTGATCGCCGCCTCGGTCGACTATCCGTTCTGATCGCGGGAGCATGATCATGAGACAGCGGAAAGACGTCTTCCACCGTGCCGGATTCCGCCTCGCTGCATTGACCCTGCTGCTCACCGCGGCAGTCGCGGCGTGCAGCGGCGACGGGTTCGAGCAGACCGACACCGTCTACACCGGGATCGTGTTCGTCCCCCCACCGCCGCAGTGCACGGGCTGCAGCGGCGCCGGCGCGACGGCACAGCTGCTCGAGCTGAACCAGAACCAGGCGCCGCGCGTGGTCAAGTGCGTGCGCACCAACGAGCGCGGCATCTACGACACGTCGGACCCGAACACGTGTCCCGAGCGGAGCGACGGCCAGCTGCCCCCGGGCGACGGCCGGGCGACGGTCATCGTCGTCGCCACCGTCAACGATCAGGGCGGCCAGATCGGCGGCCTGATCTCGAGCCGTCTCGAGCAAGCGGCGAGCGCCGACTTCAACGGCACCACGCACATCGCCTGCAAGGCCGGCGTGTTCCTCACCGCAGGCACCGGCACCGCGCGCGACCTCGGCTGCACCGTGCAGCCGTCGTGCCCGACGGGTGCGGTGAACTGCTTCCCCACCATGGCGCCCAGCGACGTCGACGACGCGCGCATCGACAACCTGGAGGCCGCGAGCCAGGTCCTCGAGCTGCACGTGAACTACACCCTGCCGGACGGCGTCGATCGCGCATCGTGCGCGGTGATCGCGTGCACGCAGGCGGGGGCGGTGGCGGCGACCAGCGCATGCCTCGACGGCTTCCTGGCGCAGCGCTGAGAGAAGTCCTGGGCGGCGCGCGCGCGGCGGTCCCGCACGCGCGCGCCGCCACATGAACGGAAGTTCATCTTCCGGAAAGGTGATCGCGCAGGTCGCGGACGTATCTTCCCGGCGAGCGGCGGAGTTCCCGCCACGAGCCAGGAGGAGACGAACCGATGACCGAGCCAGCCGTTGCCTTTCCCGCCGGGACGAGTCGCGCCGAGATCCAGCCCGCGCCGACGCCCCGCCCGCAGCTCCAGATCGCGCAGCTGCGCGAGCACCTGAATCGCTGCATCGTCGGCCAGCAGACCCTGATCGACCGCCTGCTGACGGCGCTGCTCGCCGACGGCCACCTGCTCGTCGAGGGCGCGCCCGGTCTGGCCAAGACCAAGGCGATCCGCGCCCTCGCCCGCGCCATCGAGGGTGACGACCACCGCATCCAATTCACCCCGGATCTGCTGCCGGCGGACCTGACCGGGACGGACGTCTACCGCCCCGAGGACGGCAGCTTCGTCTTCCAGCGCGGCCCGGTGTTCCACAACCTGGTCCTCGCCGACGAGATCAACCGCGCGCCGGCGAAGGTCCAGTCGGCGCTGCTCGAGGCGATGGCCGAGCGCCAGGTCACGGTCGGCCGCCACACCTACGCGCTGCCGCGCCTCTTCCTCGTGATGGCGACGCAGAACCCGATCGAGCAGGAGGGAACGTACCCGCTGCCCGAAGCGCAGCTGGACCGCTTCCTGATGCACGTGCGCGTCGGCTACCCGGACGCGGCGTCCGAGCGGAAGATCCTGTCACTGGTACGCGCCGAGGCGCGCGGCGGCGACACCGCACCAGCTCCGCAGGTGTCGCAGGCGAACGTCTTCGCGGCGCGCAACGAGATCCTCGACATGTACGTGGCCCCGGCCCTCGAGGAGTACGTCGTGCAGCTCGTGCTCGCGACACGCGACCCGCGGCCGTACGCGCCGCACCTCGCGTCGGCGGTCCGCTGCGGCGCGAGCCCGCGCGGCACGATCGCTCTCGAGCGCTGCGCCCGCGCGCACGCCTGGCTGCGCGGCGCCGAGTTCGTGACGCCGGAGGACGTGCACGCGGTCGCCAAGGACGTGCTGCGCCACCGCGTGCTGCTGACGTTCGAGGCCGAGGCCGATGGCCTGACGCCCGACGCCTTCGTCCGCGAGCTGCTCGCCAGCGTGCCGCTCGCCTGAGCCGCACCTCTCCGCCGAGCCAAGGGAGGATCGAGATGCACGACGAGAACCACGGTATCGTCGCGCGCGTCGCCGAGCTGGTGGCGCGCCGCGGCGACGCCGCACGCCTCGACGCGACACCGCGCGGTCGCGTGCGGACGCTACACGCCGGCGCGTACGCGTCCGCACATCGCGGCCGCGGCATGGAGTTCGACGAGACCCGCCAGTACCAGGCGGGCGACGACGTTCGCGCCATCGACTGGCGCGTCACCGCGCGGACCGGACGCGTCCACACCAAGCTCTTCCACGAAGAGCGTGAGCGGCCCGTCCTGCTGCTCGTCGACCAGCGGCCGCACATGCGCTTCGGCACCCGCGACGCGTTCAAGTCGGTGGTCGCAGCGCGCGCGGCGGCGACCGTCGCGTGGGCGGCGCGCGATCGCGGCGACCGCGTCGGCGGCCTGATCCTCGGCGCCGGAGCGCTGCGCCACGGCCTGCACGCGCCGCAGCGCAGCCGAGCCCGGCTGCTCCACCTTCTCTCGGCCTTGAGCGACGCCACGTCGCACGAATGTGCCGGGACCGGCAGCGAGCGCTCCCCCCACACGCTCGCGGACGCGCTCGCCCTCCTCGCGCGGACGAGCCGGCCCGGCACCCTCCTGTGGATCATCAGCGACTTCGTCGACCTCGACGACGCGGCGGCTCGCGAGCTCGCCCGCCTCGCGCGGCGCTGCCAGGTCGCGTGCGTGCTGGTCCACGACGCGCTGGAGACCGCGCTGCCCGCCGCCGACGCGTGCCGGGTCAGCGACGGCAGCCGCGTCCTCGAGCTGCCGACCGCGAGCCGCCGCGCGCGCGACGAGTACGCGGCCCGCTTCGCGGCACGCCGCGCACGCCTCGAGACCTCGTGTCGCGAGCGCGGCATGGGCTTCGTCGCGCTGCGCACCGGAGACGACGTCACGGCGCTGCTGCGCC
>VGTK01000251.1 GCA_016874715.1 Deltaproteobacteria bacterium | reverse complement strand
GCGGCGGTCGCGAGCGCGTCGAGTCCGTCGAAGCGGGCGACCGCGGCGGCGCCCAGGAACCACGGCACGGCCTCCCAGAGCCGCCCCGCGGCCCGCGCCCACGCGGGCTCGTCGAAGAGCACGGCGCCGATGCCGAGCAGGTAGCGGTGGTCGCGGACGTCGCCCGACCCGAGCACGAGCGCGCGCCCGTCGTCGGCGTCGCCGATCACCGGGGAGAGGCCATCGGGGGTGACGTAGGCGTCGACGAAGTGGAGCATCGCCCGCAGTCGTTCGCGATAGCCGTCGGAGAGGCGGCGTCCGCCCCGTTCCGCCAGGCTGAGCCCGACGAGGAAGAGCTCGAGGACCAGGCGGTGGTAGGGGACCGAAGCCTCGATGTCGACGCCGTCGTCATCGACCTGCGTGCGGATCTCGGCCTCGAGGATCGCGACCCCGTCGTCGAGCCAGCGGTCGCCCGGCGCCGTTCCGGCGAAGAGGCTGCCGCAGGCGACCAGGCCCACGGCATCGGAGAGGTAGTGGTTGCCGTTCACCTCGCCGAACTCGATGTGCTCGGGGATCCAGAGGCCGTGCGCGTAGAGCGAGACCAGCGCAGCGTCGAGGAAATCCCCCGGCAGCGCCTCGACCGCGGACCGGGCGGAGCCGATCCCGGCGTGGCCCCCGGAATCGGTCGCGGTGTCGGCCCCGGCCCCGGCGCTCCCGCCGGCGAGGATGCCGAGGGCCCACGCCCAGCTCACCGCGCGGAGCGCGACGTCCATCGTGCAGGCCCAGTTCACCCCGAGTCCGGCCGGGTTCGCCGCGATCCACGAGAGGATCTGCTCGCGGATCGCCGCCGGCCACCGCGGATCGCCGTCGACGACGAAGGCGCGCGCCAGGGTCGGAAGGTGCTGGCCGCGCGACAGCTCCCACGGGACCTTCACGTCGCTCGGCCGGCCGAGCTCGACGTAGTCCATGGTGTGCGGCGACTCGAGGGGCCAGCGCCGGCCCGACTTGAAGTCGAGGTGCCAGTCGATCTCGGCGCCGAGGTCGACCGGCCCCGAGCCGAGCAGGTCGAACTCGTGGCGCGCGACCCGGCCGGCCGCGTCGATCAGGGCGGCGCGCTCGCCCGCGAGCCGGGTCGCGTAGAGCTCGCGGAGCCGTGCCGCGTCCCCGCCGTCGAGGACGAAGCCGCGCGCCAGGCGCGCCGACCAGAACTCGCGGAGCGACGGCGTGCCGAGCTCGCGAGCCACGACCTCGGGCGAGAGGCCAGCCAGCCGGGCGCGCAGCCGGCGGGATCCGACGCGGCGCTTCGCTTCGTGGAGCGCGCGTCGCACGAGGTAGGAAGGCGACTTCCCCGCGGCGCGGCGCGCGAACTCGACGGGGTTCACGGGGCGCGAACCTCGCGCCGTCCGTCCACCCACCAGTCGAACCAGGCGACGGCGTTGAACACCGTCCAGACGTAGAGCGAGAAGTCCGAGGTGCCGGCGCGATGGCGGCGCAGCATGTCGAGGACCAGCGCGCGATCGACCGGGACCCTTCCGAAGAAACGCGACGCGCGGATCTGCGCCTCGATCTCGCGGCCGAACTCGCCGCGCATCCACTGGAGCATCGGCGCGCCGAAGCCGACCTTGGGCCGGTCGATGATCTCGTCCGGGATGAGGCCGCGCACCGCCTGCTTGAGCAGCGCCTTGGACGTACCGCCCCACACCTTGGCCGCCTGCGGCACGTTCATCGTGAACTCGACCAGGCGATGGTCGAGGAACGGGTCGCGGGGTTCGATCGAGACCGACATGCCGATCTTGTCGAGGCGCATGAGCAGCAGCTCGGGGAGCCGGAGCTTGAACTCCGAGTAGATCATCCGGGTGAGCGCGTCCTGCCCCGGCGCCTGCGCGTCGAGGCCGTCGAAGAAGGAGCGCACCACCTCGTAGGTGTCGGCGAGCGCGTAGGTCGCGGGCAAGAGCCCGGAGCGCAGCATCTCCTCGGGCGCGCGCAGCGGCTCGAGCCGGCTGCGATCGACCAGCCGGCGTTTGCGCGACTCGGAGAAGACCGTGGCGCCGCTCCAGAAGGGCTCGCGGTCGAGTCCGGCGCGGACGATCAGGTCGATGTGGCTGTCGTGGTGGTCGTGCACCGCGGTGAGCAGGTCGACGGCCCGGCTCGCGACCCGGCGCAGCGGCCCCGGAACGCGCCGGTAGGGGGTCCAGTAGCGCCGGATCATCTCGAGGTAGGCCATGTAGGAGCGGTAGCCGCAGAACTGCTCGTCGCTCCCCTCGCCGATCTGCACGACGGTCGTGCCCGAGTCGCGCACCAGCTTCGAGACGAAGTAGAGCGGGATGCACACCCAGTCCGCGATCGGCTCGTCCTGCGAGTAGACCAGCGACGGCAGGTAGTCGCGTATCGCGCGCTCGTCGATGAGCAGCTCGTGGTGATCGGTCGAGAACTGCTTCGAGATCATGCGCGCGTACTCGAGCTCGTTGTTCTCGGGGTGGTCGGAGAAGCCGATCGTGAAGGTGCGCAGCGGCTGGTCGACGTGCTTCGCCATGAGGGCGACGTTCACCGACGAGTCGATCCCGCCCGAGAGCAGCACGCCGAACGGGACGTCGGAGATCATGCGCTTGGCGATCGCCTCGTCGAGCAGGTCGCGAACCCGGCGCGCGGCGAAGTCGACCAAGGCCGTGCCGGTGAGCCGCCGCAGCTGCTCGCGGTCGTCGGGCTCGCCGCGCCCGGGGAGGGCGTCCCACCAGCGTTCGGCATCGAATGCCCCGTCGAGGTCGATCGAGGCGCGGTGGCCGGCGGGCAGCTTGTACACGCCGCGGAACATGGTGAGCGGCGCCGGCGTCGTGAGGAACGAGAGGTAGTGGTAGACGGCGAGCGGCTCGACGTCGACCTCGATGCCCGGCGCGGCGAGGATCGCCTTGATCTCCGAGGCGAACAGGAAGCGCCCCCGCGACCACGCGAAGTACAGCGGCTTGATGCCGACGCGGTCGCGCGCGAGCAGGAGTCGGCGCCGCCGCGCGTCCCACACCGCGAAGGCGAACATCCCGTCGAGGTGGTCCACGACCGCGTCGCCCCACTGCTCGTAGCCGTGGATGATGGTCTCGGTGTCGGCGTGGTCGGTGCAGAAGCGGTGGCCGGCCGCCTCGAGCTCGCGCCGCAATTCGGCGTGATTCCAGATCTCGCCGTTGAAGACGATCTGGACCGTGCCGTCCTCGTTCGGCATCGGCTGCATCGCCGCCTCGGAGAGGTCGAGGATCGCGAGCCGGCGGAAGCCGAGGCCGACGCGGCCGTCGTCGGAGATCCACGCTCCGGCGCCGTCGGGTCCGCGATGCACCATGGTGTCGCGCATCGCGGCCAGGGCTCCGGGCTGGACCCGTGCCGCGTCCGAGAGTCCGACCCAGCCGACGATGCCACACATCGACAGGTCCGCTATGACGGACCCGTCACCGGGTCAATCGGGTGGCCGCGGCGCGGTGGGGGTGCGAAACCCGCCGGAGGCCTACGCGTGCGCCGGAAGGGCGTGCGCCCCCGCGAAGGCGGTCGCGCGATCGCGGATCTTGGGCCGGCGATCCCTGCGCAGAGCCACCAGGATGATCTCGCTGAGCATCTCGTCGAGCGCGACGCGCGGCTCGTAGCCGACGAGTCCGCGGATCTTTCCGATGTCGGGCACCCGGCGCGGCATGTCCTCGAACCCGGGCTGGTAGGCGACCTCGTAGGGCACGTGGACGATCGGCGACTTGCTGTGCGTCATCTCGCGGATCTTCTCCGCGAGCGCGCGCATCGTGATCTCGGCGCCGTTGCCGATGTTGAAGACGTCGCCCGCGGCCTTCGGCTCGGCCATCAGCGCGATCATCCCGCGCACGACGTCGCCGACGTAGGTGAAGCTGCGCGACTGGGTGCCGTCGCCGTAGACGGTGATCGGCTCGTCGGCGAGGGCCTGGGCGACGAAGCGCGGCACCACCATCCCATAGCGGCCGGTCTGCCGGGGGCCGATCGTGTTGAAGAGGCGCACGATCACCACCGGGAGACCCTTCTCCTTGTGGTAGGCGAGCGCGAGGAACTCGTCGAGCGCCTTGCTGCAGGCGTAGGCCCAGCGATTGCGGCAGGTCGGCCCGAGCAGCAGGTCGGCGTCCTCGCGAAACGGCACCTGGGTGTTCTTCCCGTAGACCTCGGAGGTCGAGGCGATCAGGACCGGCTTCTGCTTGGTGGCGTGCTTGAGCACGATCTCGGTGCCGCGCACGTTGGTCTCGATCGTGTGCGTCGGCGACTCGACGATCAGGCGGACCCCGACCGCCGCGGCGAGGTGGAAGACGACGTCGCAGTCGTCGACCAGCTCGGCGAGGACCGGCTCGTTCATCGCGGACTCGACGCGGTAGCGGAAGCCGGGCCGGCCCTTCAGGTGCTCGACGTTCTCGATCGCGCCCGTGGACAGGTCGTCGAGAATCGTGACTTCGTGACCTTACGCGAGAAGCGCCTCGGCCAGATGCGAGCCGATGAACCCTGCCCCGCCCGTGATGAATGCGCGCATCGCCGCCCCTTTTCGGCCCGGGCCGGGCCCTTCCCGTCGATGCCCGGTCTGGCGCGGACATCCCACAGGAAGCGCCGCTTATCAAGCTGGTGCGATCCTTCGCCGATTCTTGACGGACACGGTCGCGCGGCGGCGCCGCCGCGACCGGGCCCACCTTCTCGTAGCCTCAATCCGCGCGATCCGTGCGTTTCTTGAGCGGCCCCCGCCGGGCCCGTGGCCCCCCCCGCACACGGCGCATTGAAGACCGGGGAAGGTTGGGATATCCGCGCCTCGTGAGGGGCGGCGGCTTGAGACGGCTCTGGGGTCGGGGCGCGAGAGGTACGCTCGCCGCGCGCAGCATCGGCCCGGCATCGCCCGCGAGCGCCGCCCACGTCGCGCCGGTCGACGGGTTCTTCTACCACACGATCGACCTTCCCGGGCACGACACGATCCTCGGAGCCTGGGATCTGCGCGGCGATCCCGACGCCTACCTCGGGTTCGTCGACTTCGCGGGCAAGCGCGTCCTCGAGGTCGGGGCCGCCAACGGCTATCTCAGCTTCGAGATGGAGCGTCGCGGGGCGAGCGTCGTCGCCTACGACCTCTCGCCCGACCTTCTCGGCGACATCATGGAGGTGCCGGGGCTCGACCTGGCGAGCTTCCACGAGCGGTATCGCACGACCGTCCGCGGCCTGAACCGGGCCTGGCGCTATGCGCACGACGCGCTGGGATCCGCGGCCGTCCTCGTGCACGGCTCCGCCTACGAGATCCCCGACGAGGTCGGACCGGTCGACGTCGTGACCTTCGGGTCCATCCTGCTCCACCTTCGTGACCCGTTCAGCGTGCTCGGCCAGGCGGCCCTCCGCGCGCGCGAAAGGATCGTCGTCACCGACACGCTGAACCCGCCCTTCACGC
The DNA here is from genome assembly GCA_016874715.1 of Deltaproteobacteria bacterium. Taxonomy (GTDB): domain Bacteria; phylum Desulfobacterota; class Binatia; order UBA12015; family UBA12015; genus VGTK01. The sequence continues at coordinate 2,191 of VGTK01000251.1, read as the reverse complement.
TCGAGAGCCAGGAGCGCGGGATGATCTTCGACCCCTCTCTCGGGCGCGACCCCTGTTCGTGGTGGAGTCTCTCGCCGCAGGCGGTGCGGCGCATGCTCGAGATCCACGGCTTCGGCCGCTCCAGCGTGTACTTCCACCGCCAGATCTTCCGCCCCGACTTCGCACCCTGGGGCCACACGCGGCCCGGCGAGCACACCGGTCCGGAGATCACGGGTACGCTTTTCACCGTCGTCGCCGAGCGGTGAAGCCGCGCGTCGGACCGGGAGGCGACCGGTCGACTCTCAGGGCACGAAGCGCGCCAGGTAGCGGTCCTGCGTGATCAGGAACTGGACGAACTCCTCGGGCGGCAGGGCGAGCGCGAGGTCGTTCCGCCAGCGCTGGAACATGCCCTTCTTCGGAACCTTCTCGAGGAATCCCTCGAAGCCGAGGAGCACGAGCACGTCCCACTTCTTGCGGTGCTCCACGAAGGCCTCGGTCTCGACGAAGGAGCGGACGACCTCGGCGCGCGTCATGTTTCCCTGGCGCAACTCGCCCACCCAGTTGTCGATCCCCTGCGATCCCGGCGTGAACTTGAGCACGTTCTGGTAGACCAGGGTCACGAACTGATCGTCGTCGGTGCTCGGCGGGATCCGGCGCTGGAAGTCCGTCGACTGGACGAACGTGTCCGCGAGGGCCTGGCGGATCTCCTCGCTGCAGGTCGAGCCGCTGCACCCGCCGTCCTCGAGGAAGGCGGTCCACCTGGTGATTTCCTTGTAGGTCGGGCGGCGGAAGCGCATTCCGAAGAAGTACCGCACGACCGTCGCGTGGCTGCGCCGGTACTCGGGGAGGTCGAGGAAATGGAGGCCGACCTGCGCGCGCGTCCGGCGGCTGGAGTCGATCTCGTCCTTCCAGTAGGCGAGCTCCTCCGGGCTCGGTTCGCGCTCGAGGAAATCGGCGTGCAGCATGCGGATGTAGTCGTCGAGGGGCACGTAGCGCGCCCCCGTGCCCGCGGGCGTGCCCGGCGCCACGCCGAGCCGGTCGGGCGTCCGCCGGAACATGCCCCAGGGCGGGGCGATGGTCGGCGTCCGGGTCGGATTCCAGACGTGGACGATCGTGTTCGCGCCGCTCGGGAACGGCGTTCCCGAGATCGCGACGACCTCCGGCACGCCGTCGCCGTCGAGATCGTCCACCGCGACGTTGCCGAGTCCGGTCTCGGTGTACATCGAGAAGCGCCCGTGGTGGGACCCGTCGTCGGTGAGCTGCTCGCCGAAGCGCGAGACGACGCAGACCTCGGAGCTGGTCGGGAACAGGATCTCGACCTCGCCGTCGCCGGTGATGTCGGCGACGATCGGGGCGGCGGCGCTCAGGTCGAGGCCGAAGAAGCTCCTCGGCACGACTCTCGGGCAGACCCGCGTCCCGTCTCCCCGGAATACGTCGAGGTGGTACTGGCCGCTCGGTCCGGTGTCGTCGCTGGTCACGATCACGTCGACGACGTCGTCGCCGTCGATGTCGGCGAGCGCGGGCGACAGCCACTCCTGGCCGTCGATGGCGACGGGCCACCCCGGGACGTCCGATCCGTCGATCTCGAAGGCGTAGATCACGTGCGTGCCGTTCGGAAAGTAGACCCCGGTCCCGACCACGATCTCGGGCGCGCCGTCGCCGTCGATGTCGCCGACGACCGGAGAACTGTCCATCGCCTGGTCGATGCAGCGCGGGAACCCGTTGAGCTCGGAGCCGTCGAAGCGGAAGACGTTCAGGCAGCCGCCGTCGGGCGTGCCGAAGGGGCGCCCCTCGAGGTGGGCGTCGACGCCGACGATGATCTCGAGCTTGCCGTCGCCGTCGAGGTCGGCGAGCGCGGGCGACGACCAGATGGTGTCGCGGACGAAGTTCGGGAACTCGGGGCGGTCCGCCCCGGTCTCGCCGTCCACCAGGTAGACGTTCGAGTCGAAGGAGGTCCAGGCGACCTCGACCTTCCCGTCCCCGTCGATGTCGGCGGCGGCGAGGAAGCACAAAGCCGCGATTTGTACATATGCCCTCTTATCGGACGTCGCGAGCGTGGCTCGACTCCGCTGACGCGCCCGCACAGTACGGCGTCACCCCCAGGCGGTCACATCGGTGTCTTCGACCGGTCGCACTACGAGGACGTGCTGGTGGTCCGGGTGCACGACCTGGTGCCTCGCGACGTCTGGGAACCGCGCTACGACGAGATCAA
>VGTK01000250.1 GCA_016874715.1 Deltaproteobacteria bacterium | reverse complement strand
TTGCGTAGCGGATCACCTCCGCACGCAGCTTGTCGGGGATCCGCGCACCCCGCGTCCGCCGACCAAGCGCCTTCACGCGCCGCCCGAGATCTCCTGCCTCGCTCGCCATCGCGACCCCTCCCTTCAGGGCAATCGCGAAGGTCTCACATCACGAAGCCGCCCGACCAGATGGGGTCCGGCGAGCCCTTACGTTGTACGAGCACGTGATCGACGGGTCGGCCGTGCATCGATACCGGTACGCCACGTCGTTCTGCAGCACGCCCACCCCGCCTGCAGGAACGGTGACGTCGCAGCTCGTGATCGGGATGGACGCCGCGCCGGCGCCGATGGTGAATCCGAGGGTGCCCACGGCGGCGAGCAGCGTCAGCGAACGGTTCATCTCGACTCCCCTTCATGGTTGTGCCGATCCACGCGGTACCGCGATCGGAAGCCATGCGCCGCCGTGGAATGCAGATCAGTCGGTTACGGGTGCGGAGCTGGAGCGTGCAGCATGCGAGCCCGGACAGCGTCCAGGCAAGCAATCTCTCGCTCGCCGCTCGCAGTGCGGGGCGCGCTGACGGCGGGTGCAGCCGGACGTGGCCTGCGGACCGCGCCTGCGGTGCGCGGCGGATAGGCCGCATCGGCTCCCCCCGCGCACCGATCGCGCGCTGTCGTTGCATCGCCCGCGCGCTCGGGCGAGCGCCGACCAGCTCTCGAGCCGTCAGCCGACGAGGCCGCGCAGGGTCGCGCGCAGCTCGCTCAGGTCGTCGACCAGGGTCAGGAGGCACGCAGACGGGTCTTCGCCCTAGCCGACCAGCCGATGGCGAGCCGGTCGCACTCCGCCAGGATCGCGGCGTAGTCGGTCTCGCCATTCGGGCTGGAGATGCCCGCACCGCCGGCGTAGGCGCCGTAGCGGCTGAACTCCCCGATCACGAGCGCGTAGTTCGCATCGGCCGCCGCCTGGAGATGCGTGCGGATGAAGGCGGCGTCGCCGCCGAAGCGCCTGGGCCAGCAGAGGTGCGCGGAGGAGATGGGGTTGTGCTGCGGATTGTGCTCGATCAGCGCGGTGGCGGTCTGGGTCAAGATGCCGAGGTTCACCAGCAGCACGTGCTCGTACTTCTCGATCACGGCCAGGATGTCCGCGCGCTTCCAGTAGTCGACGAGGGCCTGCAGCCGGGTCCACTGACCGGTCGCATCGTGCAGGTCGACCATCGGAATGCTGCGAAGTCGCGCGGCGTCGCGCGTCCCGGGTCAGCCAGGGAGCCCAAAGCCGCGCCTTCGGTCGCGGCGCGACACGCATTCTCTCTCGAGGCGGGAAGATCAGCATCTCGGACAGCCGAGTCGACGCCGTACTTTGCGGGCGCTGGGCGGGCGCAGTCCGGTAGGCGCGATGTCCGATCATCTCGCGCTATGGATCGCCGGCGCCGCTGATTGACCGCGTCCCGTCAGGATGACGATAGTGCCCCGAAGCGAGGGGCTAGCCATGGAATTCTGTCGGCTACGTACGCGGATCAGCTCCGTTCTGCTGCTACTCGGAATGATGGCGGACAGCGCGCTCGCCGCGCCCGGCGACCTCGATTCGTCGTTCGGCACGGGGGGCGTGGCGGAGGCTGTCGCCGGACCGGCCGCACCACCGACCGCGAGCGTCGGTGCGGCGATCGCGTGACAGCCGGACGGGCGCGTCGTGGTCGCGACCGACGACGGCTCGTCGCAGAACTTCCTCGTTCGCCGCTACCTGGTGGGCGGCACGCCCGATCCGGCCTTCGGCACAGGCGGCGCCGTCACGGTCGATTTCGGCGGCGGCGACGACGTGCCCTACGCGCTGGCGATCCAGGGCGACGGCAGGATCGTCGTCGCCGGCACGTCGACCCTGGCGGGCACGCCGCGCGCGGCGCTCGCTCGGCTCACAACGGGCGGCGTCCTCGACCCGACGTTCGGCACCGCCGGCAAAGTGGTGTCGAGCTTCGCCAGCATCACCAGCGCGCGCGACGTCGCGCTGCAATCGGACCAGCGTATCCTGATCGTCGGCGAGACCGGATCGAGCTTCTTCCCCGACGCCTACGTCGCGCGCTACACGATCGCCGGCGTCCTCGATCCGACCTTCGGCACCGGCGGCGTCTCGGTGCAGTCGGTCGGCTTCTGGAGCGACAGCGGCTTCTCGCTCGCGGTGCAGCCGAACGACGCGATCCTCGCCGGGGGCCTCGCATTCGCTGGTGGTGACTTCGGCGAATGGTTCGTGCTGCGCCTCACCGCGGCCGGCGTGCTCGACGCGTCCTTCGGTGACGGCGGCATCGTCAAGACCGATCCCGGCGGCGGCATGCTCGCGGCCGAGGTGCTCGATATCGTCGTGCAGCCCGACGGCTACATCCTCGCCGGCGGCCCGACTGGAACGACGTTGCTCGACTTCCATAGCGACTTCGCGATCGCGCGCTACGAGCCCGACGGCGACCCCGATCCGGGCTGGGGAGGCGGCGACGTGGTCGTCACGCCGGTCCTGACGGGCGCCGTCGGCACCGTCTTTACGCCGCTGCAGGCGCTCGCGCTGCAGCCCGACGGCGCGGTGCTCGCCGTCGGCAGCACGACGACCAGCAGCACCACGTCGGTCAGGAACGCGGTCGTGGCGCGCTACCTCGCCGACGGCACGCTCGACACGAACTGGGGCGGCGACGGGCTCGTCACCGTCGCCAAGACGTTCGCCGGCGTGCTCGCCCTCGACGCCGCGCTGCAGCCCGACGGCCGCCTGCTGCTCGCCGCGCGCGACCAGGCGAAGATCGCGACCTTGCGCCTACTGGCCGACGCCGCATGCGCCGAGTGTGCCGTCTGCGGCGACGGCGTCGTCGGCGATGGCGAGGAGTGCGACGACGGTAACCCGGCCGACGGCGACTGCTGCACGTCGAGCTGCGCGTTCGACGACGGCGCCCCGTGCGACGACGGCGACGCCTGCACGACCGACACCTGCCTCGCCGGCGCGTGCGTCGGCACTGCTACACCCGCGCCCAGCTGCCGCGCCGGTGCAGCCGGCACTCTCGTCATGACGCGCTCCGCCGCCGGCAAGGAGACGCTGTCGTGGGCGTGGCGCAAGGGTGCCGCGACGTCGATCGAGGAGATCCCGGCGCAACGCTACACGCTCTGCGTCTACGATCAGTCCGCCGCGGCGCAGCCGATCGCGCGCCTCGCGACCCAGGGGCCGCTCTGCGGCACCAAGCTGTGCTTCACCTCGACGCCAAAGCGTACCTCGTACTCCGATCCCGCGAGCACCAGCGACGGCACCCGCAAGGTCGTGCTGACCTCCGGTACCTCCGGCAAGGCGTCAGCGCAGCTCGTCGCACGCGGCGATCACCTCGTGCTGCCGGCGCTGCCGCTGGTCGGCGCGGTTAGCGCGCAGCTGCACGCGGAGAACGGTATCTGCTGGGGAGCCACCTACTCGACGGTGCAGCGCAACCACCGCAGCCGCTTCTCCGCGAAGGTCGATTGATGGGTTGAGCGTTCCTCGGCCGTACTTCGGGCACGCTAGGGGAGTGGAGCCAGGCTCGCGACGTCCGATAACGCTGACGTCATGACAAATGCCCGCTTCGTACTGCCTTCCCGCCCAGCGGGGTCGCTTTGCACACTGCGGGCACCGTGGCGAGCTCGATTTCCGGCTCGCCCGCGAGCCGGTCACGGGATCTGGGCGTGTCGAGGCCGTGGCCGATGCCTCGCGGGTGACGTGCTGGCCAGATTTCCGTTGACAGCGGCTTTGTACGCTGCGTACTGCGCGGGCGCGTCAGCGGAGTCGAGCCACGCTCGCGACGTCCGATAAGAGGGCATATGTACAAATCGCGGCTTTGTGCTTCCTCGCCGCACACGCCCTGCGGGTTCATCCCTCGTGGTCGGCGAAGCCGGTGAGGACGTCAGTCCATGTAGCCGAGCGCCTTGAGCTTCTTGAGTGTCGCGTCGTCGAGCTGCGGCTTCTCCGCTGCGCCGGGCGTCGCGCCCTTCGCAGCCCCCGCGGCCGTCGTCGTTTCCCGCTTCCTGGCGAGGCCGCGGTACGCGGCCTCGAACGAGCTCCCCAGCCCAATCAGGGCAGGATCGTCGAGCGGCGTCTGCTCGTCGGGGTCGGTGGTGAGATCGTAGACCTTCGTGCCGTGCTCGGCATCCGAGCCGGCGATCCACTTGAACCCCGCGCTGCGCGCGGCGACGCGTTCACCGGTCTGCCCCCACTGCGGCGCCTCGGCGTAGAGCACGCGTGTCGCGGGGAACGGCTCGCCGTGCAGCAGCGGCACGAGGCTCCGGCCGTGCAGTCCGGGCGGTGCGGGCACGCGAACGAGGTCGAGCAGCGTCGGCACCAGGTCCACCAGCGAGACCGGCACGTCGATCGTCTGGCTGGCCGGCACGAGACGCGGCGACAGGATCATCAGCGGGACGTGCATGACCTCCTCGAAGACGGTCTTGGCGTGACCGAACAGACCGTGCTCGAAGAACTCGTCACCGTGATCCGACGTCACGACGACGATCGTGTCGTCGAGCACGCCGAGATCGTCGAGGCGCTGCAGCAGACGGTCCACGGCCGCGTCGGCGTAGCGTGCCTCGCCGGAGTAGAGATGCCGCTCGCGCACTCCCATCGGCGTGCTGCCGTCGATCGGCACGCGCTGGCCATCCTTCTCCCAGTGCTTGAAGACGTCGAACTCGGACGGCGGCTCGTACGGCGAGTGGACTTGATAGGTGTGCAGGAACAGGAAGAAGCGCTCGTCCCGGTGCTTCTCCACCCAGTCGAGACCGGCACCGAACGTCTGCTCGATCTCGCCGGCGGTCGACCACAGCGTCTTGCCCTTGACCTCGCGGTAGTCGTCGAAGCCGCGCACGAAGCCGACGTACGCGCTGAGCATCGCGTTCTCGGTCACGGCGGCAGTGGCGTAGCCGTGCTGCGCGAGGATCTGCGGCAGCGTGGTGATGTCGCGCGACAGGTTGCCGGTGGCGAACACCATCCCGTGCGACGCAGCGTAGAGGCCGGTCAGCATGGACATGTGACCGGCCGTCGTCGACGGGTAGGTCGTGTACGCCTTGGTGAAGCGCGCGCCTCGGGCCGCGCGCGCGTCGAGCTTGGGCATGATCGGCTGCCCATCGAGCCTGCCGCCGAGCTGATCGCCGCGCAGCGTGTCGAGCGAGATCAGCACGACGTTGCGACGTCCCTCCCGGGCGCGTGGCTCGAGGATCTGCACGCTTCCCCACAGCGGAAAGCCGACCGCCGAGGGGCCGAGTCCCGGGCGCTGACCGACCACGTCGGTGATCAGACGGAAGCTCACCGTCTCGCCGGCGAACCGTTGCAGATCGACGGTGTGCGACTCCCACGTGGCGGCCTGCGCCGGATCGAGCCGCTCGCGCAGGATCTCGCTCGTGCCCTGGCGGGTCTGCGCCAAGACGCGAAAGTCGACGGCGGATGCGCCGACCTGGCGACCGATCGCGTCGAGCCCAAGCGCGAGCGACAGCACGGCACCGCGGCCGATTGCGAGCGGCCGCGTCACCCGCTGCTGGTGGCTCACGGGCACGGGCCGGAGGTACACCTGAGCATCGACCTTGTCGGCCTTCACCGCTTCCGGAACGGACACCGTCAGCTCGGTCTTTCCGCCGGGCGGGAACGGAATGAGGACGCGCGGCAGCCGCGACCATTGCTCCTTGGGCGCGCGCACGCTCGGCTCGAGAACGAGAAGATCCGCCTTGACGCCCTTCGGGATGGTGATCGGGATGGTCACCGTCGCTGCGCCCGAACGAGGCAGATCCTGCACCGATGCAGTCAGCACGATCGCCACGCAGCCGATCGTGGGCCGGAAGTCGTCGGCGATGTCGCAATGCAGCGGCACCTGGTCGAGCGGTGGGTTCAGCTCGTCGGCGAGGCGGTGGACCGGCGACAGTGGAGCGTCAGCGCCGGAGCAGCCGGCCAGCACGAGCAGCGTGCAGGCGACGAGCAGCAGGCAGCTCGTCGCCCACTGGCGACGTCGCCGTGACACACAGCGAGCGGTCGAGTCGGCCAGCACGAAGATCGTTCGATATCGGGCCGAGCCCGGATTGTCGAGCCCGATTCGCGACGACCGACGACCGGAAGCGTCGCAGCGGTCGCGCGCCGTCGCGCTCACGGCGTCGCCGCGGGCGGGCGCGTGTCCTTCGGTCGGCTCGCCGGCGCCACCAGGCGCTCGCGCAGGAGTACGCGAACGAGGGCTCTCGCCGTCTGGCGGTGGCCGAGCTCGTTCATGTGCACGTGATCGAGGAACGTCGGCTGGTCGGTGGCACGCAGCAGCGGCCAGAGATCGAGAACGGATGCTCCGCGCTACTGTGCGGGCGCGTCAGCGGAGTCGAGCCACGCTCGCGACGTCCGATAAGAGGGCATATGTACAAATCGGGCTCTTCGTCGCTTTGAGTGCCTCGATCTGACGGCCTGAACTGGGTCGTCGAGCTTGACTGGCGCGGGGCAGCGAGCCCCGCGAGCCGTCGGGCAGCGATGCACGCCACGTGCATCGGGATCGGGGTGCGACCCCACTCGCCACCGGACCACCCGGGGTGTTCTCTCTTGGAAGCACGACCAACCAAGGGAGGACCGCCGAGCGGGGTCGCGAAGCGAGCTTACCAGCATCGTCGGGTTTCCGAACTACCGCATCGCCTCGGTCGACTTCGAGGACGACAGCGCGAGCAGCCGCGCCTGGGTGCGCATGGAGCGTTCCGGCCGGAGTGCGCCCGTGTGCTCCGGCTGCAAGCGGCCGACGTCGAAGCGGCGCGACTGGAAGATCCGCTCGTGGGAAGACCTGCCGTGGGCGGGGCACGCGGTGACGCTGCTGTGTCAGGTCTGGCGCCTGCGCTGCCCGCGCTGCCCGCGCTGCGGGATCCGCACCGAGCAGGTCCCGTTTGCCGAGCCGAAGGCGCGTGTCACGCGTCGCCTGCAGACGCGCATCGGCCTCGACTGCCAGTCCATGCCGACGAGTCACGCTGCGGTCCGTCACGGCGTGAGCTGGGGCAAGGCTCGGCGGGCAGAGAAGGCCTTTCTCGAAGGCTGGGATCGGTCGCGACCACGTCGCCGCCCACGCCATCTCGGTGTCGACGAGATCCAGCGCGGGAGGGGTCAGCGCTACTGGACCGTGCTCTCCGACCTGGACCGTGGCGAGGTGATCGGACTTGCTCGCGACCGCACCCAGGCCTCGCTGGAGGGCCTGCTCGACGCACGTCAGCGCGCAGCGGTCGAAGCCGTGTGCACCGACATGCACCGGCCCTACGTGAACGCGGTCGCGAACAAGCTGCCGCACGCCGAGGTGGTCTACGACAAGTTCCACGTCCTGCAGCACGCGTCGCGCGCGATCGACGAGGTGCGCCGCAACGACTTCTTCCGCGCTGGCGCGATCATGCGCGAGTACGGCCGCGGCAAGCGCTGGCTCCTGCTGCGTCGCTGGAGGAACGGAGGAACCTCCCGCGCGACAAGCGCCGTGAGCTGCGAGACCTCTTCGCCGTCAACCGCCGCCTCTTCAAGGCCTACATCCTGCGCGAGGAACTCGATCGCCTCTGGTCCTACGCCACCCCGGAAGGCGTGAAGAACTTCCTCAGCGGCTGGATCAAGGCGCTCCGCTGGCAGCGGCTGCCCGAGATGCAGAAGCTCGCCGCGTTCCTGCTCCGTCACCTCGACGGCATCATGGC
>VGTK01000249.1 GCA_016874715.1 Deltaproteobacteria bacterium | reverse complement strand
GGAGCCCTTCCTGAGCCCCGCCGTCCGCCGGATCGTCGCCGAAGAGGCCCTCGACGTCGCCGGCGTCGAGGGCAGCGGCCCGCACGGACGCCTCACCAAGGGCGACGTCCTCGACCTCGCGCAGCACAAGGCGGCGAAGGCAGCGCCGGTTACGGCTGCCGCCACGGGACCGGCGGCAGCAGCAGCGGCCGCGGCAGCACCCCGCCCCGCCGCGACCGATGGCGGCAGAGCCCTCGAGGAGCGCGTGCCGATGTCGCGGCTGCGCCAAGTGATCGCCCGGCGCCTCGTCGAGGCCCAGCACACGGCCGCGATCCTGACCACGTTCAACGAAGTGGACATGAGCGCGATCCTCGACCTGCGCGCGCGATACAAGGAACCCTTCCAGAAGAAGCACGGCGTGAGCCTCGGATTCATGTCGTTCTTCGTCGCCGCCTGCGGCGCCGCGTCGCGCGAGGTTCCGGCGGTGAACGCAGAGATCCAGGGCACCGAGATCCTCTACCGGCACTACGTCCACATGGGCGTCGCGGTCGGCACGGAGCGCGGGCTCGTGGTGCCGGTCGTGCGCAATGCCGACCGGATGTCGTTCGCGGAGATCGAGAAGGAGATCGGGCGTCTCGCCGAGCTCGCGCGCACGGGCAAGCTGTCGGTGGACGACCTGTCGGGCGCGACCTTCACGATCAGCAACGGCGGGGTCTACGGCTCGCTGCTGTCGACGCCGATCCTGAACCCGCCGCAGTCGGGCATCCTCGGCATGCACAAGATCGAGAAGCGTCCCGTCGTGGTGAACGACCAGATCGTCATCCGGCCGATGATGTACCTGGCGCTGTCGTACGACCACCGCATCGTCGACGGCGCTGGCGCGGTGACGTTCCTCGTGCGCGTGAAGGAAGCGCTCGAGGATCCGACGCGCCTGCTGCTCGGCGTCTGATTCGCCGCCGCGCCCCTCCCACAAGCTCTGATCACGCCGCGAAGGGACGACGTTCCACATGGGTGACCCCGGCAACGGAAGCTACGATCTCGTCATCATCGGCGCGGGACCGGGCGGTTACACCGCCGCGAACCGCGCCGGCCAGCTCGGCCTGCGCACCGCGGTGGTCGAGAAGGACGCGACGCTCGGCGGCACCTGCCTCAACGTCGGCTGCATCCCGTCGAAGGCGCTGCTGCACTCGAGCGAGCTGTTCGAGGAAGCGCGCGAGGGCTTCGCCGAGCAGGGCATCCGGCTGACGGGCGTCGAGCTCGACCTGCCGGCGATGATGAAGCGCAAGGCGAAGATCGTGACCGTGCTCACGCGCGGCATCGCCGGTCTCTTCAAGAAGAACAAGGTCGACTGGGTGAGCGGGACCGGACGCGTCGCCGGTGCGGGCCGCGTGACGGTGACCGCCGCGGACGGTACGACGCGCGAGCTCGCGACCAAGTCGATCCTGATCGCGAGCGGCAGCGTGCCGATCGAGCTGCCGGGCCTCGCCTTCGACGGCAAGCGCATCATCGACTCGACCGCGGCGCTCGAGCTCGACCACGTGCCGGGCGAGCTGGTCGTCGTCGGTGCGGGCGCGATCGGCCTCGAGCTCGGCTCGGTGTGGCGCCGGCTCGGGTCGAAGGTCACGGTCGTCGAGCTGACGCCCGGCACCGTGCCCGGCATGGATCGCGAGATGGCCAAGCTGCTCGAGCGCGCGCTGCACAAGCAGGGCATGAAGTTCCTCTTCGAGACCAAGGTCGAGTCGGCGAAGGTCACGGGCGAGCGCGTGCAGCTGACCGTGCGCGGCAAGGACGACACGGCCGGCACGCTGGAGGCGGACGTGCTGCTGGTCGCCGTCGGACGGCGCGCCTACCCCGACCTGCTCGGCCTGAAGGAGGCCGGCGTCCGGACCGACCCGCGTGGCCGCATCGAGGTCGACCACCACTACGCCACCAGCGTGCCCGGCATCTACGCGGTCGGCGACGTGATCGCGGGTCCGATGCTCGCCCACAAGGCCGAGGACGAGGGCGTCGCCTGCGTCGAGCGGATCGCGGGCAAGGCGGGCCACGTCAACTACGACGCGATCCCGGCGGTGGTCTACACCTTCCCCGAGCTCGCGAGCGTCGGCATCACCGAGGAGCAGGCGAAGGAGCGGGGGCTCGCCGTCCGCATCGGACGCTTCCCGTTCGCCGCGAACGCGCGCGCGAAGACCATGGGCCAGATCGAGGGCGCGGTGAAGATGATCGCCGACGCGAAGACCGACCGGATCCTCGGCGTGCACGTCATGGGCACGCACGCGTCGGACCTCATCGCGGAGGCCGCGGTCGCGATCGAGCTGGGGGCGTCGTCGGAAGACGTCGCGCGCTCGACGCACGCGCACCCGACCCTGCCGGAGGCGCTGAAGGAAGCAGCGCTGGCCGTGGACGGGCGGTCGCTGAATTCCTGACCCGCAGCGCGCGCCCTCCGCGCGGGTCGTAGGAGTCGAGAGATGGGATGCGCCTGCCGGTTCCCGCCCCGTGGTCCGCAAAGCCGCTCCGGACGACGAGCGACGATGGCTCGTCGCTTCGTCGCCGCCACCACGGCGGTCCACCTCGCACTCGTCGGCCCGCTGCTTGGCCGGCTCGCGCCGCTCTTCGTCGGCCTGCTGCTCGCCCCGCTCGCGGCGCCGGCCGGAGCGGCTACGGCGCCGCTGCAGATCACCTATCCGGCGGACGGAACCCTCTTCCCGCCCGAGATCGTCGCCCCGACGGTCACCTGGAAGGACGCCAGTGGCACGTCCGATCGCTGGAGCGTGGTGGTGCGCGACGCGGCCGGCGAGGAGATCGCGCGCGACACGGTCGACGCGCCGCGCTGGCGGCCACGCGAGGACGCCTGGCGGACGATCAAGGAGAAGAGCCGCGAGCGCGACGCCGCGGTGACCGTCACGGGTCTGCAGACCACCGGGCCCGCGGCGGCGACCGCGGCGGCGAAGGTGACGATCCGGACGTCGAAGGACCCGGTGGGCGACTCGCTCTTCTACCGCGAGGTGCCACTGCCGTTCCTCAAGGCCGTGCAGGACCCGGCGAAGATCCGCTGGCGCTACGGCACCATCGACCAGGAGAACGGTCCGCCGATCGTGCTGCAGAACCTGCCCGTGTGCGGCAACTGCCACTCGTTCGCCGACGACGGCAGCGTGCTCGGGCTCGACGTCGACTACGGCAACGACAAGGGCGGCTACGGCATCCTCCCCGTCGCGAAGAACATGGCGATGAGCGACGAGCGGATCATCACCTGGTCCGACTACATGCGCGAGGACGGGCAGCCGACGTTCGGGCTCCTGTCACGCGTGTCGCCGACCGGCCGCTACGTGGTCAGCACCGTCAAGGACCGCTCGGTGTTCGTCGCGATCCCCGACCTGATGATCTCGCAGCTCTTCTTCCCCATCAAGGGCATCCTCGTGGTCTACGACCGCGAGACGAAGACGTTCGCACCGCTGCCCGGCGCCGACGACCCGCAATACGTCCAGACCAATGCGGTGTGGAGCCCCGACGGCAAGGAGATCGTGTTCGCTCGCGCCAAGGCGCACCACGTCGACCGCATCGAGCAGATGAACGGTGCGCTGCTCGACGCGAAGGACGTGCCCGAATTCACCGTCGACAAGCAGCCGTTCCGCTACGACCTCTACCGGATCCCGTTCAACGGCGGGAAAGGCGGCAAGGCCGTGCCGCTCGAGGGTGCCGCGAACGACGGGATGAGCAACTACTTCCCGAAGTACTCGCCCGACGGCAAGTGGATCGTGTTCACCAAGTCGCAGAGCTACATGCTGCTGCAGGCTGACAGCGAGCTGTGGATCGTGCCGGCGAAGGGCGGCGCCGCGCGCCGGCTCACGTACAACACGCCGCGCATGAACTCGTGGCACAGCTGGTCGTCGAACAGCCGCTGGCTCGTGTTCTCGTCCAAGGTCAACGGCCCCTACACGCAGCTCTTCCTCACCCACATCGACGAGAACGGCAACGACAGCCCGCCGGTGCTGCTCGAGCGCTTCACCTCGCCCGACCGTGCAGCGAACATCCCCGAGTTCGTGCGGCTGCCGGGCGACGCGATCGCCGAGATCAAGGAGCAGTTCCTCGATCCCTACTCGTTTCTGCGCGCGGGCATCGCGAACGAGCGCACCGGCGACCACGCCGGCGCCGAGCGGGCGTTTCGGCGCGGGCTCGAGCTGTCGCCGAACGATCCCGAGATCCTGAACGCGCTCGGCTGGACGCTCTTCCAGGAGGGACGCAGCGCCGATGCGGTCGCCGAGTACCAGCGCGCGATCGCGGCAGACCCCCGCCACGCGAAGGCGCACAACAACCTCGCGCTGGCGCTGGTCGAGCTGGGGCGGCCCGACGAGGCCGCGAGCCACTTCCGGAGCTCGCTCGACATCGCACCCAAGGCCGAGATCTGGAGCGACTACGGCTTCACCATGGCACGCGTCGGCAAGCCGCAGGAGGCGCTCGCCGCGTACCGCAACGCGCTCGCGCTCGACCCGGAGTGTCCGCCCGCCCACCTCAACCTTGCCGTCGCGGCGATCCAGCTCGGCAAGCTGGCGGATGCCGAGGCGCACTACCGTCGAGCACTGCCGGGACGCCCGACCGCCGAGACGCACAACGGCCTCGGCTACGTGCTCGCGCGCCAGGACCGCACGGACGAGGCGTTCGCCGAGTACCGCAAGGCCATCGCGATCGACCCCGGCTACGCGCCGGCGTACAACAACCTCGCCGACGGACTCGCGCGTCGGGGCGATCTCGCCGAGGCCGAGGAGACGTACAGAAAGTCGCTGGCGATCAAGCCCAGCGCCTCGGTCCACCGCGCGCTCGGCACGGCGCAGCGCCGGCTCGGCAAGACGGCCGAGGCCGACGAGCAGTTCGCGAAGGCGAAGGCGCTCGACGCGTCGCCGAGCCGCTGACCGACGCGCGGCCACCGGCCCGGGAGAGCGCGCCGTAGCGGTCTTGCTGCGGTGCGCTCGATGCGGCCGCGCGCGCCTCGGCGTGCGCCGCATGCTAGGCAAGTCGGTGCGATGGCTTCGCCCGCAACTCCCGTTGCCCGCGGCGCGACCACCCCCTTGCCGTCCGCGCGGGTGCGTCCGGGCGCCCGCCTGCGTGCGGTCGCCCGAGGACGCGCACCGGAGAGCCCGCGCGCCCGCTTCGACGCCGGGACCCCTGCCCAGAAGGGCCTCGTCCTGGTGCTCCTCGGCCTCTTCGTCCTCGGCCTCGTCCTGACCATCGAGGACAAGTTCGATCGCGTCGGCGCGCCCGACGTCGGCTTCATCGCCGATGGCGGTGTCGTGTCGCCGACCCGCGACGACGCATCCGACGCCGGGGTCCGCGGCGGGGGACGTGCGCTCGCAGTGAACGGGATCGAGGTCACGCGCCTCGATGCCTGCACCGAGCAGTTGCGCGGGCTCGACTGGACGCTCGGCGCGACCAACGTCCTGCGGCTCGAGCGCCCCGACACGACCGTACGCGAGATCCGGCTACCCGTGCGCGCGTGGACGTGGCACGACGCTCTGTTCACCGAGGGCGGCTCCGACCTCGTCGGCATCCTGACCTTCGCGATCGGGCTGACGGTGTTTCTGCTGCGGCCGTGGGAGATCGAAAGCTGGGCGCTGCTGTCCCTCGCGAGCTTCACCGGCGGCACGATGCTGACCTCCTTCGTCCCGATCGACGGCGAGCGGAACCTCGTCGCATCGGTGTACTTCCGGTTCATGATCGGCGTCACCTGCTACGTCCCGTTCCACATGGCGCTCGCGTACCCGGCGCCACACCGTCTGCTGCTCCGTGGCCGCGGCGTGCTCCGCGCGATCTACGGCGCCGGCATCGCGCAGGGAATGGTGAACATCGAAGCGTGGCGCCAGGGCTTCACCGGCCTGTTCGCCTACAGCCGCGTGTTCTCCTCGACGGTGCTGTTCGTGTCGATGCTGCTGTTCGTCGCCCGCTGCGTGGAGCACGCGGCACGCCGCCGGGACCGCCTGGTGACCCTGCGGGCACGCATCCTGGTCGCCGGGACCGTGCTCGGCTTCACGCCGATCGCGCTCACGCAGTTCGCGCAGCAGGTGTTCGGAACCCTCGCCATCGACCCGCGCTTCGCCCACTGGGCGCTCGGCATCTTCGCGCTGGCTCTCGCCCGGGTGACGCTCACCCAGGAGCTCCTCAACACACGCATCACCGTGCGGCGCGCCCTGATCTACGCGACCGTGGTCGGCGTCCTCACCGTGCTGGCGATCGCGCTCGTGTCGGTACGTCCCTACGCCGTCGCCGCGCTACTGCTGCCGCTCCTCTACCTGTGGCCGCGCTTCGACGCGTGGCTCGACCGCAAGCTCTACCCGCAGCGGGCGCGTTTCCCCGAGCTGCTGCGCGAGATCGGCAACGACTTCGCCACCTGCGCCACGGCCGACGAGGTGCTCGACGCGCTGTCGCAGGCGCCGGTCCTGCTCTGCGACGCACGCAGCAGCGTCGCGTTCCTCCTGCCGCGCCCCCCCGGCGGGGTCGAGCACGTGCAGACGAGCGACGGCGTGGCGCTGCACGGCGCGACGCCGCTCGAGGGCGAGCCGCTGGTGCAGCTGCTGCGCACGACGCGCAAGGAGATCGTGCGCGAGCGCATCGCGGTCGAGCCGACCTACTCGAACATCAAGCTCGAGTGCCACGCCGGCTTCGACCGGCTGCGCGCGGAGCTGCTGCTGCCGATCGTCGAGGATGGCCGCGTGGTCGGCGGGCTGGCGATCGGACCGCGCACGTCGGGCGACGTCTTTCAGGAGGCGGAGATCCACGCGCTTTCGACGGCAGCGCAGCAGGCAGCGCAGGCCCTGCTGCGGGTGGAGGCGACCGAGCGGCTCCGTGCCCGAGAGCTCGAGTTCGCGGACCTCAAGCGCTTCTTCCCGCCGCAGGTGATCGACCAGGTCATGGCGCGCGGCGGCGCGTCCGAGCTCCGGAGCCAGCGCAAAGTGGTCACCGTCGTGTTCGCCGACCTGCGCGGCTTCACGTCGTTCTCCGAGACGCACGAACCCGAGGACGTCACGGGAACGCTCGACGAGTACCACGCCGCGATGGGCCGGCGGATCGCCGAGTACGGGGGGACGCTCGAGCACTTCGCCGGCGACGGCTTCATCGTCTTCTTCAACGACCCGGTCGACCAGCCGGATCACACCGATAGGGCCGTCCGGATGACGCTCGCGATGTGCGCGGACGTGCAGCGCCTGCGCGAGGGCTGGCTGCGCAGGGGCTATCCGATCGACGCCGGGTTCGGCATCGACACCGGGTACGCGACCGTGGGCTTCGTCGGCTACGAGGGGCGACGCGACTACGGCGTCATCGGCAACGTGACGAACCTGGCGTCCCGCCTCAGCGACGCCGCCGCCGGCGGCGAGATCCTGATCACCGCCCGATCTTGCGCCGAGCTGCGCGAGGAGTTCCCGCTCGAGTCGGTCGGCGAGCTGACGCTCAAGGGCTTCGCGCAGCCGCAGCCGACCTTCCGCATCGTGCGGCGCTGAGGGCGTCCGCACTCCGCGCCCGCCGCGCGCGACCGAGCGTCAGCAACCGCACGGCACCACTCCGCCGCCATCTCCCGTCCCGCACGCGCGCACGGAGCGCAGCGAGCGCGGGGAGTGGGGCCCCGCGCGGCTTCGCCGCATGGGGCGAGGGGGCGCGTGCCCCCTCGGGCGACAACCCCCCGCGCGGCTCCGCCGCGTGGGGCGAGGGGGCGCGTGCCCCCTCGGGCGACACCCCCCCCCGCGGCT
>VGTK01000248.1 GCA_016874715.1 Deltaproteobacteria bacterium | reverse complement strand
TCCACGGCAAGCGGCTCCTCACCCTCGGCCTGTCGCTCGGCACCGAGGACGACACCCTCGACGCGATCAACGAGCACGGGCTCTGCTTCCCGCAGGCGCTGGACGCCGGCGCGAGCGTCGCGCGCGCGCTCGGGGTCACGCTCACGCCCACCGTCCTCCTCGCCGCCGCCGACGGCACGATCGTCGCGCGCTGCGACGGCCGCGACCGCGCGGCCCTGCTCGACGTCCTCGCGCACGCGGCGCGGCTGTCGGGCGCGGACGAGTCCGAGGTGCGGCGCGCAGCGGAGAGCTTCCCGCTGCCGCCGGAGCACGCGGGCACGCCGCTCGACTGACGTCCTCACCGGCTTCGCCGACCACGAGGGATGAACCCGCAGGGCGTGTTCATCTGACGCGCGCATCGGCTTCGCCGACCACGAAGGATGGAACCGGCAAGGCGTTCCATCTGACGCGCGCGCGCCCGGCCGCGCTACGCGAACAGACTCCACACCGACAGCACGAGCGTCGGTACCGCGACCAGCGCGAGTCCGATCGCATCCGCCCCCGTGATCGCGGGCTGCACCTGACCGAGCGTCGCGAGCCGCCGCTCGCGCATCAGCATGAACAGCGGGAACGTCACGCTGATCGCGGTCAGGAAGGCGCCGACGATGTACAGCCACACGTACGGCATCCCGAGCCGACGCGCCTCGAGCACCATCCAGATCGCGACCGTGAGCACCAGGATTCCGAGGTCGAGCGTGATCGACGCCGCGGCGGGGTTCGCGAAGGTGTCCTTCACGAACGCCCCCAGGCCGCCGCTGGACGCGGCGGCGCCGCTGCCGAAGTAGTGCAGGTTCTGGTTCCACGTCGCGAGCAGCGCGACGAAGGCCAGCAGACCATAGAAGAACGCGAGCCGGCTACGCGGGATGACCATGCAGGGCTGTTACGACCGTTCGCACCGGCAGCGCAAGAGGCATGGCATGTATTGGCAAACATTGCCACGCGGGCTATCGCTGTGACATGGCCACGACGACGATGAACATCTCGCTGACCGAAGCACTGAAGGACTTCGTCGATGCGGAGGTCCGCGCCGGCGGGTACTCGAGCGCGAGCGAGTACGTCCGCGAGCTGCTGCGCGAGCGGATGGCGAGGCAGAGCGTCGATCAGCAGCTGCTCTCGGCCATCAGGAGCGAGGACCTCGGCGAGCTGACCCCGGAGTTCTTCGAGACCCTCCGCGAACGCGTTCGCAGAGGGACGAAGAAGAAGGCGCCCGCGAAAGGAGGCAGGTGAGCGTTCCGGTGGTTCGACAGATCGACGTCGCCCCGTGCCGCCGACGGCACGACGAGCGCGGCACGACGAGCGCGGCACGACGAGCGCGGCACGACGAGCGCGGCACGACGAGCGCGGCACGACGAGCGCGGCACGACGAGCGCGGCCACGACGAGCGCGGCCACGACGAGCGCGGCCACGACGAGCGCGGCCACGACGAGCAGCGCCGCCAGGCACGCACCGCGCAGGGTTCGGATCATGCTCACGGCGCTCACGGATCCTCCACGGAAAGTCAGCGCTTCGGCTTGCTCCCGTAGTCCCCGAACGGATCGTCCCGCTCCCGCACCGCGTCCCGGAACCCGACCTCCTGCGCGCGATCGACGAAGTCGAGCCCCTCCTGCGTGTGCCGCGCGATGCCGTCGAACAGCGTGCCCAGCATCCGGCTCGACGCGAAGCCCATGTTCTCCACCGTCTGATTGACGAGCAGCTTCAGCATCACGAGCTGGTTCAGCGGCAGCCTCGCCATGCGCTCCGCATACGCCGTCGCGTGCGCGAGCAGCCGATCGGCCGGTACGACCTCGAGGATCAACCCGATCTCCGCCGCGCGCCTGGCAGGGATCTCGTCACCCGTCAGCAGGTAGCGCTTCGCGAGCTCGGCACCGAGCCGATAGACCCACATCGCCGTCGTCGGCGTTCCCCAGACGCGCGCCGGCGGGTAGCCGAAGCTCGCGTCGTCCGCGGCGATGATCTGGTCCGCGCACAGCACCATGTCGGTGCCGCCGCCGATGCACCAGCCCTGCACCGCCGCGATGGTCGGCTTCCTCGCGTACCAGAGCTTCATGTACGTCTCGACGAAGCGGCCCATCATGCGGAAGTCGGCGACCGAGTCCCACGCGCGCTTGCCCGCGGGCGCGTTGCCGGGGATCCACGGCGCCTTCGTCTGCGCGGCGCTCGTGCGACCCGCGTCCGACGCGGCCGGCGACACGACCTCCTGCGCCTGGGGACCAGTCGAGTCCGTAGCCCGCGCAGAACGCGCGCCCCTCCGCGCGCAGCAGGATCACGCGCACGTCGCGATCCGCGTCCGCGTCGTCGATCGCCTGCGCCAGCTCGTCGCGCAGCTCGGGCGTGATCGTGTTGTACTCCGACTCGCGGCACAGGATGACGTGCCGCACGCCGTACGCGGTCTCGGTGCGGAGCGTCTTCATGCGCGGGGCTGCGGCGCGCGCACCGGCCGCGTCATCCGGCGATCGTCGCCGCGGCACTCGAGAGCACCACCTCGCCACGCTCCCTGGTTTTCGCCTGCACGATCACGCGCGTCGAGCTCTCGCACCACATCTCGGTGACGATGGTCTCCCCGGGATACACCACGCCGGAGAAGCGCACCTCGAAGTCCTTGAAGCGCGCCGGGTCCGAGCCGCAGAAGCGGTGCAGGATCGCGCGTCCGACGTGTCCGAACGTGCACAGCCCGTGCAGGATCGGCTTCGGGTAGCCGCCGAGTGCCGCCATGTCGGGATCGGCGTGCAACGGGTTGGTGTCGCCGGAGAGGCGATAGAGCAGCGCCTGGTGCTCGGCGGTCGTCATCTCCTCCACCGCGTCGGGCGCGCGCGACGGCGGCTCGTTCTTCGCACCCGAAGGCCCGCGGTCGCCGCCGAAGCCGCCCTCGCCGCGCGCGAACACGGTGAACGTGTTCTTGAAGAGCAGATTGCCCTTCTCGTCGCGCGTCTCGACGTCGGCCACGACCACGGCACCCTTCACCTTGTCGTACAGCGCGACGACCTGCGGCTGGCTCGTGACCTTCGCCCGCGCCGGGATCGGGCCGGCGAGCTCGATCCTCTGCTCGCCGTGCAGGATCATCATCGGGTTCACGTTCATCGCACCGCCGATGGTGAACATCGCGGGGAACGGCGGCACGACGGCGAAGGTCGGCAGGACGCGAAGGTCGCGCTCGTAGCAGAACGGCAGTGACGTCTCGCCGACGCCGAGCGCGTACAGCATGACGTCCTTCTCGGTCCACTCGCCGGGGATGGCGTCGAGCTTCCGCCCGACGATGCTCTGGTCGATGGGCATGGGGCCGGTTCTTGCCCTTTGCCCGACCGTTCGCAAAGGTATTCCGTCATGGCACGAACGGCGAACCTGGCAGTGCTCTCGGTCATCGGGCGCGATCAGAAGGGCGTGGTCGCACGCGTCTCGACCTATCTGGCGGGCCTCGGCATCAACATCGAGGACATCGTCCAGCGCGTGGTCGAGGGGCTCTTCGTCATGACGATGAAGATCGACGTCGGCGAGATGACGGCGTCGCTCGACGAGCTGGTGCTGGGGCTGAAGGCCATCGGCGGCGAGATCGACATGGAGGTCTCGCTACGGCTCATGACCGAGCGACCGCGCCGCCGGGTCGCGATCCTCGTCAGCAAGGAGCCGCACTGCCTGGACGCCCTGATCCGCGAGCGCGACCGGGGGACCATCCCCGCCGAGTACGTCGCCGTGATCTCGAACCACGAGGCGCTGCGCCCCCTCGCCGAGGAGCACGGGCTGCCCTTCGTCTGGTACCCGTCGACCGACAAGGCGGCTCATTTCCGCTTCGTCCTCGACCAGCTCGGCAACGCCCAGCCGGATCTGGTCGTCCTCGCGCGCTACATGCAGGTGCTGCCGCCCGAGCTGGTCGACCGCCATCCGAGCCGGATCATCAACATCCACCCGTCGCTCCTGCCGTACTACCCGGGCGCCAACGCCTATCGCCAGGCGTTCGAGGAGGGCGTGCGGGTGTGCGGCTGCACGGCGCACTTCGTCACCGAGCAGCTCGACCAGGGACCGGTCATCCTGCAGGACGTGTTCCACATCCGCGTCGGCGAGGACACGCTGGAGGACGTGAAGTCGCGCGGCAAGGCCCTCGAGAGCGATGTGCTGGCGCGCGCGGTGCAGCTCTTCGTGACCGACCAGCTCGTCGTCAAGGACAAGAAGGTCATCTTCCGGCCGGGAATGAGCCCGGCCGCCTGAGCCGCCGCTCCAGGCCGGAAAACGCCGCCTTCAGAAGCCGAGGAGCTTCTTCCGCAGGTTCGGGGTCGGCGTCGGTCCGGTGACCGGCTCACTTTCCTCGACGGTCTCGACCAGCACGTACTGCGAGCCCCACTGCGTCCAGCCGGTGATCCTCAGCAGCTGATTGGGCTTGGCGCTCGCGATCCTCTCGATCAGCTTCGCGTCGCCGGTGAAGATAAAGTTCGGCTTGATCGGCAGCATCTGGTCGACGATGTCGGTGCCGACGGGGCCACCGCCCATGAGCGACATGACGTTCGTCAGCGCGAAGGGCTGCAGCGCCCCCTCGCCCACGCGCACCTGCAGCTCCTGAAAGGCGCCCGCCTCCTGTCGCGTGGCGCCGAGATAGCCGTCGAAGCGAACCTGGAGCTGTCGCACGTCGGCTCCGCCGACGAGGACGACCGAAAGCAGCATCGCATGCCAAGTCATTCCGTGATCCTGCACCAGTGCCGTGCCCGTCTCAACGCCCCGGGGAATCTCCGCGGCCCGGTCGCCGCAGCGCGTCATCCACCACACGCATCAAGCACACACACCGCTGCGTGAGGCTTGACGCCCGTCAAACCATCCGAGTTGCTTGACTCCGGCGCGAAATTTCGATATCCGGTGATGGTCCCCTTCCGAGTCTCCTGGGAACCCTCGGCCGGCAGTGAAAAGTGGGGGACGGCGCGTCGCACCGTGCATGGGGCGCGGAGGACGCGCGCGGTGGCGGTGGTGAGAACGCGCTCCAGCGTGGCAGTGGGGACCGGCCGACCGGCCTTCTCCTCGAGGAGGGGCGGCAGCCGAGTCGGGCCCGAGACGCCTGCGGAGCCGGTTCCCGGAAGGAGAAATAGCGATGCAGAAGGACGAGTCGCAGATCAGCCGCCAGGCACGCTGGCAACGCAAGCACCGCGCGATGGGGCTGTGCGTGCTGTGCAGCCGTCCGGCCTTCAAGGGCTGGCGCTGCAGGAAGCACTACGAGCAGCACAAGATCACGATGCGCCTGCGCTACATCCCGAAGGTCCGCGGCCGCTACAAGGTGAGCGGCTCGACCACCGAAGCCGCCACGAAGCGCAAGGTCGCGAAGCCCGTCGCGAAGACGGCCGCGAAGAAGACGGCGACACGCGCCGCCACGCGGACCGTCGCGAAGAAGAGCGCCGCGAAGGCGACGACGACCGCCCGCAAGTCCACCGCGCGGAAGACGGCCACCCGCAAGGCCGCCCCGAAGCGCGCCACGCGCTGATGACCGCCCGCTCGGAGCAGCCGGGCGGCTGCTCCGAGCGTCGCGCTCCTCCCTTTCGCGGCTCCTTCGTCTCCCGCGCCACCGATCCTCCGGCAGTTTGACTGCGCGGCGGCGCCGGACGAAACACCACCCATGGCGAAGACGATGCGCGCGGCCGCGTGCCGGGAGGCTGGGAAGGTATTCGTTCAGGACGTACCCGTTCCGGAGCCCGGTCCGGGCGAGGTCCTGCTGAAGGTGAGCCGCTGCGGCGTCTGCGGCTCGGACCTGCACTGGTACCACGGCGGCATTCCCATCCCGAGCGTCTGCCCCGGACACGAGATCAGCGCCATGGTCGCCGACGTCGGCGCGGGTGTGACGACCGTCAAGGCGGGCGACCGCGTCGCCGTCGAGGGTATCCGGGTCTGCGGCACCTGCGACTACTGCCGCAGCAGCGACTACCAGCGCTGCCGCATGAACCAGATGATCGGCCTCACGGTGCCGGGCGGCTTCGCCGAGTACCTGGTCACGACGCCGCGGCACGCGTTCCCGATCCCGAAGATGGTGGACGACGAGACCGCGCAGCTCACCGAGCCGCTCGCGGTGTCGGTGCACGCGCTGCGGCTCGCCGGGCTCGAGATGGGCCAGCGCGTGCTCGTGCTCGGCGCGGGCACCATCGGACTCACCGCGATCGCCGCCGCGAAGGCCGGTGGTGCGGGCGAGATCGTCTGCACCGCGCGCCGCCCGCAGCAGAAGGCCGCCGCCAAAGCACTCGGTGCGGCGCGCGTCTTCGACCCGACGGAGTCCGGTGACCTCATGTCCTGGTGCTTCGACAACCCGGTCGACGTGGTCGTCGAGACGGTCGGCGACGCGTCGTCGTCGCTCGGCGACGCCGTGAACTGCGTCCGCCCGGGCGGCACCATCGCCGTGCTGGGCGTCTTCATGCAGCAGCCGCAGCTCAACGCCCTCTTCGTCATGATGAAGGAGGTGAAGCTCGTCGGGTCGCTCTGCTACGGCGCGTCCGGCTCGCGGGCCGACTTCGAGATCGCGCTCGACATCCTGGCCCGGCACGGCGATCTGCTCCGCGCGCAGATGATCACCCACCGTTTCCCCCTCGAGCGCATCCAGGAGGGCTTCCAGGCCGCCAACGACAAGGCCAGCGGGTCGATCAAGGTCAGCATCGCGCCGGGCTCGTAAGGACCGACCGGACCCGGCGTCGATTCCGCGGAGATGATGAGGCATGAGCTCTCGGCCGCAGGCGCGCTTTCCATCGCCCTGCCCGTGCCCGTCCTCGGCGGACGCCGGCGACGGGAGGCAACGGTGAAGCGCCCGTTCCCGGGCCGGCCCTCCGGGCCCACGAACGGTCCGGGCGGCCCTTCCGGCGCCGGCGACGAGACCCTCGTCGAGAAGGCCCCGACCGCCGCGTACCAGCGCGGGCAGGATTTCATCCAGCGCTGCATCGCCGGCGACCCGGGCACGCGCGACGAGTTCGTGGTCGAGTACAGCGGGCTCATCCGCTTCGCGATCGCCGCCGTGCTGCGGCATCGGGGCATCACGCTGCTGCGCGAGGAGATCGACGACCTGACCCACAACGTGATCGTGTCGCTCTTCGACCGCGACTGCCGGAAGCTCAAGATGTACGAGGGCCGCAACCAGGCCTCGTTCGCGACCTTCGTCCGTGTCTGCGCCACGCGCCTCACGCTCGACCACCTGCGCTACCGCTCGCGGCGCCCGCAGATCGCGCCCGACCAGCAGAGCGGCGACGACGTCCGCGACGTGCTGATCGGCACGCCCGATCCCGCCCCCGGCCCCGAGGAGCAGACCGCGATCGCCGAGGATCTGGTGACGCTGAAGCGTCTCGTGTCGGAGCTCTCGCCTCGCGAGCAGCTTCTGGTACGGCTCCACTTCGTGGACGGCCTCGACATTCCCGACGTCGCGCGCGCGCTCGGCGTCTCCGAGAACGCGGCGCACGTGCTGAAGTCGCGCCTGCGCGCCAAGCTGCGCGGCCAGATGCGCTCGGAGGCCGGTGAGCATGCGTAGGCCGATGCCGCAGGACGACGCCTTCGCGCTCGCGCTGCGCGCGGCGCTGGACCGGCCGCACGTCGACGACGCGCACCCGGACGAGGGCCGCATCGCGGCCTTCCTCGCGCACGAGCTCGACGACGCGGAGACCGAGCACGTCGAGGAGCACCTCGCGAGCTGCGCGCGGTGCGCCGACGAGCTGGTGGTCGCGATGGCGGTCGAGGACGACGCGGCGCTCGCGGCGTCGTTCGCGCCGGAGGTCCGCGCGGCAGCGGAGGCCGCGACG
>VGTK01000247.1 GCA_016874715.1 Deltaproteobacteria bacterium | reverse complement strand
GGCGCCGGTGGTCGCCGACTGCGAGAAGTACGACGGGAACCAGGTGCCCGCGCGCGCCAGCGCGTCGAGGTTCGGCGAGGTGTCGCGCGGGTAGCCGGCGAAGCCGAGGTGGTCGGCGCGCAGCGTGTCCACCGTGACCAGGATCAGGTTCGGCTTCTGCTGCGCCGACGGCGCGACCGCGCACGCCGCGACCAGCACCCCGAGCACGAGCACGCCGAGCGCCGCGCGCAGCGCGGCTCTCATTGCACGTAGCCCAGGGCCTCGAGCTTGCGCTGGTCCTCCTCGCTCACGGTGCGCGCCGCCGGCGCCGTCGCGGCGGCCGTGCCGGCGACGGTCTTCGCGAGGCGGTCCGCCATCGTGGCGCGCTCGGCGGGCTTCGCGTCGGCGAGGTTGCTCTTCTCGCGCGGGTCGCTCTTCAGGTCGTACAGCTCGAAGGAATCCTCCTCCTTCGCCTCGATGTACTTCCAGTCGCCGAGCCGCAGCGCGTGCTTGCTGCCCTTGACGGCGATGCCCTTCTCGCTCTTCGAGGCGTAGAAGCGGCGCTGCAGCAGGATCGGCCGCTGCGGGTCGAGCTTGGCCGTGCCGGTCATCGCGGCGGCGAGGCTGATGCCCTCGACGGGTGGGGTGACCTTCGGCGCCGGCACGCCGATCAGCTCGAGGACCGTCGGTGCGATGTCGATCAGCTCGACCGGCTCGGCGATCGTCTTCCCCTGCGGCAGCTTCGCCGGCCAGCGGAAGACCAACGGCACGCGCACAGCCTCTTCGTAGATCTGCAGGCCGTGCAGCATCCAGCCGTGGTCCATGAGACCTTCGCCGTGGTCGCCGGCGACGATTACCAGCGTGTCGTCGAGCCGCCCCGCCTTCGCCAGCGCGTCGAGGAGCTTGCCCATCTCCTGGTCGGCGAAGTGGATCTCGGCGTCGTAGTTCGCGATGTCGCGCTCGAGCTCGGTCGGGTTCGCCGACGGGGGCGGGAACAGCTTCGCCTGCTCGGGCAGCGGGTCGTACGGGTTGTGCGGGTCGAAGAAGTGGATCCAGATGAAGAACGGCTGCTCGGGCTGCTTCGCGGCGCCGGCGGTGCCCTTCGCACCCGGCAGGTAGCCGGCGCTCTCGAGCCACTTGACGGTCGCGGCACGCGTGAGATCGCCGCGGCGGCAGAAGTCGCCCGCGATCTTCTGGCCTTCCCAGCGTTCGACGTCCCACTTGCACTGGCCGTCCTGGAAGCGGTCGTCGTACTCGGAGAAGCCGCGCTGCAGGCCGAAGCGCCCCGACACCGCGAAGGAGCTCAGGAACGCAGCCGTACGGTAGCCCGCGCCGCCCAGCGTCTCGGCGAGCAGCGTGAGCTTCGGGTTCACCGGCAGGCCGTTCTTCAGCGCGCCGTGCGTCCGCGGCAGGAGCCCGGTGAACATCGACGTGTGCGAGGGCAGGGTGGTCGCCATCGGCGCGTAGGCCGCCTCGAAGCGCACACCCTGCTGCGCGAGCTCGATCAGGCGCGGCGTCGTCGGGCGCGCGTAGCCGTAGGCCGAGGTGTGGTCGGCGCGCGTGGTGTCGAGCGTGACCACCAGTACGTTCGGCCGCTTCGCGGTCGCGGCCGCCGGTGCAGCCGCGTCCGCGGTCGCGGACTGTGCGTCGGCGGGCCGCCCATGCGCGGCCTGGCCGAGCACCAAGCCGGCAGCGGCCAGCGCGAGGAGAAGCTGTCTCATGGTCCGGGGCACTCCGTGTGGCGCCCGCTTCCTTAGCGCGCGCCTTCCGCGGGCGAAACCCGGATCCGACGGTAGCCGGGGCGCGCGTCCGCCGGCCGGTGCGGTCGCGGCGGCGGTCGTAGACGACCCGCGTGGTGCGCTGGCGTCGTTCGCAGGCGCGGGGTACGTGAATGCTCGTACCGTCCCGGTGCGATTGCAGCGGCGCGCCGCCGTCCCGGCGGGTCCGGCCGAGTCTCAGGAGTGAAGCGAAATGCGTGAGGTCTACATCGTCGGTGCCGTTCGCAGCCCCATCGGCCGTCGCAAGGGCGGCCTGTCGGGTATGCATCCCGCTGATCTGCTCGGCGCCGTGCAGCGCGCCGCGATCGAGCGCGCCGGCGTCAAGCCGGGCGACGTCGGACAGATCGTCGGCGGCTGCGTGTCGCAGGTCGGCGAGCAGTCGTTCAACATCGCGCGCGTCGCGTGGCTGGGCCAGGGCTTCCCGATGGAGGTCGCGGCGACCACGGTCGACAGCCAGTGCGGCTCGTCGCAGCAGGCGACCACGCTCGCGGCGGGCATGATCGGCGCCGGCATCGAGGACCTGGTGCTCGCGTGCGGCGTCGAGATGATGACCCGCGTCCCGCTCGGCACCAACATGAAGGGCGGCTCGCCGATCTCCCCGGGCTACGTCGCGCACTACGAGGCCACGTCGCAGTTCGACGGTGCCGAGCGCATCGCCAGGGAGTACGGCATCACGCGCGAGGACACCGATCGCTTCGGCCTCGAGAGCCAGCAGAAGGCGATCAAGGCGTGGGCGGAGAACCGCTTCGAGCGCGAGGTGATGCCGATGACGGCGCCGGTGCTCGACGCCGAGGGCAAGGATACCGGCGAGAAGCGCGTCGTCGGCAAGGACGAGGGCCTGCGCGAGAGCTCGCTCGAGAAGCTCGCGACGCTGAACCCGATCATGCCCGACGGCGTCCACACTGCGGGCACGTCGTCGCAGGTGTCGGACGGCGCGTCGGCCGTTCTCCTGGCGTCGCCCGAGAAGGCAAAGGAGCTGGGCCTCAAGCCGCGCGCGCGCATCGTCGCGACCACCCTGGTCGGCGTCGATCCCGAGACCATGCTCAAGGGCCCGATTCCGGCGACGGAGAAGGTGCTCCGGCAGGCCGGCCTGACGATCGACCAGATCGACGAGTTCGAGGTGAACGAGGCGTTCGCGTCGGTGGTGCTCGCGTGGGAGAAGGCGTGCAAGCCGGCGCCCGCGAAGGTCAACCCGAACGGCGGCGCGATCGCGCTCGGCCACCCGACGGGCTGCACCGGCGCGCGTCTCATCACGACGTCGCTGCACGAGCTCGAGCGCACCGGCGGGCGCTACGGGCTGATCGCGATGTGCTGTGGCGGCGGGCTCGGGACGGGGACGATCATCGAGCGCATCTGAGCGGCAGAGCCGATGCTCGGTAGCGGCGGCGCGGCGCCGCGCCGAGCAGGTGACTGACGACGGGAAGCTCGCCTGAGCGGAGGAGCTGTGACGACACGACCCGTTACCGATCGTCCGCAGGGCCCGCTCGACCTGAGCAAGACGCCGATCCATCTCGGCTCGGTCGTGGGCGCGGACCGAGGCGCGGTGCCGCTGCCCGGGTTCGGCTTCGATGGCGAGGCCTTCGCAGGCTACATCGCCGCGCAGTGCGCGCCTGGCGCACCCGGCCGCTTGATCATGATCGAATCGACCCCCACCGACTGGGGTGCGTGGGAGTGCCACCCCGAGGGAGACGAGATCGTGATCGTGCTGTCCGGTAAGGCCGAGCTCATCCAGCTGATCGACGGCGAGGGGCGCCGGACCGCGGTTGGCCCGGGAAGCGCGATGATCAACCCGGCGGGCGTCTGGCACACGGCCGACGTCGCGGATCCGCACGCGAAGGTCGATCCGAACGGCGACCTCGAAGACGCCGGCGCGCCCCCGCCATGCTCCGGCGTATGGACTTTCGTGCGATCGGTGTCAGGCTGCCGCTGCCGGCGACGATCGAAACCAAACAAGATGAACGGGAGGGTCTCGTCACGAGCATCTTCAGCACGATCCTGGGCAAGCTGGGATTCGGAACGAAGGAGGCGACCGCGGCGGCGACACCCGCGGCTGCAACGCCTGCCGCTCCAGCCGCGGGCCCTGCAGCCGCCGCGGCTCCGGCGCCGATCGCGGTCGTGGACGTGGTGGCGCAGCTCGAGGGGCTGGCAGCCAAGAGCCCCGAGAAGCTCAACTGGAAGATGTCGATCGTGGATCTCCTGAAGCTGCTCGGCATCGACAGCAGCCTTGCGGCGCGCAAGAGCCTGGCGACCGAGCTCGGCTGCCCGGCGGCCAAGATGGGTGATTCGGCGCAGATGAACATGTGGCTGCACAGGACGGTGCTCGCCAGGATCGCCGAGAACGGCGGCAACGTTCCGAAGGACCTGCTCGACTGATTCCGCGAGTCGATCGCGGTCGCGCACGGTCGGCGTAGCGGGTCCTCGTTCGCGGACGGATCGCGGATCCGATCGCAGTGCACCAAGCATGACGGGAGCGTCGTCGGGATCGCGCAGGTGCGCCGTAGCCGCCGCGCTCGTCTACCTGTTGCTCGCGTGCTGGTGGATGCGCGCCGTGCTGGCGCATCCCGCGACCCTCGTCCACGGCGCGATCGAGGGGCGCGAGAGTTCGAAGCTGGTCGACACGGATCAGCGCATGGTGATCTCCGTGATCAGCCGCCACGCGCGGCTGCTCGCGACCCAGCCGAGCGCCATCGCCCGCGAAGGCCACTGCTTCCCGACGGCGCGGTCCTACACCCTGGGCGAGCACATGTTCGGCTGCGCTCTCCGCGCCGCAGTGCCGTTCGCGATCACCGGCGATCCGGTGGTCGCCTACAACGTCATGATGCTGGTGAGCCTGTGGATCGCCGGCATCGCGATGTACGCGCTCTCGTTCCACTACACGGGCAGCCCGCCCGCGGCGTTCGTCGCCGGACTGCTGTTCGCGTTCTCGAACTCCCGCCTGTCGGACCCCGCTCATCCCTACTTGTCGGGCGGCGACCTGTGGGCGCCGCTCGCGCTGCTGCTCCTGCACCGACTGCTCACCGAGGGGTCGTGGCGCAGTGCGCTCGGCTTCGCGCTCTTCATGAGCCTGCTGATCGGCGAGAGCCTCTACACGCTCGTCTCCTCGTCGATGCTCGTCGCCGTCGTCGGAATCTACCTCGTGGCGCGCGATCCGGGTCGACTGCGCGCCGTCGCACCAAAGATCGCCGTGGCGGCTGCTCTGATCGGACTCGTCGCGTGGCTCGTGTTCGGCCCCTACCTCGCGACGGCGTCGACCTGGGACGCCATGCGCCGCGAGTCTTCCAGGTTCACCCCGCTGTCCGGCTTCCGCCTCGGTAACGGGTTCTTTCCGGGGACGGTCGTCATGCTGCTCGCGGTGCTGGCGCTGCTCGACCGGTTGCGCGGCGCGCGGCGCCGGCGGGGCTACGATCCGAGGCTGATCTTCCTCTTCGCCGGACTGATCGTCGTCTGGTCGTCCACCGATGGCGTCGCACCGTTCGGCGTCAGGCTGCCGTCGCCGCTCGCGCTCGCCCGAAGCTGGGTGCCGGGGCTCGACGCCGTGCGCGTCCTCGGCGCGGTGCGGGTCGGCGCCTATCTGGTCGCGGCGTTCCTCGCCGGCTACGGCGTCCTCGCCGTGGTGGAGCGGCTGGGCAGGCGCGGTGCCGTCGTGGGCGCCGGCGCGATCGGCCTCCTGGGCCTGCTGGAGGTCGGTAGCGCGGGGTTCGCGACCTTCAGCTTCGGCCGTCCGGTGCCCGTCGAGGCGCGGCGGATCCGTCCCGACCAGAGCGACCTCGAGCTCGTCGAGCGCACGGCGGAGGGGGCGGTCCTCGACCTGCCGAACGTGCAGGGCCACTTCGGGGCCAGCGCCGAGCAGCTGCTGCTGAGCGGCTTCCACCAGAGACCGTCGTCCGCCTGCTACAACTCCTTCCGGACTCCCATCCAGGGACAGATCTCGCGAATGGCCATGCGGCTGCCGTCGCGACAGGTCGTCGACGAGCTCGCGGCGCTGGGATTTCGTACCCTGTACGTACACCGCACCACCATGCTGTGGGGACGCAACGCACGCCTGCCGGCGTTGATCGCCCGCGCGGCCATGCAGCCCGGCTCGGGAATCACGGCGCTCGGTGGCACCAAGCGCATCGATGCCTATCGACTCGCCGCCCCGGCGGCGGCGCACTCCGACGTGGCGGCCCTCGCTCCGCCGGAGCCCATCGCGGGTGAGCCCCTCGAGACGACCCTCGTCCCGCCGCGAAGCAAGGTCTCGCTGCCGATCCGGAATCGAGCTGGCACGACGTTCGTTCATCCCGAGCCCTTCGCGCCGAGCGATCTCGTCGTCACCTGGCGAAGAATGGGCGGTGGCGAGGACGTCGCGGAGCGGGTGCGTGCGCTCCTTCCTCTGGCCATCGCGAGCGGGGCGACGGCCGACCTCGAGCTGGAGCTCGACGTGCCGGCGATCCCCGGGCGCTACGAGCTCACGGTCGCACGCGCGAGCCCGGCCGGCACCCCGGTGGCACGCGCGCAGGTCCGTGTCGCGGGGTAGCGCGACCGCGCAGCCCGGTGATCCGGCCGGCGGGCGGCACGAAGGCAGCCCACTACCGCTCCGCGCCATGCCGCGGATTTCGCTTGCCGGCAGGTCTTCCAGCGTGGTCTGGGTGGAGCGCATCGCCCAGCATCGGTGCATGCCGTACCGGGCTTCCAAGGAGGCTCCGCATGCAGCTCTCGAAAGCGCCGTTCCGATCCTCGACGACCCGCCGCGGTCGCCTGCGCGGACGGCTCGCGCTCTGCGCCGTTCTCGGATCGTGGGCGCTACCCGCGGCACCTGACGCGGCACCGGCACCGAAGCAGTTTACCGCCGCGCTCAGCGGGGCGCAGGAGACCCCACCGAACGCGAGCATCGGCTACGGCAGCGCGCAAATCACCTATACCGACGCGACCAAGATTCTCTGCTACGCGGTCAGCTTCGCCGGCATGGGGTCTGCGGAGATCCTGGCGCACATCCACGGCCCCGCCCTGCCGGGCGTGGCGGGTCCGGTGGTGTACGCCCTGCCGCTCGGCAACCCGAAGGTCGGCTGCATCGGACCGATCACCACGGACGAGAAGAAGGCGCTGTTCAAGAACGAGCTCTACATCAACCTGCACACGGCGGGGCTGCCCGGCGGCGAGCTGCGTGGCCAGATCATGCGCATCAAGTAGAGTTTCGACCGGCCAGCCGTGACGTCGGTCCGGTCGGACATCGCGTACCCCGGGTGCTCGGATCCCCCAAGCACCCGGAGCGAGCCTGCAGCACGGGCGATGGCGCCGTACCCTTCGTCGGGCTCTTCGGGGGATGTCCGGAGTCGCTTCGCAAGGATCGCGGCGGTCGCGGTGTCCTCGGTGGCGCCCCGCTAGTCGTGGCTCACGATCGCGCCGGAGGTCGTGAGCTCTTCGAGCAGGGCAAGCGCGGCCCGTCCGGACATCGTATCGGGATCGAGGACCGCCTTTTCCGAGTATCGCAGGATGGTGCTCAGGTTGACCGAGCCGACATCGATGATGCCCATCCGCCAGCTGGCGAAGAGGCGCTGCTCGATCTCCGAGTAGTCGAGCAGCGTGATGTCGCGATGGCGCGGGTCGCGGACGATCCTGCAGTAGAGCGCGTTCACCGCCGTCCGCGCGCCCTCGAGTGCCTGCAGGAAGACGTTGCCCCGCTGGTAGACGCAGAGGACTCCGGTGATGCCCTGCTCGGGGTTGTGGGCGCGGGAACTCCCGAGAATCGATTTGAGGAAGGCGTCATCGATCACGTCGGTCGCACGGCTCGCGTAGACAAGGCGGGTCAGCATGGGTCCCTCCTGTACCGGCAAGGGAGGCTTGCCGGGCAGGCATCCGAAGTTTCACGGGGCATCCGAGTGAGCGTCCGTTACCCCTTTCGATTGGCCAGCAGTCCGAGGAACTCGAGGCGCAGGTTGGCATCCTTCAGAAACGAGCCTCGCATGATGCTGTTGGTCATCTTCGAGTTCATGTCCTTCACCCCGCGCCACTGCATGCAGTAGTGATCGGCCTCCATCACGATC
>VGTK01000246.1 GCA_016874715.1 Deltaproteobacteria bacterium | reverse complement strand
GCCTGGACGCGCCTCGTCGGCGAGCTCTTGCGCGGGCCCGGGGAGGAGCCGCTCGCCGCGTGGTCGGCGGCGACCGCGACGCAGCGCGAGCGTGCGGCGGCTCTCGCCGGCATGGCGATCGGCGCCGTCTCGCTCGCGCGCGTGCTCGAGCCCGATGCCGCGGCAGCCTCGCTGCTGCGTGGTGTGGCGAGGCTCGCCGCGGAGCAGCTCGCGGCGCTCCCGATCGGGATGGGTGCGGTCCGTCGCCGCCGTTCGCGGCCGCCTGGCGAGCCATCCCACGATGCGAGGCGACCAGGGCGCCGCGGCGCGTGACGAGGTGCGGGCTCTACCCGATCCTGGGCCGCGCACCGGCAACGATCTCGCTTCGGCATCGAGCTCGCCCCGCTTCGGCAGCGGCGAACAGGCGCGCGGCCCGGCCCTCCGGACGCAGCTTGTCCGCGTGCACGCCCGCCGCGTACTGGATCATCTCGAGCAGCTTCGGGGCCGCGGCCTCGGCGCGCGCGTTCATCGGCCCGAGCACGTCGAAGGACGCCGCTGCCCGCTTGAGCATCCGCTCGCGGCCCTCCTCGGGAAGGCCGACGAGCCGCGCCACGATCAGCCGTTCTCCGCGCTCACGTCGCCGGCACGACGGTGTTGCGCTGCGTGCCGAGATCGAGCGTGCCGTCGTCGGTGCGGATCGACGTCTCGATCACGTCGCCCGCCCGCAGCCGCCTGGGATTGTCGCGCGACGCGCGCCGGATGAGCTTCTGGCGCGATAGCGCGGGCAGCACCTGAGCGAGCATGCGCAGCGGTGCGGCGGGCGCCTGAAGCGCGCAGCCACCGGGTGTGCCGGTCGCGATCAGATCACCCGCCTGCCAGTCCTGGAGAGCGGAGAGCTCGCTCAGGGTCGGCGCCGGCTTGTGCACCATGTCGCTCGCGAGCGAGTCCTGGCGCACCTCGCCGTTCACCGTGAGGCGCAGCCGCAGGGCGTCGAAGCGCGCCAGATCCTCGGGCCCGACGAGCGCGAGATAAGGGCCCGCGGGCCCGAAGGTGCGGTAGCTCTTGCCCTTGTAGAACTGCATCTCCGGGAGCTGGATGTCGCGCGCGCTGACGTCGTTCCGCACGACGAGCCCACCCACGTGCTCGTGCAGACTGGCCGCCGTGACCGTCGCGGGGCCGGAGAGCTCGCTCGCGAGCACGAGCCCGATCTCGGCCTCGTAGTCCAGGAACTCGACGTGCGCCGGGCAGACGATGTCGGTCGCGGCCGGCGCGAGGCACGAGGACGCCTTGCGGAAGAAGATGTTGAACGGGTTCTTCGCCGGATCGAAGCCCGACTCGCGCATGTGGCTGTAGTAGTTGACGGCCTGGCAGATGAACTGGCGCTCCGGCGTGATCGGGCACAGCAGCTCGGCGTCACCGAGCGCGAACGCGCCGGCACCCGCGCCGCTCATCGCGCGGGCGCGTGCGGCGCCGGCGCGCATGAAATCGCGCGTCGTCGGGTACTCGCCCTCGATCGGGGTCACGCGGTCGCGATCGACCACGCCCCAGCCGATGACGCCGTCGCGCCGGTAACGGATGACGTTGACGGCCATTGTCAGCTCCCTTGCTCCGCCATGATCGCGGCGACGTCGTCTGGCAGCACGAACTGCTGCGGCACGGGGGGACCCCACACCGCGAGCGCCGCGGGTGCGACCGCCGAGGTCGCGACGCGCCACGCCTCGACCTCGTCGATCACGTCGAGGTCGCTGGTGTACTCGACGAAGTTCCCCGCCGGGTCGCGCAGGTACCAGAAGTAGTTCGATCCGATCGCGTGGCGGCCGAGCCCCCAGACGTGGCGCGACGGGTCGCGGGCCACCATCTCCGACGCCGCCCGTCCCACCGCGTCGGCGTTCTCCATCTCCCAGGCCACGTGGTGCAGGATCGAGAACGGTCCGTGCTGTACGAGCACGTTGTGGTGGTCGGTCGAGCAGCGCATGAAGCTCGCGCCGAAGTCCGGGATCTCGTCGCTGACCCGGAAGCCGAGCCCCTCGGTGAAGAAGCGCCGCGTCGCGCCCGGGTCCGCGGAGGTCGTGACCACGTGCGAGAGCTTGCGCGGGCGCGGCGTCTCGGTGACGTACACCGCCGGCGAGCGATCGTTGCGGCGCACGATGCGGCCAGGGCCGTCGGTGGCGAGTGGCGCGCTCGCCTTCTGCGCGCAGCGCGGCTCGATCGCGAGCGTGACGCAGGTGCCGGTTGCCGGCTCGGACGCGCGCAGCGTCGAGCCGTCGCGGGTCGGCGCGACACCGAGCTTCGCGAGTCGGGCGGCACGACCGAGGTCGTCGGCATCGTCGACGCCGACGGTGAGCCCGGCGAGCCCGCGTCGCGGCACCGAGACCAGCGCGAGCTGCTCGCCGCCATCGGTCGTGGCGAAGCGTCCCGGGGTGGTCTCGGCGAGTCCGAGGTCACGGTAGAAGCCGCGCGCGGCTTCGCGTGCGGCGTCGGGAATGCCGATCTCGACCTGCGAGAGACGATGCAAGGCTATTTGCGTTCTCCTCAGATCACTGCGGTGTCGGGCTCCGCGATCACGCGATTCTCGACCGCGCCGAGCCCTTCGATCTCGACCTTGACGACGTCGCCGACCTTCAGGAACTGCGGCGGCTGCATGGCGCCGCCGACGCCGCCCGGCGTGCCGGTGACGACGACGTCGCCCGGCTCGAGGGTGAAGCTCGTGCTCGGGTACTCGACGATCGCGGCGCAATCGAAGATCAAATTTCGCGTGTTCGACTCCTGGCGCAGCTCGCCGTTCACCCAGGTGCGCAGCGCGAGCGCGCCGGGGTCGATCGCGTCTGCCGTGGTGAGCCACGGACCGAGCGGGCCGTGCATGTCGAACGACTTGCCCATCGTCCACTGCGACACGCGCAGCTGCCAGTCGCGCACGCTCACGTCGTCGGCGACGAGATAGCCCGCGATCACCTCGTGCGCGCGGTCGCGCGGCACGTGCCGGCAGCGCCGGCCGACGACGAAGCCGAGCTCGCCCTCGTAGTCGAGCAGGCTCGACGCGCGCGGCAGGTGGACGTCGTCGTACGGCCCGGTCACGCAGGTCACCTGCTTGGTGAACACCACCGGCAGCTTGGGCGTCTCGAGCTTCGCCTCGGCGACGTGGTCGCTGTAGTTGAGGCCGATCCCGAGGAACTTGGGCGGCCGCGGCACCGGAGAGGCGAGGCGTACCGAGTCGAGCGGCAGGCGGCGCGTCGCGCTGGCGACGGCACGCGAGACCCGTCGGAGCGCATCCGGGCCGGCCAGGAGCAGCGCGCACGTCTCGGTGGGGAGCTCGGGGGCGGCCTCCGACAGGTCGACGACGCCATCGTCGGTGACCGCGCCGATGCGCAGCGTACCGGCGTGGTGGAAGGTGCAGAGCTTCGGCATGCGAATCCCCGGAGATCAGCCGTCACGCGCCGCGAGGGCCCGGTGCACGGAGTCGAGCGTGCGCCGCAGGTGCTCTTCGAGAAGAGTCGTGGCGCGGGCGACGTCGCCGGCGAGCGCCGTGTCGCGGAGCAGCGCATGCTCGGCCACCGGACCGGGGCCGGTACGGAGCTTCTGCACGCCGAGCAGGACGTAGCGCTGCGCGTGCTCGCCGAGCAGCCCGGCCACGTGCCTCGTCCACGCCGATGGGCAGCGGGCGAGCAGGGCCGCGTGGAACGCGACGTGGGCGTCCGCGGCCTCGTCGACCGCGCGCACGCTCGCGAGGCGGTCGTACGCCGCGGTGATCTCGGCGCGGTGCGCGCCGTCGCTGGCGAGGAGCGACTCGCCCAGCGCGGGTGGCTCGAGGCGCAGGCGCAACGCATACAGGTCGGCGGCCTCGTCGAGCGTGAACTCCGCGACCCGGACACCGCGCTGCGGGCTCGCTTCCACGAGCCGCGCGCCGCCGAGCCGCTGGAACGCCTCGCGCAGTGGCGTGGGGCTCACCTGCCAGCGTCGGGCGAGCTCCTCGGCGCGGAGCCGCGTGCCGGGCGGGAACTCCCCGGTGAGGATGGCCGCGCGTAGCCGGCGCAGGGCCCAGTCGCTGCGGGTCTCGGGAGCGGAATCCGGCATGCGAGCGGTGTATCCGGCTGGATTCGTATAGTCGATAATCTATAGAAAAATTCTTCGATGCAGAGATCCATCCGGCCGTCGGGGACCGGTCGGGCCGCCGGGCCGGGCCGCCGTGGCGGAGGCTGCCCGCGGCCCGCGATGCGGTCAGAGCTGCGGCAGATCGCGGAAGCCCGTACGCGCCGAGCCGTGGAACGGGCCCGTCAACTCGTAGGTGGTGCCGACGCCGCCATCGCGCTGCGAGCTGAAGTACAACCTTCGACCCGACGGGTCGAAGGCCGGACCTGTGAGCTCCGAGCCATCCTGGCCGAGCACGCGCACGATCGGTGAGGCGACCCCGGAGCGGGTGAGCAGCACGAGCTCCATGTTGCCTCCATCCTCGGCGACGACCAGGTCGCCCGCCCGCGACGTCGTGATGTTGTCGACCCCGGTGAGCTGGCGCACCGGGTCCTCGGCCGGGTCGTAGACGACCGAGATGCGTCGCGTGCGCAGCTCGTACTCCGAGACCTTGCCGTCGCCCTTCGTCGTGAGCCAGATGCGCCCGCGGTCGTACACGATGCCCTCGCCGCCGCGGAACACGGTGCTCTCCGGCAGCTGGCGGCGGGTCGGCGTCCCGCTGCCCGGGATCTCCGGATTGGGCTCGGGGACGGACACCCACGTCACGATGCTGTCCTCGCCGACCACCGCGACCTGCAGCTCGCCCGCGTCGAGCGAGCCGCGACGCTCGGGGACGAACCGGTAGAGGCGTCCGTCGGGCTCGTCCTCCGTCAAGTAGATCTCACGCGTGCGCGGGTCGACCGCCGCGGCCTCGTGCTTGAACGTGCCGAGCGCCGGCAGCTTCCGCGCGGGCTTTCGCCCGGTCGGGTCACACTCCCAGACGTGCCCGCCGGCGACCTCCTCGCAGGTGAGCCACGTGCCCCAGGGCGTGCTCCCGCCCGCGCAGTTGACCACGGTGCCGGAGCAGATCGAGTAGGCGTCGACGACCTGGCCACGCAGGTTGAAGCGGATCGCGCTCACCCCGCCCGGAACGGACTCGGAGTTGACGACTAAGATCCAGCCGCCGCTCGCCCGGTAGGTGGCGCCGCCGTCGGGGAAGATCGGCCACATGTAGCCCGTGTCCGCCACCTGCTGCTGCGCCCGGGCGACGATGCGGGCGGAGAAGCCCGCGGGCAGCATGAGACCGTTCGCGTCGGCCGGCAGCAGCGGGCCGTAGGGGCCGGGTCCGCCCCTTGCGGGTGCGGCGAACGCTCTCGCGAAGATCGAGGACTGGGTGAACGCGCCGGCCGCGACCGCGGCGCCGAGACGAAGGCAGCTACGTCGATCCATGCGATGCCGCTATCGCACCTGGTGCCACGACGGCAAGGCCGAATCCGCCTGCCGGAGCTCTCATCGCCGGTCGGCCAGGGGTGCGTGGCCCTCGACCGCGATGCCATAGCTCGCACGGACGGCCTCGAGCGGCTCCTGCAGCATCTCCTCCCAGCGCTCGAACTGCAGGTTGCGCACCGTGCGGCCGTACTGCCAGCCCTGGGTGATCGCATCCATGATCGGCACGACGTGGTGCGGCTCCAGGAAGGTCATGCGCGTGGTCGTGGTCGACATCCACATGCCGAAGTAGGGGAACTGGAGCTGCGCCAGGCAGAACGCCTGCAGCGCCAGCTCGTCGGAGCGGCTCGGTGAGTAGCCCGCGACCACGTGCAGCAGGTCGTGGATCTGGAAGCCTCGGATCACCGCGTACTTCAGGTCGTCCGGCATCCGGTCGAGCCGGCCCTTCGCCGCGACCGCGTCGTGCAGCATGCGGTAGTTGACGGCGAGGTTCTTCTCGAGGCCGTGGCGGGTGAGGAAGTCGTGGTAGCCCCGGCCGAGCGATCCCGCCGGCATCGCCGCTAGCTCCTCGAGCGCGATCGGCGGCGCGAGGTGACGCGCGGCGAGGAACGCCGCGGCTCCAGGCTTCTCCCGCAAGCCTGTCAGATAGCGCTCGATCGTCTCGTCCGGCGCGTACGGCCACCACTCGTTGAACAGCAGATGGACGCCGTGCTCGTCGGGGTCGTCGAAGGTGCGCACCAGGCTGCGGACGAAGTCCGGGTGGAGCGTCGGTCTCGATCGCTGGTCCGTGGTCGCGGGGGGCGTCATGGCGATGGTCCTCCTGCGGGCGGCCGCGCCGCACGCCGTCGGGGCGATTGCGGCGGCTGCATACGCCGGACGCGGACGCTGCGTCCAGCACTGGATGGCGCAGCACCGAATCCGGCAGCGCCGGCGGGCGGCGTGCCGGTGAGGCTCTGTTCAACCGGCCGAACGTGAGGTGCGGCTCGTGCGTTCGCGTCCCGAGCCGAGGAGAGCCGCGCCATGAAGAGCCCCGTGATCGTCTCCGCCGAGAGCTTGCAGGGCGGCGGCGTGATCGCACGCCACGCGGCGCTGGTGCTCGGCCTCGAGAGCGTCCCGGGAATCGCGACCAACCGTCACTGCGCGGCGGGTCTCGGCGCGATCTCGATCGGCGCGGGCTCGATCGCGGCCGGTATGGACCGCGTCGTGCTCGCCGGCGGCACCGAGAGCATGAGCACCATGCCGATGCTGACCAAGCGCACCGCCCCGGACTGGGAGGCCACGCAGTGGATGTCGCCGTCGCATCCCGAGACGCCCGACGCGCCTGCCTTCGACATGTCGATCACCGTCGGACAGAACACCGCCGTCGAGGCGAAGCTCACGCGCAGCGACGTCGATGCGTGGGCGGTCTGCAGCCACGGCAGAGCGATCGAGAGCATCGACTCGGGCGCCTTCAAGGACCAGATCGTGCCGCTCGAGGTGTCGGGCGGCGTGTTCGACACCGACGAGCACCCGCGCCGCGGGTTGACCGTCGAGGGCATGGCGGAGTTCAAGGTGCTCCACCCGGAGATTCCCGGCTTCACCGTGACGGCAGGAAACGCTGCCGGCCTCAACGACGCCGCGGCCGCCGTGCTGCTCATGGAGCCGGACTACGCGGCCGCGAACGGCTTCCAGGCGCTCGCCAGGATCCGCTCGTGGGCGTCGGTCGGCGTGGCGCCGCGCCGCACCGGCATGGCGCCGATCGACGCGATCCCGAAGGCGATCCGGCGCGCCGGGCTCCAGAAGGGCGACATCGATCTGTTCGAGATCGACGAGGCGTTCTGCTCGGTGCCGGTCGCCGCGACGCGCGCGCTCGGCATCCCGCAGGAGATCTGCAACGTGAACGGCAGCGGCTGCAGCCTCGGCCACCCGATCGCGGCCACCGGCGCGCGCATGGTGGTGACGATGGTCCACGAGCTGCGGCGTCGCGGCAAGCGGCTCGGCTGCGTGTCGATGTGTGCCGGGGGCGGCATGGGCATGGCGATGGTGCTCGAGACGGTGCGACGCACCGGCTGCGCCGACCAGGGGGAACGGCGCTGCCCGGTCCTTCGAGTCCTCCCACGCGGGCTCTTGCCCTTCCCGGGCCGAGGCGCATCCTGGGCTGGGGAAGGGAGAGGCGACACGATGAAGGGCACCGCCGCCAGAAGGCGCAAGCCGAAAACCGGCACCGCCAGGAAGAAGCGCACCGTTCGCCGCGGCTCGCGCGTCGAGCGCGGCCGCGTCGCCGTGCAGGCCTCCGTCGCCGAAACCCGCGGCTTCGCCCGCTGGACGAACGCCGACCCGTGGGACGGTGTGCATCTCGGCACCGGGCTGGTCGACAGCTCGCGGCTCGCGTGCGAGTGCGGCGAGTGCGTCGGCTGCGCGCTGCGAGCCGGCTGAGCGCG
>VGTK01000245.1 GCA_016874715.1 Deltaproteobacteria bacterium | reverse complement strand
GGCCGGGGCTCCGGCGTGCCGAACGTCGTCGAGTCGCCGATCAGGACGACGTTGCGCCGGGCGGCCGTCGGGGCGGGCGCCGGGCTCGGGGTCGGCCTCGGGGTGGCGGTCGGCGCGGAAGCGGGGCCCGGGGGGCGCACGGCGGCACACCCCGCGACGAGCATGCCGACGATTGTCGCCGCGAACGTCGCGCGCCGGCGGCGCCTTGCCTCCGACATCGCGTTCAGGCCAGTGACGCGGCCACGATCTCGACCACGTCCTTGACCTTCACCTGCTCCTCGAGGCCCTTCGCCTTGGTCGCGTCACTGATCATCGTCGTGCAGAACGGGCAGGCGACCGCGATCGTGTCGGGCTGCACCTCCATGAGCTGCTCGAGACGCGTGTTGTTGATGCGCGGCGTGCCGTGCTCCTCTTCCTTCCAGAACTGCCCACCACCCGCACCGCAGCAGAACGTCCGCCGCGCGGAGTTCTCGACGTCCTCTCGCTTCATGCCGGGCACCGCGTCGAGCACCGCGCGCGGCGCCTCGTGCACGTTGTTGTGCCGCGCGAGGTAGCACGGGTCGTGCACGGCGAGCTTCTTGTCGAGGAAGCCCTTCTCGAGCTTGATGCGTCCCGCGCCGAGCAGCTCCTCGATGTACTGCGTCGTGTGCACGACCGGGAAGTTGCCGCCGAGGTCCGGGTACTCGTTCTTGATCGTGTTGAAGCAGTGCGGGCACTGCGTGACGATCTTGTCGAACTTGTAGCGGTTCAGCGTCTCGACGTTCATCTGCGCGAGCGTGAAGTACAGGTACTCGTTGCCGAGCCGGCGCGCCGGCTCCCCGGTGCACTGCTCCTCGCTGCCGAGGATGCCGAACCTGACGCCGGCCTGCTGCATGATCTTGACGAACGCCTTGCTGGTCTTCTGGTTGCGCTCGTCGAACGAGCCCGCGCAGCCGACCCAGTAGAGCACGTCGACCTTCTCGTCCTCGCCGATCTCCGCCATCATCGGCACGTCGAGACCGCCGGCCCAGTCGGCGCGCGTATCGGCGGCGATGCCCCACGGGTTCGACTGGTTCTCGGTGCTCTTGAACGACTTCGCGAGGTCGGACGGGAACTCGCTGCGCACCAGAACCGCGTGGCGGCGCATGTCGACGATGCGCTGGATGTGCTCGATCGCGACCGGGCAGCCTTCCTCGCACCAGCCGCAGGTCGTGCAGCCCCAGATCACGGGCTCGGTCGCGACCTCGCGGATCATGTCGGCGTTCGCGAGCCAGCGCGAGTCGCGCGTGTTGCCGGTGGCGTGACCGTGGCCGTTCCCGCCGTGGCCGTGGTCGTCGCCGCCACCGTCGAGCGATGCCGATTGCGAGAGCACGTGCGCGTCGTCCTCGACACCCGAGGCCATCAGCGGACGCGCGCGCGGGATGAGCTCGTCGAGCGCCACGTCTCCGCCCTCGCCGCCGGTGAGCGGCTCGTCGAGCGCGGCGATCTGCTCGGCGGACGCGCCGGCCGCCCGGGCGGCCGAGAACTTCGCCATCTGCGCCCACAGGAAGGACGTCTTCGCCAGGAGGTGCTCGCGCTGCTCGATGACCAGGTGCTTCGGGTTGAGCGCCTTGCCGGTGTTGACGGTCGGGCAGTTCAGCGTGCAGCGGCCGCACTCGAGGCACGCCGCCATGTCGAGCAGCTGCTTCCAGGAGTACTCCTCGACGCGCTCGACGCCGAAGGTCTCCGCCGTCTCGAAGTCGGCGATCGGGGTTGCGCGGTGGCCGCCCTCGTAGCCGGCGCCGATGGTCTTGAAGAAGATGTTCACCGGGCCGATGAACATGTGGCGGAGCTTCGTCGACACCATCGTGTAGAGGAAGGTCAGCACGATGATGAGGTGGACGATCCACACCACGCGGTGCGTACCCGCGCCGCTGCCCAGCGCGCGGAAGCCGGCCGCGAAGATCGGGCCGATGAAGGCAAGGCCTTCCGAGCTGCGCGGCTCGGCGACGATGCGGACGCCCTCGAGCATGAAGCCCGTGACGCCGATCAGCCACAGCAGGATCAGCGGGAAGCCGTAGCCCGACTCGTTCTCGAAGTTCGAGATCATCTGGTCGGGCTGCCGCAGCTGGCGCGGCTGCTCCTGGTAGCGGCGGTAGAGGAAGATCGAGGAGCTCACGACCAGGCCGACGCCGGCCAGGTCCATCATGAACTTGTAGAGCCCGTAGAAGGCCCCGTAGTAGAAGTTGAGCGGCGTGTCGGCCTCGACGGTGATCAGCGAGGTGCCGACGAAGAGGATGATGAAGGACACCAGGAGGACCTGGTGAACCACTCCCGCGGGCTCCCGCACCACGCGGCCCTGGCCCACGCCCTCGAACAGCGCGCGCGAGAGTCGGAGCCCGAGCTTGTCGAAGCGGTTGGCCGGCTGGCCGAGACGGACGATGCGGTACCAGCGGTAGAGCGGATAGAGGATCGTCAGGCCCCAGAGGGCGAACAGGACGGGGGCGATGCCGGCGTAGAAGAAGCCGAGCAGGTCGAAGAAGTGCGCCTTGAAGATTTCAGGCGCGTTCCAGAAGATCTCGCGCGTTTCGCCGAGGTTGGGATCCTGCAAGCTCATGTCCGCGTCATCCCCGACAAGGGCGAGGCGCCCCCGTCAATCAGCCCGCTCTCGCAGCGACGAAGCTCCCTGCTCTCGCAGCGACGAAGCTCGCTGCTCTCGCCGGTCGCGCGCGGGCTGCCGCCAGGGGCGGCCCGCGGTGTCGCGACCGCGCGCCGGCGAGCCGTTCAGCTCGCCTTGAGCTTCTGCACCTCGTCCGTCATCTCCGGCACTGCCTTGAAGAGGTCGGCGACGAGGCCGTAATCCGCGACGCTGTAGATCGGCGCGTCCGGATCCTTGTTGACCGCGACGATGACCTTCGAGTCCTTCATGCCCGCGAGGTGCTGGATCGCGCCGGAGATGCCCACCGCGATGTAGAGCTGCGGCGCCACGACCTTGCCGGTCTGGCCGACCTGCAGGTCGTTCGGCACGAACCCGGCGTCGACCGCGGCGCGCGAGGCACCCATGGCGGCGCCGAGCACGTCGACGAGCGGCTCCAGGTAGGTCGTGAAGTTCTCGCCCGACTTGAGGCCCCGGCCGCCCGAGACGACGATGCTCGCGTCGCCGAGCGCCGGTCGGTCGCTCTTGGTCTCGGCGAACGACACGAAGCGCATCTTGCTCGTGACCTCCGGCGGCAGAGCGACCTTCTCGACGCCGGCGGCCGCACCCGCCTTCTGGGCCGGTTCGTAGGCGGTGGTGCGCACCGAGACGACGCTCACGGGCGCCTCGACCGTGACGGTCGCGAGCACGTTGCCGGCGTAGGTCGGACGGGTGATCGTCCCGTCCTCGTTGAAGGCGGTGACGTCGCTCGCCATGCCCGCGTCGAGCAGCTGCGCTGCGCGCGGGAGGAAGTCCTTGCCCTGCGCGGTGGCGGCGGCGACGACGGTCGTCGCTCCCTGCGCCTTCGCGACGACGGCGACGGCCTTCGCGTAGACGTCGGCGACGTAGTCCTTGAGGCGCGCATCGTCGACCGACAGAACTTGCTTGACGCCGTAGCCCGCGACCTCCGACGCGATCGCGTCGACGCCCGCACCGAGAACCAGCGCGGCGACGTCGCCACCATTCTTCTTCGACGCCGCGAGACCCGCGCTGACGGCGACCAGCGAGCTCTTCAGGAGCTTGCCGTGCGCGTGCTCGATGTAGACCAGAACCTTAGCCATGGAAGTTGCTCCTTGCGTGCGACGGAGGCGTCAGAAGAAACGCCGTGCCGGTTCCATCCTTCGCGGTCGGCGA
This sequence comes from Deltaproteobacteria bacterium, assembly GCA_016874715.1. Classification (GTDB taxonomy): domain Bacteria; phylum Desulfobacterota; class Binatia; order UBA12015; family UBA12015; genus VGTK01. The sequence continues at coordinate 4,052 of VGTK01000245.1, read as the reverse complement.
AACCGAAAGGGACGTCAGATGAGCTTCGCCTCGGTGTGGAGGAGGTTGACCAGCTCCTGCACCGTCTCGACCTTTCGTCCCGCGGCGCGCTTGGGTGGCGGCGACAGCTTGTGCGTCTTGACGCGCGGCTTCGGGTCTACCCCGAGCTCTGCGAGAGGGATCTCCTTGAGCTCCTTCTTGCGCGCCTTCATGATGCCGGGCAGGGATGCGTAGCGCGGCTCGTTGAGGCGGAGGTCGGTCGTGATCACGCCCGGCAGGGTGAACGCGACCGTCTCGAGGCCGCCGTCGACCTCGCGGGTGACCGTCACGTCCTTCTTGTCGCCGGAGAATTCCACCTTCGACGCGAACGTCGCCTGCGGCCAGTCGAGCATCGCCGCAAGGATCTGACCGGTCTGGTTGGCGTCGTCGTCGATGGCCTGCTTGCCCGCGAGGACGAGCTCCGGCTTCTCCTGATCGACCAGCTTGGCCAGGAGCGCCGCCGTGGTGGCGGCGTCGAGCTCGTCGTCGGAGAGGACGAGGATCGCGCGGTCGGCGCCCATCGCGAGTCCGGTGCGGAGCTGCTCCTGAGTGACCTTCTGGCCGATCGAGACCAGCACCACCTCCGCGCCGCCCTGCTGCTCCTTGATGCGCAGCGCTTCCTCCAGGGCGATCTCGCAGAACGGGTTGATCACGAACTTCACGTTGTCCGTGACGATTCCCGTACCGTCGGCCTTCACGCTGATGTTGGTCTGCGGGTCCGGGACCCGCTTGATCGGTACCAGGATCTTCACGCCGGATGCTCCTTCGCTAGGGGAAACGTGGCGCGGGCGCCGGGAAACCGGCCGCGCTCGACCATTCGTGGATAACACGGTGCCAATAGCAGTCAACGAAGCACCGCTAATGCGACGCTTCAGCCGGCAACGGCGCTGCCGGCGATAGGACCTCGGCGCGCCGGGCGCGAGGCCGTCCCCGCGGTTGATCAGCTGTCGTAGCCGAGACGGGTCGAGAGGTCCTTGCCGGCGCGCAGCGCGAGCGGCGCGATCTCGCGCGCGACGCGATCGGGTGCCATGCGGTACTCGGGCGCGGTGATCGACAGGCTGCCCACCACGGTTCGCGTGTAGTCGCGGATCGGTACGGCGATCGCCATCACGTCGGGCAGGTACTCGCCCGACTCGATGGCGTAGCCGCGCTCGGCGACGCCGCGCAGATTCTCGATCAGGTCGTCGAGGCGCACGATGGTCTTGTCCGAGTGGCGCTCGAGGGCTTCGGGCAGCGAGCTGCGGATCTCTTCCTCCGACTCGAACGCGAGGTGGGCCTTGCCGGCTGCGGTGCAGTGCAGCGGCAGGGACTGGCCCAGCAACGACACGATCCGCACCGGGCGATCCGCCTCGACCGCCTGCAGCGGAACGACGCCGCCCCGGCGGAGCAGGCTCAGGTACACGGTCTCCTGGCAGGACCTCACCACCTCGTCCATGATCGGGCGCGCCTGGCGGAGCAGGCCCATCTGCTGCACGAACGTCTGACCGAGCTGGAGGCACCGGATGCCCAGCCGGTAGTTCTCGGTCGACTTGTTCTGCTCGATGTAGCCTCGTGACTCGAGGGTCGCGAGCACACGGAAGACGTTGTTCTTGTGCAGCTTGAGGCGCTTCGAGAGATCGGTGACGCCGAGCTCCTCGGTCTCGCCGGCGAACTGCTCGAGCACGTCGAGCGCGTGCGCGACGGACTGGATGACGTAGTTGGTCTTCTCTCGACGCACCATGGTAGAGGGTCGTTCGTTCGCGCGCTGCCGGGCACGGCGGAAACCGGTTGCAAAAGGCGTTTTACGACTAGGCGCGGCCGTCGTTCATGTCAAACAGGTCGCCGCGGGGGGATTTCGGGTGAACGTCCAGGGCAGGATGGTCGACGTGAAGACGGCCGACGGCACGATGCCGGTCCATCTCGTGGTGCCGGAGGGCGAGGGGCCGTTCGCAGGCGTGATCGTGGCCATGGAGGCCTTCGGGCTGAACGACCACATCAAGGGCGTCGCCGGCCGCATCGCGCGCGAGGGCTATGTCGTCGCCGCGCCGGACTTCTACTACCGAGCACCGGGCGACCGGGTCGTCGGCTACGACCAGCTTCCCAGGGCCATCGAGCTGATGATGGAGCTGCCCGGCTACGACGCGCTCGCCGCCGACGTGAGGGCCGCGATCGACCTGGTCGAGGCGCGGCCGGAGACCGACCGCGGCCGGATCGGCATGACCGGCTTCTGCATGGGCGGCTTCCTGACGTTTCTCGCGGCCTGCCGGGTTCCGCAGATTCGCGCGGCGGCGCCGTTCTACGGCGGCGGCATCGGCCGCAGCATGCTGCCGCAGAGCGAGCGCCGCCCGCACCCGCCGATCGAGGAGGCTCGAGGAATCGCCGCCGCGATGGTCGTCTTCTACGGCGAGAAGGACTCCTTCATCCCACCCGAGGAGTGCTCGCTGGTGAAGGAGCGTCTCGCCCAGCTCGGCAAGGACGCCGACGTCATCGTGTATCCCGGCGCCGACCACGGCTTCTTCTGCGAGGAGCGGGCCTCCTACCACGAGGCTGCGGCGCAGGATTCGTGGCGGCGCCTGCTCCGGCTGTTCGACACCAAGCTCCGCGGGTGAAGCCCGGCAATCGGCAGCGGTCCACCCGGCGAAGCGGGCGGCAAGCGGGCCGAGCGCCGCGAGCGCGGGGCGCGCGGCCCCGTGCGGCTTCGCCGCGCGGGGCGAGGGGGCGCGTGTCCCCTCGGCGAAACACCGCCTGGGTCCTGACCTGCGAGCACGCGAGCGCGGCACTGCCGCGGGAGTACCGCGGCCTCGGCGTGTCGCCCCACGAGCGCCGGGACCACATCGGCTGGGACATCGGTGCGCGCGCCGTGCAGCGCGAGATCGCGCGCCGTCTCGGGGCTCCGGCCGTCGCGTCGCGCTGGTCGCGTCTGCTGATCGACTGCAACCGCGAGCTGCACGACGACACGCTGATCGTGCGTGTCAGCGACGGTGTCCGCGTGCCCGGGAACAGCCGCGTCGGACGCGCCGAGCGGGCGCGGCGCGTGGCGCTCGCCTGGGCGCCGTATCACGCCGCCGTCGATCGAATGGTCGCGCGCGCGAAGCGCGCCAACCCCGACGCGGCGGTGCAGCTGCTGGCGCTGCACAGCTTCACGCCGGTCATGAACGGCGTGCCGCGGCCGTTCGACATCGGGGTCCTCTACGACGCCTACCCCGAGCTCGCGCATCGCCTCGGGCGCGCGCTGGCCCGGCTCGGCCTGCGCGTGCGCTACAACGAGCCGTACTCCGGGCTCGCCGGGCTGATCTACAGTGCACGCCGCCATGGCGTCGCGCACGACGTCGCCTACGTCGAGCTGGAGATCAACAATGCGCTCCTGCGGTCGCAGGCAGGCATCGTCCGGCTCGGACGCGACGTCGCGCGCGCGCTGGCGACCCTCACTCGTCCTTGTAAGCGGTGACGTCGATCTCGGTCTCGCCCTCGATGCCCTTCGAGTCCTTGCACTTCAGCGTGACGACGAAGTCGCCCTCGGCCTGGTACGTGTGCGTCGGGTTCATGTCGGTGCTGTGCGGAGTGCCATCGCCGAAGTCCCAGTCGCAGGTCACGGCACCGGTCGCGTCCTCGACGGTCGAGGTGAACTTGACCGCCAGCGGCGGCGCACCCTCGTCCGGGTCGGCCTCGGCGTCGACGTAGAGCTCGTCGACCACCATGGCGGCTGCGCCGGCGTTCGCACCGGCTGCAGGAGCGGCAGGCGGCTGTCCGGCCGCGGGGGCTGCGGGTGCGGCAGCGGGCACGCCCGCCGCCGGGGCGGCGGCCGCCGGGGCCTTCTCTTCGGTCTGGCTGCACGCCTGCAGGCCGGTAGCGCCTGTCACGAGCAGGCCACACAGGATCCACGACCATGAGCGCATGGAAATCATAATCTCGTTCGTCCTCCGGAATGGTAGAGGGTTCAAGTACGGCGGCAGACCCTATCATTCGAAGCGAGGCGTAGGGAAGCCGCCCGGCAGCCGCCCGGCAGCCGCCCGGCAGCCGCCCGGCAGCCGCCCGGCAGCCGCCCGGCAGCCGCC
>VGTK01000244.1 GCA_016874715.1 Deltaproteobacteria bacterium | reverse complement strand
CGCGCTTCGCCGCCGGCGAGCCGCGCTGCGGCGACGGCGTGGTCGCGGCACGCGAGTCGTGCGACGACGGCGCCGCGAACGGCGGTCCGGGCTCGTGCTGCAGCACGAGGTGCACGCTGCTCGCTCCCGGAACGGCATGTCGTCCGGCCGTCGGCGCCTGCGACGAGGCCGAGCTGTGCGACGGGACGAGCGCCCTCTGCCCGGAGGACCGCTTCGCCCGCGCCGGGGCACCGTGCCGCGCGCCCGCCGGCGCGTGCGACGTCGCCGAGGTCTGCAGCGGCACGTCGTCCGAGTGCCCCGCGAACGAGGTCCGCGCGCACGGCACGGTGTGCCGCGTCGCGACCGGGGCGTGCGACCTCGACGAGGAGTGCGACGGCGTGTCGGGCGAGTGCCCGGCCGACGCGAGACGCACCGGAGAGTGCCGCGCGTCGCGCGGCGGCTGCGATCCGCCGGAGTGGTGCGACGGGTCCTCGCAGGACTGTCCCGCCGACGTCCGGCTGCCGGACGGCGCCACGTGTGACGATGGTGACGCCTGCACCGCCGACGACACCTGCGTCGCCGACGCCTGCCGCGGTGGGCCGCGCGACGACTTCGCGTGCTCGGCTTACCTGTGCGCGCAGCTGCGCAATCGGCAGCGAATCCACGGGGAGAAGCCGCGGCCGGAGGCCCTGCGCGAGTTCGGCCTCCACGTGCAGGAGGTGAAACCTGCGCGCAGCGTCTGCGTGCCCGCAGTCACGACCGGTGACGACGGTGGCGGCGAGGTGACGCCGCCCGACGACGCCGACGCGGACGTCCGGGCGACGGGCGCGGGAGACGTGCGCCCCGCGTATATCGCCTATCCCGTGACGCCCGCGCGCCGCGCGGCCGGCCGTCCGCAGCAACTGGTTGGTGGCACGACCATCGAGGATCGCTTCGGCGTGCTCGAGCTGACGCCGCGCAATGTGGAGCGGGTCTCGTTGCCCGCAGTCGTGGGCGCGCCCGAGGAAGGCGTGCAGCCTGCCGGGGCCGCCTACCAGTGCCAGGTCATCCCCTCCGGCGAGGGCGGTCCGCGGAGCGCGCACGAGGTTGCGGTGCGCGTCGTCGGCGAGGTGCCGTCCGAGCGCTTCGCGCTCGGGCGACCCCTGCAGCTCTGCTATCCGCCGGTCGCGAGCGCCGGCGTCGAGGCCACCGGTGCGGCCGACGACGCGCCCGGTCCGGACGCCCGCATCTGCTACCAGCTGCACCGCCTCGAGCCCGGGACGTCGGCCACGATGCGCGTGCCGTTTCTCGCCGCGAACCGCTTCCAGAGCCTGGCCGTCGAAGGGCTGGGCGCCCGGACGCTGTGCGTCCCGGGGCTGCTGTTGAACGCCACCTGGGACGCACCGGACCCGAAGAAGCGTCGTGACCCGGAGGCGCGGCCCCCGAAGAAGCGTCGTGACCCGGAGGCGCGGCCCCCGAAGAAACGTCGTGACCCGGACGCGCGGCGGCCGAAGCGCGATCGCCAGCCCAAGCCCGTTCCGTGACCGAGCTGCGGGGCTCGTCGGCCCAGAGCGCTGTCCGAGCCGGGCGCGCCCCGAGGCCGCCGCGAGCGGCGGTTTTACCCGACCGGTGCGTCGTGCATCTCAGCTGGCGAGACCAACGAAACGGCAAGGCAGGCAGCGTGTTGCGACCGGACCTTTTGCGCCGCCGCCCGGGGCGGGGCTAAGACGCGTGTCGGATGGGCCGGGAAGGCGCCGACGCCGATGATCGGGCGATCGTCGCCCAGGTCCGTGGAGGGGATCGCGAACGCTTCGCGGTGCTCGTGGCCCGCTACGAGCGCATGGTGTTCGCGCTCGCGATGCGCATGACCGGCAGCCGTGACGAGGCACAGGACGTGATGCAGAGCAGCTTTCTCGCGGCCTACCGGCAGCTGGGCGATTTTCGCGGTGACGCGTCGTTCCAGACCTGGCTCTACGGCATCGCGCTCAACGAGTGCCGCATGCTGTACCGCAAGGCGGGACGCACCACGCCGCTCGACGGCATCGCCGAGCCGGCGGCGCCGGTCACCGGCGGGCACGCGCTCGATCGCATCACGCTCGGCAAGCTGGTCGGGCGGCTGCCCGAGAAGCAGCGCGCCGCGGTCCTGCTGCGCGTCTGCGACGACCTCTCGTTCCGCGAGATCGGCGAGATCGTCGGGTCGTCCGAGGCGTCCGCGAAGGTCAACTTCTTCCACGCGGTGAAGAAGCTCCGCGCCTGGCTCGTGCCCGGCGCGGCCGCTACCGCGACGGACGAGGACGAGGAGGCGTGACCATGGCCGAAGTTCGCGACGACTGCGCGCGCTGCCGGAGCTTGCTCACCCGCATGGACCATGCGTCCGCGCACGCGCTCGACGACGATCCCGCCGCGGTGCTCGCGGAGCGCGACCTCGACTGGCTCGCGGGGCACCTCGCGTCGTGCGCCGCGTGTGCGCCCGACGCGTCGCTGCTCGCGTCGGTCGGTACGCTGCTGCGCGCCGACGAGCTTCCGGACGACGACTTCTTCGCCGCACGGCGCGGGTCGCTGCTCGCGACGATCGGCGCCTCGGCGGACGATGCCGACGGCGGCGTGGTCGGTGCGGGCGCACCGGCGCGTGCCGCGGGGCGACCGGCGCTGCGTGCGATCTCGGGCACCGGCGCGCGCTCCGTTCGCGGATCGAGTCCGGTGCGGCGCCACTCGATCTGGCAGCCGCTCGTGCCCGCGCTCGCGGCGGGGCTCGCGATCGCCGTCGCGCTCGGCGCTCTGCTCGCGCGCTCGCCGCGCCCACAGGGCATCGAAGTGACGATGGCCGACGGGCCGGCCGGCGACCCCGTCGCCGCGCTCGACGCGGAGTCCGCCGACGATTCCTGGATCATCGCCAGCAACGACCCGTTCGCGCTGGCGCTCGCTTCGAGGTCCGACCCGGCACTCGACGCGCTGAGCAACGAGGACCTCGACGAGGTCGAGGCCATTCTCGTGCCGAGTCCGGGCTGGAGTTGATCATGCGTCGTACCGTCCGCCTTTTCCTGCTCGCAGCGCTCTCGCTCGCCCCGGTCTCGGTTGCCGCGGCGGCCCCAGCCCCGCAAGACGCGGCGGCCGCGTCGGTCGAGGCGTCCGACGATGACGGCGGCGACGCTGCTGGCTTCTCCGGCGGCGGGCAGCGCGCGCGGCGCGGCGGCGGCCGCGGGCCGATGCTGCTCGTGCTGCGCATCGCGGAGGAGCTGCACCTGAGCGACGAGCAGACGGTCAAGGTCGCGGGTGAGTTCCGCCGGGTGGCGCAGCAGCGGCGCGAGCTGGTAGCGCAGAAGGCTGCGCTCGCGACCAAGCTCGAGACCCAGCTCGGGGCGCAGCCGCGCGACGACAAGGCGCTCGACGCGCTCACCGATCAGCTGGTCGCGATCGAGCAGCGGATCGCGCAGCTCCCGGATCTGCTGTGGAAGGGCGTACAGCCGGTGCTGACCGCCGAGCAGCGTGCACGGCTGATCCTGCTGCGCGGCAAGATGAAGCAGCAGATCGACGGCGCGCGCCGTCGCCGCGGCGGCAACGGCAACGGCGCTGCCGCGCGCGACTGACCCGACGCGCACGGATTTTACGCTCGACGGGTGGCGCGCATCCCATCCTCCGACGACGCGGCACGGGCCCGGATCACCGGGTGTGCCGCGAGGAGGTGTGCGATGTCCCGAGGACGAACCCGCGCCGCGCTGCTCGCGGCCACCATCGCGGCGCTCGCACCCCGAGCGGATGCGACGGCGCTCGACGCGACTCGAGAGGCATCCGCGTCGGCCAGCGTGGCCGAGGAGGCGCGCATCCTGCAGCTCGCACGCCGCGCCACGTTCGGCGCGACGCCGGAGCTGCGCGACGAGATCCGGCAGCTCGGCCGGGCGCGCTGGCTGGACCAGCAGCTGGCGCCTCGGGCGATCACCGATCCTGCGCTCGCCAAACGCCTGGCCGTCTACCCGGCGCTCGGCATGGACTCGGCGGCACTCCTCGCGAGCTACCCCCAGGCGAAGGACGGCAGCATGGCGATGGACGCCGTCGGGCGTCCGGGACGCGTGCTCGCGGAGGTCTCGTCCGACCTGGTGACGCGTGCCGTGCACGCGCGCGCGCAGCTCGCCGAGGTGATGACCGACTTCTGGCTGAACCACTTCAGCGTGTTCGCGGCCGACGGCCCGAACCGCTGGGCGGGGGTCGCCTGGGTGCGCGACTCGATCCGGCCGCACGTGCTGGGCCGCTTCCGCGACCTGCTCGGCGCGACCGCGTCCGGCCCGGCGATGCTCTACTACCTCGACAACTACCTGAGCACGGCCGAGGGTGCGCGCACGCGGCGCAAGAGCTCGGGTCTCAACGAGAACTACGCGCGCGAGCTGCTGGAGCTGCACACGCTCGGCGTGACCGGCGGGTACACGCAGGCCGACGTCGAGGAGGTCGCCCGCGTCTTCACCGGCTGGACGATCACGCCGGCGCGCTCGGGCCGCATCGAGTTCGTGTTCGCCCCGTGGCTGCACGACGGCGGCGCGAAGACGGTGCTCGGCCGTCGCATCGCGCCCGGCGGACGCGCCGAGGGCGAGGCGGTGCTGGATCTGCTGGCGCGCGAGCCGGCGACCGCAGAGCACGTCGTGCGGAAGCTCGTGTCGCGGTTCGTGGCCGACGTGCCACCGGAGGCGCTGGTGCAGCGTGCGAAGCAGGTCTGGCTGCGCACCGACGGCGATCTCGCGCAGGTGATGCGCACGATCCTCGAGTCGGACGAGCTGCTCCGGGCGTCGAGCCGCGGCGCGAAGGTGAAGAGCCCGCTCGAGCTGGTGGCGAGCGCGCTGCGCGCGGCGGGCGCGGAGGTCCGTCTGGGGGTGGTCGCGGCGCGGCTCGTCGCCGACCTCGGCCAGCCGATCCTGCGCGCCGAGCCGCCGACCGGCTGGCAGGAGACCGCCGACGCGGTGGTGACCGCGGGCGGTATGGTGACGCGCTTCGACGTCGCCTCGCAGATCGCGCGCAACCGCGTGCCCGGGGTGCGCATCGACACTTCTCGCTGGGCGTCGCTCGCGCGCGGCGCGGGCGGCGTCGACGCGCTGGCGCAGGAGATCCTGCTCGCGCCGCCGTCCGACGCGACGCGCGCCGCGCTGGTGGACGCGCGCGACGCCGGTGCCACGCCCGAGCTGCTCGCGGCGCTGGTGCTGTCGAGCCCCGAGTTCCAGCAGCAGTAGGAGGAGCTTCCCATGCAACGCACGACGAACGTCCCACGCCGGCTGGTGCTGAAGGGAGGTGCCATCGCGGCTCTCGGCTTCGGCGTCGGGCCGCGCTTCCTGCTGCGCACGGCGGCCGCGGCGACGGCGGCGCGCCGCCGCGTGCTGGTGGCGATCTTCCAGCGTGGCGCGGTCGACGGCCTCAACATGGTCGTGCCGCACGGCGAGCGGGCCTACTACGCCGCGCGGCCGACGATCGCGATCCCGCGCCCGGGCTCGGGCGACGGCGCCGCGATCGACCTCGACGGCTTCTTCGGGCTCCACCCGGCGATGGCGAGTCTCGCGCCGGCGTTCGCCGCCGGCGATCTGGCGATCGTCCACGCGTGCGGTTCGCCCGACCCGACGCGCTCGCACTTCGACGCGCAGGACTACATGGAGATCGGCGAGCCGGGCGAGCGCAACGCGAGCGACGGCTGGCTGAACCGTCACCTGCAGACCGCCGGCTCCGGGGCGAACGCGACGCCGGTTCGCGCCGTCGCTCTGTCGAGCCAGATGCCGCGCACGCTCGCCGGTCCGGCGCCTGCACTGGCGACGACGAGCCTCGCCGAGGTCGCGTTCGGACCGCCGGGGCAGGGCGCGCTCGCGCGGCGCGCGGTCGAGCGCATGTACGGCTCGCGCGACGACCTGCTCGGCAGGGCGACGCGCGACGCGCTCGAGTCGCTCGACGTGTTCGCGAGCCTCGACGCGACGCCGTACCAGCCCGCGAACGGCGCGCGCTATCCCGACAGCGAGCTCGGCGGGCAGCTGCGCGACGTCGCGCGTGCGATCAAGGGCCGGGTCGGGCTCGAGATCGCGTTCTTGAATCGCGGCGGCTGGGACACGCACACGCTCGAGGGCGGCAGCACGGGCCAGCTCGCGACGCTGCTGCGCGACCTCGCCGACGCGCTGGCCGCGTTCCGGACGGACCTCGGCGACGCGATGGCGGACGTGTGCGTGCTGACGATGAGCGAGTTCGGCCGCACGCTCGCGGAGAACGGCTCGGGCGGCACCGACCACGGGCGCGGCACCGCGATGCTGGCGCTCGGCGGTACGGTGCGCGGCGGGCGCGTGCTCGGCGCGTGGCCCGGGCTCGCCGCGGCGCAGCTCGCCGACGGTCGCGACCTCGCGGTCGCGACGGACTTCCGCACGTTGTTCGCCGAGATCCTGGTGCGCCACCTCGGCAACCCGGACGTCGCCACGGTCTTGCCGGGCTTCGCGTGGTCCGACGCGGCGCGTCTCGGCGCCATCATCTGAGGAGAATCTGACGGTGCGCCGCTTTCCCCTGGACGGGTGGCGCGACTCTCAGCAGTGGACGATGGGCGAGGCACGCCGTCGGCCGAAGGCCGGCGGCGCGCGCGACGGGCGGGAAGGGGTCCCGCCCTCCGAGGAGAACGACATGGCGGTCCTGACATCCCGAACCGCACGCGCGGTGCGCGTGTCCGTCCAGATGCTCGCGCAGATCTGCGTATCGCTGTCGCTGGTCGCTGCGGCGGGCGCGCAGTCTCAACCGGGCAGCTTCGTGAACTTCGAGAGCGGCCACGTGCGACCGATCGCGCTGTCGCCCGACGGCACGCGGCTCTTTGCCGTGAACACGCCCGACGCGCGCCTCGCGATCTTCGACGTCACGGCGACGGGCCTGTCGCTCGTCGCGGAGGTCCCGGTCGGTCTCGAGCCGGTGTCCGTTGCGGCGCGCGCCAACGACGAGGTGTGGGTCGTCAATCACCTGTCCGACAGCGTGAGCATCGTGCGCGTCGATCAGGCCGACGTCACACGCTCACGTGTCGTGCGCACGCTGCTGACCTGCGACGAGCCGCGCGATCTCGTGTTCGCGGGGGCTGGCGGGACGCGCGCCTTCGTGACGGTCGCGCGCCGCGGGCAGAACTGCCCGGTGCCGTTCGACCCGACCACCGAGGGCATCGGGCGCGCGGTCGTGCAGGTGTTCGACGCGAACGCCCTCGGCGCCGCACTCGGCGGAACGCCGATCGCAAACCTGGTGCTGTTCGGCGACACGCCGCGGGCGCTGGCCGCGTCGCCCGACGGCAGCCTGGTCTACGCCGCCGTCTTCCACTCGGGCAACGGGACGACCGCGATCAACGAGCGCGTCGTGACCCAGAACGGTGGTCTGCCGCCGCCACCTCCCGGCGCGCTGCCCGGCGGACCCGACGTCGGGCTGATCGTTCGCGTCGACCCCGACACCGGCAACTTCGTGGACGAGATCGGGCGCGACTGGAGCGACTTCGTCGCCTTCACGCTGCCCGACCAGGACGTCTTCACGATCGACGCCGACGCGCCGACGCCGAGCGCCATCGGCAGCGTCGCCGGCGTCGGCACGACACTCTTCAACATGGCGGTACGTCCGGGTAGCGGCAAGCTCTTCGTGTCGAACACCGAGGCGCGCAACGAGGTGCGCTTCGAGGGCATCCTGCCCAACGGACTGCACGGCGTCCGCGGCAACGTCGCGTTCAGCCGGATCACGGTGGTCGACGGGGCGACGGTGACGCCGCGCCACCTGAACGACCACATCGACTATCTGCGCTCGCCCGGGCCTGCGAGCGAGATCGAGCAGACGCTCGCGTTCCCGACCGACATGGTGTTCTCGTCCGACGGGAGCCGCCTGTACGTCGCCGCGCTGGGCTCGAGCCGCGTCGCGGCGATCG
>VGTK01000243.1 GCA_016874715.1 Deltaproteobacteria bacterium | reverse complement strand
GCGTCGACCAGCGGCTCGAAGCGCACGTGGTTGCGCGACTCGAGGTTGGAGACGAAGAGCGCGCCGGTCCCGGGACGCACCGCCATGTTGAACAGGATCGTGCCGACGCCGCTGAACGAGCCCTGCAGGGACGGTACGGCTGACGACGTGTCGAGCACGAAGACGTCGCGATCGGGGAGGTCGAACATGACGGTCGTGACGCCGCTGATCTGTCCCCAGTCCTGGCCCAGCTCGTCCTCCCAGAGCTCCGTGACGGGGTTGCGCCGCACGATCAGGCCGGTGCACGGGTAGGCGGGCACCGGGCCCGGCGCGGCGCCCCCGGGGTCGCACGGACCGACGAACGGCGAGCCCGACGGCAACCCCGGATCCACGCGCAGCCCGCCCGCGTAGACCGGCTGCACCAGGCGCTCGGGGAGGACCGTGGTCTGGTTGCCGGTGTGGAAGCCGGCCGCGTAGACCGTCAGGCCGTCGGGGCTCGCGGCGAGCGCGCGCGGCGCGTCGGTGAACAGCTCGAGGATCGCGAGCGGCTCACCCCCGAGCGGTGACGGGGAGGTGTTGGCGTCGAACCCGGTGTCGGCGAACGGCTGGTCGGCGTCGAAGGCCCACACCAGCGCGCGCCCGATGCCGGGATCGGACAGCCGCGCGCCGACGCTCGCCGGCAGGTTCTGTCCGCGCCGGGCGGTGGTGACGAAAGCGCGTCTCGCGCCGGGGCCGGCGAACACCACGTCGCGCGGCTCGTCGCCGACCAGCAGTGTGCCGGTGACGCGCGAGGCTGCAGGGTTCGCATCGTCGATCGTGACGATGCTCACGCTGTCGGAGAGGTGGTTGACCACCCAGACCTCGGTCTCGCCCGCAGCGCGCGTCCGCGCCGCCACGGCCACCGGATCGAGGCCGACGGGCACCTCGGCGACCAGCGTGAGACCGCTCGGGTCGACGTCGAAGATCGCGAGACGTGCGTCCGGCGTGTTGACCGCGAACAGGCGCGCACCGTCCGGCGACATGGCGAGCGGGCGGACGTGGCCGCTCTCGTGATTGACGAAGCTCGCGGCGGCCGCGCCGTCGGCCGCTGCGACGACCAGTGCAGCAACCAGCATCGTGATCCGGCTCCGTGTCTCGACCATGCTTGCCCTCCGCGTCGTGGCGCGACCGGTGCGGGAGACGCCGTCGCGGTCCGCGTTCGTCCAGGGCCCCCACTCTGCCCCCCGCGGTACGGTACGAGCAGGAATCCGGACGCGTGGATCTTGCCTGCAGGGTCTGGTGCAAGGCAACGACTTTCGATCTTGCCCGTGCCGGACGGCCGGCGTAGCGGACCTCGCGGTGTGGGGCGCCGAGCGAGGCGGCGTCGGCGCGTCAGGCGAGCTCGCGTGCGGACGATGCGCTCGATCCACTCGCTCGTCGTGCCGACATCTCGTCGGACGGGTTCTCGACCGCGCCGTGCAACGTCGCCGACGTGAGCTTGCTGCACGCAGCCGCCGCCCCATCGCCGTGCAGGGGCCGATCGGGCTGCGAGCGGGCCGCAGCCCCGATACGCCCGTCGACCGGAATCCGAAGCGCGGACGCCCCTACGCCGCGCCCGCCGCGAACAGGCGCTTGCGCGGCCCTGCGTAGCCGAAGAGGTACGCGCCGACCTTGCGCATCTGGATCTCCTCGGAGCCCTCGGTGATGCGGTAGCGGCGGTGGTGGCGGTAGATGTGCTCGAAGGGCTTGTGGCGTGAGTACCCGATGCCGCCGTGCACCTGCATCGCGCGGTCGGCCGCGTCGCAGCACAGGCGGTTCGCCCAGTAGTTGCACATCGAGACCTTGTCGGAGATCTCGTGCTCGATCTGCTTGTGCGGCAGGCGGTCCATCTGCCACGCCGTCTGCCGGATCAGCAGGCGGAGCATGTCGCACTGCGTGGCGAGCTCGACCAGCGGCCACTGGATCGCCTGGTTCTGCGCGAGCGGCTTGCCGAAGGGCTTGCGCTGGCGGGCGTACTTGACGCTCTCCTCGACGCAGAACACCGCGGCGCCCAGCGACGACGCCGCCTGCCGGATGCGGTTCGCGTGCACGAAGCTCTGCCCGAGTGCCAGGCCGCGGCCGATCTCGCCCCAGTAGGCCTCCTCGGGAACCCACACGTCGGTGAGCGTGATGCGCGGGTGGTCCGTGGGCATGTTGAAGGTCCAGAGGTACTCCTCGATCTTCAACCCGGGCGTGTCCGCCGGCACGACGAACGTCGTGATCCCGAGCGCGTCGCCCGCCTTGCCGCTGGTGCGCGCGAACACCATCACGTGCGTCGCGACGTGCATGCCGGTCGTCCACATCTTGGCGCCGTTGATCAGCCAGCCCTTCTTTCCGTCGCGCTCGTGCGGCACAGCCTGCGTGTCCATGTGGGTCGCGTCCGAGCCGTGCTCCGGCTCGGTGAGGCCGAAGGCGGTGATCATCTCGTCCCGCAGCAGCTTCTTGTGGTCGCGCGCGTATTGCTCGGGGGTCGCGAACTCCTGGAACATCACGACGAACGGGTTGTTCGCGACGATCGAGTGCTCGTTCTGCAGGTCGTTGTGCAGGCCGAGACCCCTCGCCGCGAGGTGCTCGCGGATCACCGCGAGCCAGAGCTGCGAGCCATTCTTCCCGCCGAGCTCCGCCGGCCACGCGAAGCGCAGGTGCCCCGCGCGGTCGGCGCGGCGGCGCGCCTCCGCGAGCAGCTCCTCCCACTCCCTCCTCGGGAGCCCGCCGCGCTCCCAGTCGGTGCGCTCGTACTCGCGCCGGTGGTCGAAGAAGCGGATGTTGTCGTTCGCGGTCTCGAGCGGCTTGATCTCCGCCTCGATGAAGCGGTCGAGCTCGGCGAGGTATTCGACGAGGTCGTCGGGCAGGTCGAAGTCCATCAGAGACCGATGCGCGCCGCTAACTTTTCGCGGTGCTCGACCGGATCGCCGAACAGCAGGCTGCTGCTCTTCGCGCGCTTGAAGTACAGGTGCGCGTCGGCCTCCCAGGTGAAGCCCATGCCGCCGTGGATCTGGATGTTGTCGCCGGCCGCCTGGAAGAACGCCTCCGAGCAGTACGACTTCGCGATCGCGGTCGCCTCGTCCACGCCGTCGCCGTCGGCGAGCGCCGCCGCGGCGCCGTACGCCGCCGACTTCGCGAACTCGGTGCTGACCAGCATGTCGGCGCAGCGGTGCTTGATCGCCTGGAACGTGCCGATCGGACGGCCGAACTGGAGGCGCGTCTTCGCGTAGTCGGTTGCGGTTTCGAGGCAGCGCTGCGCGCCGCCCGCCTGCTCGGCCGCGAGCGCTGCGATCGCCCACTGCACGGCGCGCTCGATCGCCGCCGTGAGGTCGCCGGCCTTCCCGACGCGGGTCGCACGCGCGCCCTCGAGCGACACGTCGGCGAGCTTGCGCGTCAAGTCGAGCGTCGGCAGCGCCGTGCGCTCGACCCCCGCCGCGCCGGCGTCGACGCGGAACAGCGACAGGCCGTCGGACGTGCGCGCGGTGACGAGCAGCACGTCGGCGGTGTGGCCGTCGAGCACGAAGGCCTTCCGGCCGTCGAGCTTCCAGTCGCCGCCGTCCTGCTTCGCGGTCGTCTTCGCGGAGAACGGCTCCCAGTCGCCGCCGGGCTCGACGTACGCGAGCGTCGCGCGGGTCGTGCCGGCCGCGATGCCGGGCAGCAGGTCCTTCTGCGCCGCGTCGTCGCCGGCGAGCAGCAGCGCCTGCGTCGCGAGGACCGTCGAGAGGAACGGCGCGCACAGCAGCACGCGACCCATCTCCTCCATGACGATCGCGAGCTCGGCGGAGCCCATGCCCGCACCGCCGTGGGCCTCGGGGACGATCAGGCCCTGCAGGCCGATCTGCTCCGCCATCTGCGACCACACCGCATCGTCGAAGCCGGCGTCGGTCGTCATGGCGTTGCGCACCGCGGTGATCGGCGACTTCTCGGCGAGGAAGCGGCGGACCGTCTGGCGCAGCTCCTCGTGCTCGGGGGTGACGGTGAAGCTCATCGGGGGATGTCCTTCCAGGCGACGGCCTTGTCGACGCGCGGCTCGCCGGGGAGTCCCAGCACGCGCTCGCCGAGGATGTTGCGCATGACCTCCGACGTTCCGCCCTCGATCGAGTTCGCCCGCGAGCGGAGGAACTGGTACTTCGCCATGCTCACCGCGTCGCGGCGATCTTCCGTGCGCGGCCGGCGCAGCTCGTAGCCCGCTTCGTAGGTGAGCGCGTCGGCGCCCATCACGTCGGTGCAGCACTCCCAGATGCGCTTGTAGAGCTCCGCCTGCGCGAGCTTGCCGACCGATCCCTCGGGTCCGGGGTTGCCCGAACGCTGCGCCGCGCGCCCGCGGGCCGCGGTCGCACGCAGGAGCTCGGACTCGATGTAGAGCCTGGTGATGCGGTCGCGCGTGACCGCGCCGGCCTCGCCGCGGCCCTTGCCGCGCTCCTGCCAGAGGCCCATCAGGATGCGGATCGGACCCGACGCGCGCTGCGACGAGCCCCCGCCGAGCGCGGTGCGCTCGTTCATCAGCGTCGTGATCGCGACGTGCCAGCCCTGTCCGACCTTGCCCAGCACGTTGCCGTGCGGGATGCGAACGTCGCTGAAGAAGACCTCGTTGAACTCGGCCTCGCCGGTGATCTGGTAGAGCGGCCGGACCTCGACGCCCGGGCTCTGCATGTCGACGAGGAAGTAGACCAGCCCTTCGTGCTTGGGCACGTCGGGATTGCACCGCGCGAGCAGCATGCCCCAGCGCGAGACGTGCGCGAGGCTGGTCCAGACCTTCTGGCCGTTGACGACCCACTCGTCACCGTGGCGCTCCGCGCGCGTCGCGAGGCCGGCGACGTCCGATCCGGCGCCCGGCTCGCTGAACAGCTGGCACCAGATGTCCTCGCCCGTGTAGCAGCGCCGCAGCAGCTGCTTCTTCATCTCGTCCGAGCCGTAGGTGAGGAGCGTCGGCATGCCCATGCCGATGCCGATCGGGTTGATGACGAGGTCGTCGTACGTCGTCTTGCAGCTCTTCTGCAGCTCGTCGTTGACGATCGCCTGCATGCGCGGGTTCAACCCGAGGCCGCCGTGGCCCTCCGGGAAGTTCACCAGCGCGAGCCCGTGGTCGAACTGCGCGCCACGAAAGGTGTGCATGTCGACCCGGTCGGGGTGGACCTTCGCGACCAGTGCGCGGACGCGTCCGCGCAGCTCCTCTTCGGTCATGCTGCTTGCCTCCGTCGGGCGTGGAAGGCCCGGCGCTTCGTTGATCCGAGATCCGACGCCGTTCGAGGAAGGACTCGAGCGGACAGTCGTATGGTGCCGGCAGCGGCGCCGGACCCGCGCTCGACGCGCGAGCCCGGCGCCGCAGGCCGGTTCAGAAGATCGCGATGCTCTTGTACTCCGAGAAGCACGCGATGCCCTCGGGGCCGAACTCGCGGCCGAGGCCCGAGGTCTTGTAGCCGCCGAACGGCGCGCCGAAGTCGATGATGAAGCCGTTCACGTTGTAGGTGCCGGTGCGCACCTGCCGCGCGATGTCGATGCCGCGATCGACGTCCTTGGTCCACACCGATCCCGAGAGCCCGTAGTCCGAGTCGTTCGAGATCCGCACCGCATCGTCGGCGGAGTCGTAGGGAATCGCGACCAGCACCGGTCCGAAGATCTCCTCGCGCGCGATCGTCATCCGGTTGTTCACGTCGGCGAAGAGCGTCGGCTCGACGTACCAGCCCTTCGCGAGGCCCGCGGGGCGTCCGCCGCCGACGACGAGGCGCGCGCCCTCCTCGCGGCCCTTCTGGATGTAGCCCTCGACGCGTGCGCGCTGGCGCTCCGCGACCAGCGGTCCGAGCTGCATCGTCGGGTCCATCGGGTCGCCGGTCGGCAGCGCGCGCAGGAACTCGCCGATCGCGTCGACGTACTCGGCGTAGCGGCTCTTCGGGATCAGCAGGCGCGTCTGCGCGGCGCAGGCCTGGCCGGTGTTGAGGATGCCGTTGGGCACGAGGCCCGGGACGACCGCCGCCGGGTCCGCGTCCTCGAGGACGATCGCCGCCGACTTGCCGCCGAGCTCGAGCGTGCAGCGCTTCAGCTGCTCGCCGCAGATGCCCGCGATGCGGCGCCCGACGACGCTGTTGCCGGTGAACGAGATCTTGTCGACGCCGGGGTGGCGGACGAGCAGCTCGCTGTCCTCGCGGCCGGCGACGACGATGTTGATGACACCCTTCGGGAAGCCGATCTGCTCGCAGACCTCGCCCAGGATGTACGCGTCGAGCGGCGTCTCCGGGGCGGGCTTGACCACCGTCGTGCAGCCGGCGGCCAGCGCCGCGCCGAGCTTGAAGGCGATGATCGCGAGCGGGAAGTTCCACGGCACGATCAGCCCGCAAACGCCGACCGGCTCCTGGCGAACGATCACGCGGCCGAACAGCCCGGCGCGGTCCTGCTCGAAGGGATGGCTGCTCGCGACCTCCGCGTACTTGTCGAGCACCATGCCCGGCGGCAGCGCCTGCGCCATCGTCGACATGGTGATGGGGCAGCCCATCTCGGTCGTCACCGCCAGCGCGACGTCGTTCATGCGCGCCTGCAGGCCCTGCGACAGCTTGCGCATCCATTCGACGCGCTCGGCGACGCTCATGCGCGGCCAGGGACCGCTGTCGAACGCGGTGCGGGCCGCGGCGACGGCGCGGTCGATGTCCGCGGCCTTGGCCGCAGGAACGCGGGCGATCACCTCCTCGGTCGCCGGGGAGATGACGTCGATGGTCTCGGTCGAGCTGGGGGCCACCCACTCGCCGCCGATGAAGTGCCGATCACGGGTTTGCATGTCCCGCGTCGTATCGGAGGCGGTTTGCGCGAGCAACGCGTCCTCGCCGGCTGCGGCACACCTCGTGCCGCGCTGCGGCATGACGGATCGCCGACCGCCGGATGACGGGCCGTCGGCGGCTGCGCATCGCGTTGCTTGACGAACGCGAAGCTCTGTCAGCCGCCCGGCACGCAGGCGCCGCCCGGCGCGCACGCGCCGACGCTCACGCTGCCGCCGATCTGCAGGCAGCTCTGCGCGAAGAACTGCCACAGGTCGATCGTGTCGTCGGCGAACGTGTCGACGCAGCCGCCCGGGGCATCGCAGCACACGCTGGTGCCCGGGAAGGTCGCCTCCGGCGTGCACGCGCCGGCGCACGGCGGCCCCAGGTCACACGGCCCGTCAGGGGTACACACGGCACCCAGGAAGTAGGGGATGCCTTGCGCGGAGCACGTCTCGGCCAGGAACGGGAACTCGCCGTCGATGCAGAACCCGCTCTGACCGCAGCACACGGCCGGCAGGGCGAAACGGCACGTCGGTTGGCAAAACGCCTGACCGTCGCACTGCTCGCCGGACTCGACGACGCCGTTGCCGCAGCCCGTGAACGCGGGGCTCGGCGTCGGCAGCGGGGTCGGTGTGGGCGACGGCGCGGGGCGGGTCAGCGCAAGCGCCTGCGCGACGAAGCTCTCCGACACCGCGCGGGCGGTCGCCTGATCCGGCGGGCAGTCGCCGACGTCATCCGCACGGGCGAAGACACGCGCGAGCCTCGCATCCGCGCTCGCGAGACAGGAGGGCACGACCGACATGCCGACGCCGAGCGCGCGCGCGTGACAGCGCACGTGGGCGTGCGCATGGATCGCGATCGCGCTCAGCTTGAGCATCCGGCAGCGCGTGGCACCGTCGGGCCGAGCCTCCGCGCCGGCGGCGTGCTGCAGGACGGACACGATCAGCGCCGCGACCGCCAGCGACTTCCCAACTCGCATGCGAGGACCCTCTGTCGCCTCCTACCGCCGGCCGCATGGCCCGAGCAACGGCATTCGCACGGCATTCGCACGAAATTCGCCGCCGTGCCGCCACGACGCGGGGCGCCGTGGCGGCACGGTCGACGAAGCTGCTAGCGACAGGGCTTCACGACGAAC
>VGTK01000242.1 GCA_016874715.1 Deltaproteobacteria bacterium | reverse complement strand
CTTTCGTTTTTGGTTTGGCGACCACCGTCCCTTCGGGGGACAGCGGATGGAACCGCCACTTCTTCAACTCGTCAAATCAACACGCTCCGGGACATCCCCGTCTCTCCGAAATTCAGAGTTAGCAGCGCCGCGCCTCGTCCTTCCAGTGGCGGAAGCCCGGCGGCGCGGAGTCCACTTTCCTTTGCTCCGTCGATCAGCGAACCGCCGTAGTATGCGCGGTTGACACAACGAGAGATATCCGGGTGCATCCGCCGCTGGCATCGAAGCATCGCGAGCGCCGGATGATCTGGCTGCGTCGAGTCTGACACGCGAATCAGATCGAAGGGATCTTGATGAAGCCAACGAAGCGCCTTCTCGCTTTGTGCCACTGCAATCGGTCCCAGCTGTCGGAAGTCTCCCGCAATCACAATCTGTGAACGGGCCCGTCGCGTCGTCGCCATCACTAAGGGTATCGGCATCATGCTGGCCTCGTCCACCACGACCATGTCGAAGGCACGTGTTTGTTCAAGGTCCCCAGAGATGCAGCATTGCATTGCTGATGTCAGTACGACCGACGCGCGACTTAGGTGCTCGGTAGTAATCTCCCGGAGGCGCTTCTTGAGCTTATCCTCCTGGTCCACGAGCCGGACTCGATCAGCCGTCGCGGATTTGTCGAGTCGTCGCAATGCGAGTCTGACTTCGCGCAGCTCGGTTCTTACCTGGCGGGCTTCCTCTCGATCTGGAAAGAACCGGCGATCCTGAAGTACATCTGTGTCGCGTGCATAGCCGAATCGAAGAACTTTGCCACCAGTGAGAAAACTATCCAGTGCATGATAATCCAGCGCGTCCCTTAGCTTCAGGCACACCTGGTCGACTGCAACATTTGCGGTTGCTATCACCAGAACGCGCTTGTTGTGGTGCAGCGCGCTCGTGATGAGCTCGCCAAGGGCGTGCGTCTTGCCGGTTCCCGGCGGTCCCCAAATGAAGGTGATATCGTGCTGGAGCGCCTGTTCGACGGCAGCTTGTTGAGACTCGTCGAGTGAGCCGGGGAGCGGCGTCCAATCTCCAAGGCGTTTGGGTTGCAGTGCCGGCTCGAGGAGACGCTGATGGACGCCGGCCGCCTTGCCTCCGGCCGCTACCACGCCTTGGGCGACGGCCTTGATCAGTTCCTCGACCTTCGGCTCCAGGAGCCCGCGCTCGCGTATCGCGTCGTCTGTCAGCGGCGATCCGAAGCTCAGGTAGGCGACGAGTTGGTCGGGATCATGTGACAAGAGAGTGCCGTCGAAGAATATTGGTCCGAGGTGTATGCGAATCGGTGCGCCGTCGGGAATCGGGAGGTCGGTGTCGTCTGCCTGTACGAAATACTGCGCCGCGTAGATAGCCGACGTTCCGTCCTCTAGCTCGGGCTGGCGAGTAAAGCCCGCGATATGGATAGGATTGCGGCGCAACTCAAGGCGAATGGTGTTTGCCTCGTCCCTCAGCGCGTCAATCATTGACTCGTACGCCCTACTTGGTGACGCGTCGGTTGGCGGTGGGGCGACGGCTGTTGGGCGCGCTCTCAGGATGCTCGGATGATCCCGTTCGATCGCGTCCCAGATTGGCACGAGCTTCCGGCTGCCGACTTGCCGAAAGTACGCCTTGAAGGAGTGAGCCGCGCGCCCGACGCGCGCTGCATTCGCGGAGTTCCCGCTACCCAGTGCAATGTTGGCAATCTGGTTGAGGGTGAGCGGCTCGGAGGGGTCCGGGCGGCGCTTCCACGCTCGCACGATACAAACCAAGACCTCGTACTCTGTCATCGGGGAGCACCCGGAATATGTTTGGCGCCTCCAATAGAGGTGGCGCTGTGCGGCATCTATGATTTTGGCGACGATGTTGAGTACGACGTTGTCGCGCCCCGGTCAAGCACCGGCGTTCCGTGGCTGGCCATCACGCCAGGTGTGAGGACAGGATCCTCATGCGCCCTCGCTCGTCTCCGTGTGTCTCGGGATCGTCGCCGGCCCACGCCGCGCCAACTCCGGCGCCCACGCCCGCCGATCCTCCGCCACCTCCCGCACCAGATCCTCCCACTGCTCGCGCGTGACGCACAGAAAGTGGAACCTCCGGTTCCGCTCGACCAGCTCGCGCGGCACGCGCGCGAGCGGCTGGTGCACGACGCGCACCCCGAACCGCCGCGCGACCTCGTGAACCCGCGCACCCGGTACGTACCGGCTGTACCAAGCAAACAGCTTGTTGCGGCAGAACGCGAACATCACCTCGAGCCAGCTGTACACACAGTTGCGGCCGCGGCGGAACGCCGGACCAACGAGCCGCTTGATGACGCGTGCGTAGAACGACTTCGTGTCGTCGCGCGGCAGGTACGTTGGCGCGTCGAGCGTGAGCAGCGAGAGGCGGCGGACCCGCCGCGATACGTGCGCGGGCTCCTTCTGGACGACCTCGACCGGCCCGACCTCCCACGACACGCTGCCGACGTGCAGCAGCGACGGGTCGATCCAGCCCGGCCACTGTCCGGCGGCGTCGTTCATGATGTAGACGTCGCGCTCGAGTGCGGCGGCGACGGCGCAGGCGAGCGTCGTCTTGCCGAGCCCGGGCTCGCCGATCAGGCGCGGGTTCAGCGGCGGCTCGACGTCGGAGAGGCGGAGCCACGCGGCCTCGAGCTGGCGCGCGTAGTCGTTGTAGTCGACCCACGCGTCGCGGTGGCGGACGGGGGGCATGAGCGTGAGCTCGACTCCCTGGATGGTCGTGGTTTCCATGGGCGGTGGCATCTACGCCGATCGCTTCTTCTGCTCGAGCTCGTCGAGCAGGCGCTGCGTCTCGGCCCGATCCTCGGACGTCATCGGCTTGCCCGTCACCTGCCTGATGAGCTCCTCGATCTCGTCGAGCGTCGGCGCCGGGGGCAGGAGCGTGAGGTGGACGCCTTTCTGCGGGTTCGTGGGCTTCATGGTGCCCTTCTTCTAGGTCCTCGCGTAGACAGCCGCTGGCCCCGCTGCCGGCTAGCCTCCCCGCTCGTGACAGACGAGCCCAATCGAACCCACTGCCAGTGCGCCGATGACGAAAAATGGCGAGAATCGTGGTCGCCGTGGTACGTTGGCCCACATGAAGTCGTTCAACGTCACGATGCCCGAGGACCTTCTCGCCTATGTGCGAGAGCGCACGAAGGAAGGTGGGTTCGGCACGCCGACGGAGTTCATGCGACATCTCATCCGGCAGGACCGGGAGGAACGTGCCGAGCGCGAGCTCGAGGAACGTCTCCTCGAAGGGTTGAAGAGCCCGCGGAGCCGCGTGCCCGCGAAGAAGCTCTTCCAGCGCATGCACGCGCTCGTCGACGAGGTCGCCGCGGAGAGGCGGAGGAAGGGCAGGGATGGCAAGGCGACTCGTTCTGCGGCGCGCGGCTGAGGACGACGTCGCCGAACAGCTGACCTACATCGCCGACGACCGGCCAGCGGCCGCCCACCGCTACGCGATCGCCCTCGAGGACGCCTTCGAGCGCATTCGAACGATGCCTGAAGTCGGCGTACTTCGGTCCTTTCGACCTCGAGGCTTGAAGGCCGTGCGAGTCTGGCCGGTCCCGGGCTTCCGCCGGTTCCTCGTCTTCTACCGGGTGACGCCGAGGACGGTCGAAGTCATCCGGGTCCTTCACTCCTCGCGGGACATCCCTCGGGCGCTCAGGCGGTAGCCGCCGGCGCGAGCACGGCGAGATCCGGGTCATCGTGCCCGTGATCGGTTCAGTCCGTGTCGGGCCCGCCGGCCTCACCCGGCTCGTCGGTCGCCTCGGCGTCGCTCGTGGGCACCATGACGACGTTGTCGATCGACAGGTCGCGCTCGCCCGACCAGCGATAGGCCCCGAGCGCACCCCTGGCTGCGACGCTGTAATCGACGCACGCCACCTTCGGGGACCACAGCTTCGCCGGAGGTCTCTCCCAGTAGTGTCCGACGACGACCGGGACGTCGGAGGTGTACGTGTGCTTCATGTCGATCGGGTCGTCCGGCAGAGGCGCGAACGCGCCACCGTCCGGTGCCGTCACGTTCCACGGGACGAGAGCCGCGTCGCGCAGCGTGCGCGCCTGCGGGTTCCACCAGCGGAGTCGGGCCTTCCGTCGTTCGTGCCGGCCCTTGTCGAGGTAGACCCGGCCGCCCATGTCGATCTCGGGGCCCTTCAGGACGAGCTCGAGAGCCTGGTACTCGCGTGATCCCCGGGTGCTCGTCGCCAGGACGGCGGACTCGGTCAGCGTGAAGCCCTCGCCGAGCGCCTCGCGCAGCACGTCCATCTCGCCGTCGTTCCAGCACGCGTGAACCACGCGGAGACGCCGCCCGTTCAGCTCGAGCTCCAGCCACAGCGGAATCGTGCAGAACCACTCGATCAACTCGCCGTGCAGCGGCGATCCGAAGTCCGTCTCCTCGAGAAAGCGCCGGTGCTGCTTCAAGTTCTTCTCGTCGTGCGGTCGCGCGTACGAACCGGGCCGGTCCGGCCATTCGGTGGCGTACGCCACCGCGTTGAACTCGTGGTTGCCAACCACCATCTGCGCCTCGCCGGCGGCGATCATCCGCTGCACGAGCCGGACGGTCTCGACCTGGTGGGCGCCGCGATCGATGAGGTCGCCGAGGAACACGGCCTTCCGCGTCGGGTGACGCCACACGCCGTCGCGCTCGACGTAGTCCATCCGTGCGAGCAGCCGTACGAGCACGTCGTGGTGCCCGTGCACGTCGCCGACGACGTCGTATCCCTCGATCGGGCGGACGTCGGTCCTCACTCGCCGGCCACCCGTGCCGCGAGCTCGTCGAGCAGGCGCTGCGTCTCCGCGCGATCCTCGGGTGTCATCGACTTCCCCGTCAGCTGACGGATGAACTCGTCGATCTCGTCGAGAGTCGGCTGCGGCGGCAGGATCGTGAGGTGCACCCGCCTGGAGGATTCGTCTCTTTCCATCGCTGATCCTGTCGTAAGCTCGCCGGGTCGATCGCGTCTATCCATCGGGCTCAAAGTGGATCTTCCCGGCGCCAGCCGTTGTCTCGGGCCGGTGGCACGATGCGGCCCTGGGCACCTCCGCGATCCCGCGCGCTCACGTCGAGCGCCCCCGGAGGAGTCGAAACGAGCGACCAACGATGACCACCCGACCGACGATTCTCGCCCACGCCGCCCTCCTCGCCGCGCTGCTCCTCGCCACCCCGGCCTTCGCCGAGTCCCCCTACCTCGTCTCCCCCGACGGCAAGTACCTGGGCAACCTCAACGCGAACCAGTACGACCCGAACAGCGTGAGCAACCCCTACGGACGCTACGGCAGCCCGTACTCCCCCGACTCGATCAACAACCCGTACGGCCAGTACGGCTCGCCGTACTCCCCGAACTCCGTCAACAACCCCTACGCGACCGGCGCCGACACGCCGCGCGTCATCGCGCCGGGGCCGGGCTTCGGTCGATGACGAGCAGCAACTCGCACCAGCTGCCGCGAGGAACGCACGCGTGATCGACCTCCCGTCCCGCATCGCGCGCGGCGACGCCGAGCCGCCGCCGGACCTTCTCGCCGCCCTCGGCGATCCACCGCCACACGCACGACCACCCGACCCCGACCGCATCGCCGGCGCGCTCCTCGCCCTCGCGATCGGCGACGCGCTCGGCAACACCACCGAGAGCCGCGCCCCGCACGAACGCCGCGCGCAGCACGGCGAGATCCGCGACTACCTCCCGAACCGCCGCGCGAACGGCCGCCGCGTCGGCCTGCCGTCCGACGACACGCAGCTCGCGTTCTGGACGCTCGAGCACGTCCTCGAGCACGGCCGCGTCGTCCCCGACCGTCTCGCGGCGACCTTCGCCGACGGGCGCCGCATCTTCGGCCTCGGCCGCACGGTGCGGGCATTCCTCGAACGCTACGAGGAAGGTGCAGCGTGGCACGAGGCCGCGCAGCGCTCCGCCGGCAACGGCGCCGTCATGCGCATCGCACCGGTGATCGTCCCGCACCTCGAGCGCCCGACGACCGCACTGTGGCGCGACGCGATCCTCGCCGGCGCGGTCACGCACAACGACGCGTCGTCGATCGCCGCGTGCGTCGCGGTCACCGGGCTCGTGTGGGACGCGCTCGCGATGTCGCGTCCGCCGGAGCCGCGCTGGTGGCTCGACCGCTACGTGGCGCTCGCGCGTCCGATCGAAGGCGACGCGGAGCTCGAGCCGCGCGGCGGCACCATCGCGGGCTCCTTCCGCGGACCGATCTGGCGCCTCGTCGAGACCGAGGTCGCGAGCGCGCTCGATGCCGACCTCGACGTCCGCACCGCGGGCCAGCGCTGGTACTCCGGCGCGTTCCTGCTCGAGACCATGCCGACCGTCCTGCACATCCTCGCGCGCCACGCCGACGACCCCGAAGAGGCAATCGTCCGCGCCGTCAACGACACGCGCGACAACGACACCATCGCCGCGATCGTCGGCGCGGTGGTCGGCGCGCTGCACGGGCGTGCGGCGCTGCCGCGCCGGTGGGCCGACGGGCTCGTGGGGCGAACGCGCGAGAGCGACGACGGGCGGGTGTGCGAGCTGATCGACCGTGCGCTGGCGCACGTCGAGGCGGGCAAGCAGCCGACGATCTCGTCGCGACCCCGCTCCGGCGAGTGAGGCAGCCGAGATCTTGTCTCCGCTGCAGCAAGAAGCGAGGGATTCGAGTTGAGCTGTCCCATCCGTCCGGGCAGGCTCGAGTGAATGATTCGCGGATCGAACGGTATGGAGGAAGGCATGGGACAGCCGAGCATCCCCGAGCCGCCGGGATTCAGCGAGCTCACGAAGGAGGAGCAAATCTCCTACCTCGAGGCTCTCTGGGACCGGATCGCTGAACAGCCTGGCGAGCTCCCGGTCCCGGAAAGCCACCTCACTCTCGCGGCAGAGCGATTGGCAGCGTATCGGCGCGACCCGGGCCGAGCGAAGTCGGCGCTGGAGGTCGTGGATCACCTCGCCAAGAGATCGAAGTGAGCGCCTACCGGCTCGTTGCCGAGCCGGCGGTGGGAGCTTTGCTGCGACGCTTTCCGTACGCGGTCTACTTCGCGGTCGAGGAGTCGACAGTCGTCGTGCTCGTGGTGCTCCATGCTCATCGTGATCCGGCCGCGTGGCAGAAACGCGGAGGCTGACGCCGAACTGCCGATCGTCTCCGGCCGTGACGCGTCGCGCCTTCGGGCGCCTGTGCCCGAACGGGCACGGGTCGGAGATCGCGGTGCGGGATCCCCGGGACGAACGACGCACGCCCCGTCAGTCGCGCCACCACCCGCCGCTGCAAGCAGCGCCTGCACCGCGAGGTGGGCATCGACCGGCGCGCCGTCCCAGCGCGGAAACGCGGTCGCCGCGTCGATCGCGACGCCGCGGTTCGCGTGCGCCGCGCGCAGCACGCCGAGCGCGTCCGTGACCGGCGCGCTGCCGACCGCGTGCGAGTCGCGTGCGAGCGGCGTGCGCAACGGCTCGTCCGCGAGCGGCACGGGCCGTCCGTCGCGACCGAAGAAGCGCGGCTCCCCGAGCGTTCCGTCGGTGACGACGCGGTAGCCGTGCTCGTGCACGAACCGGTGGTGTCGCCGGCAGAGCGAGAGCAGATTCGAGAGTCTCGTCGCACCGCCGTCGATCCAGGCGACGACGTGGTGCGCATCGGTGAGGCGGTTCGTGCAGCCGGGGAAGCGGCAGCCGTCGTCGCGCAGGCGGAGCGCGCGGCGCAGCCGCGGCGAGATGCGGCGCGTGCGGCGTGACGGGAGGCTCTCTTCGCCGGTCGCGGCGCAATCGTCATCGACGAGCACGACGCTCGCGTCGCAGGCGAGGCGCCGTGCGGTCGCGATCGCGAGCGGAGTGCCGTCGGCGAGCGTCGCGTGATCCGGTGCGTCGGGGGCGTGCGGGGCGTGTCGGCGGTCCGTGCCGTCTCCACCCGCCGCGAGCGCGGCGTGGTCGACGTGCACGACCAGCTCGACCGGCAGTCCCGCCGCGTCGTGCGCATCATCGCTCGCGGCGATCGAGGCGAGCCACGACTC
>VGTK01000241.1 GCA_016874715.1 Deltaproteobacteria bacterium | reverse complement strand
GGCCTGCACGAGATGCACGGCAACGTGGATGAGTGGTGCCAGGATGGCTACGAGGCATACCCTGGCAGCGGCACGGAAGAGCCGGCGCGCGCCGCTGGCGCGCGGGTGCTGCGCGGCGGGAGCTGGTTCTCCCACGCCAACAACTGCCGCGCCGCCTTCCGCGACAGGAACGAGCCGGGCCTCCGGACCTTCATCTTCGGCCTGCGTCTCGCGAGGACTCTGCCCGAGTAACCCTCTGCCCTCGTTCCCTCTTACCCTCTTCTCTTCGCGCTTGCCTACGATCCACCGAAGCCTCGCGCCCAACTCCGCACCGCGGAGACTGCCACTCCTCTGACGATCGGCTCGCACCGCCGCGGACCTTCGTATTGCCCGGTTGGCCGCTGTGGATTTCAGTCTCGGCGCACTCATCGTCCCCCGTACTGCGACCAACCCGGCACGATGTCTCGCATCAGCGCGTACACCATGACCATCGCGGCTGAGTCGAGTCGGCAGTACTGCCGGAGCTGCGTCGTGACCGCGGGATCGCTCGGCGAGCCGAGCATGCGCGCGAAGTGGTAGGCCAGCATGGCCATGCCGCCGTTGCGGATCGCGGCCCCGTGCGACGCTTCGTCGTCCTCGGTGGCCAGAGCGTGCAGCGCATCGACGCCCCCGAGCGCCTGCAGCAGGTCCACGGGTGGTGGTGGCAGTTCCGCGTAGGGGTCGGTCGCGCCGGGGTACGCGGCTAAATCGCCAACGGTGCCGTGACCGGGGGCAAAGTGTCGCCGAATGGACGGCTCGGCCCACGCGATCGGTAGCACGCGCTTGATCGAGTAGCTGCCCTTCATGTTGGGGTGGTAGAAGGCGGACTGGGCGATCGCGAGCAGGTCGACGAGGCGGCCGCCGCCCTCGCCGTCGCGGCCGACGAGGGTGGCAAGGAAGGCGCGGCGCTCGTCGTCGCCAGGTAGGCGGTCTTGCCCGAGGCTTGTGACGATCGCATTCAGGACCGTTCGCTCGTAGCTGTGCCAGTGGAAGATCAGCCCCTCGGACCCGAGCTGCTGCCGCAGCGCATCGACGAAGGCGCGCCGCGGGTCGGGGTCGGCGATCTCGAGGAATCCATCGAGTCGCACGCGGTCGGCGAGCGCCGCGCTCGGCGAGGGCAGGCGATGGCCCTCGAACTGGAAGGGCACGACCTCGAAGGGGTGACCACCTACGCGAGATGGGATCGGATGCGCGAAGGTCTCGAAGTCCAGGAAGTAGACCGGGCCGGCGACGTCTGCGACTTGCAGTGCTGCGCGTGGCGACGAGGCGAATCCCGCCGTGACGATCGGGCGGTTGCGTCGCAAGGCCTCGTGCTGCAACCGCTGGCGGTCGCTGATGCTCGCGGGATCGACGTCGGTCACGTTCGCTTGCCGTTGGCGCTTGCGGAGCGCTTGCTGGAGCTGCAGCGACTTGATGTGGCTCAACGTCAGGACGTGGTTGGGCATGGAGCCGACCTCGACACCCCAGCAGCGCAGGAACCCGGACTCCACGTCGTCCTTGACGCGAAACTCGCAGCGCTTGCACGCGGGCGTGAGGGACTCGGTCACCACAGGCCACGCGTCCGAGTCGACGATGCGACGCATCTCGGCCATGCAGGATTGGATCCCTCTGCCTTGGAAGCAGCCGACCGTGGATTGCGCGTCTGCCTCCATCGCTAGCACGGCCACGGACATGTCGACTTCGACCAGCAGGCCGCGGTCGGCACCTTGCCCGACATGCTCGACCTCTGCACGTACGCCCTTGGATGTGAGATTGTAGTTCGCTCGGTAGTTGCGACGGTCCAGGATGGCTGAGCTCGTCGCGGCGCCGGACTGGTTGATGAGCAGTAACTTCGGCCTGATGTGGCTCTGGGATTTCGTGGCCAGCTGGCCGAGGTGCTTTGCCAGCCAGTTCCGTAGCAGTTCCTGCTGGAACGCCACATCGCGGACGTAGGGAGCCCACTTGCCGTGGACCTCTCCGGTCGCCTTGAAGAAGTCGCTAGCGTCGACGCTTCCTTCCGGCGCATCGACGCTCTTCGACTTGATCTCGACCAGATCGATGCCATCCGGACGTATGCGAACGAGATCCAGCCGTGCCAAGAACCCATCGTCGCAGATGGTCACCTCGTAGAGCGTGGTCACCCGTCCAGCTGAAGCTTCGTGGCACCCGCGGAGCACCGCATCGCGTGACCGTGCGACAGCGTCGTCGCCGAAGCCGCCGATCAATTGCCCGGGTTCTGTGGCGCGCACGAGCGCTTCGACTGCCGCGCCGCCTTCGGCCAGTAAGCGCAGCATCTCGTCGTCACGCGATCGTTGCGGCAGCCCATTGCGCGCGTGCTGGAGCTTGTGGATGCAGTCCAGGCCGAGTTTGAACTGCGACTTGGTGATGGGCGCTGTGCTGGAGTGGGGCATGGCGGGCGCGGGCTTCGACGACTCTGATCACTTGACGATCCGGATGAAGACGAGCCGGACCAGGCCGGCCACGGCATACGTGTCCCCCATGTTCCCGGATGCGCAACCTCGGGGCTGATCGCATCGAGCCCGTCCAAGCCGAGCCTCCCGCGGTGGCGCACGAGGACGGCTGCGACCTCCTCGTCGAGCGACTACAACCGGTCGAACCGCAGCACCCTGCGAGGGTACCAGGGCAACCCCGCGGCCTCGGGGAGCGTCAGCTGATCGACTTTGAAAGCGGCTTCGACGCTGAGCGTCTCGGGTTCCTCCTGATCTCCTGCGCGGTTCGCCGTTGCGGTCAGCTCCTGCAGCTACATGTCGCGACGCGGCAGCCCCAGCGATTCGAGCCACATCTCCAGCTTCTGAGCCTGCTCCTCGTTTGCCATGCGGACCCACGCCAGGAAGCCGTCAAGGTACGACCGCGCGTCCTTCTCCAGTCTCTGGCTGATCGTCTCGAACCCATGCAGCTTGCACTGGTGCGCGATCGCGCGGAACCGCCGCACGTCGCGGCGTGAGACCCGGATCGCGTCCTGCACCATCAATCCGGTCACCATCTGCCGTCCGCCGGCGCGCATGACCGCGGTCTTGCGCTCGTTGGGCTCGAAGCCCTCGTCGCGCAGGATCGCGTAGACCTGCTGCAACAGCACGGCGACGTTGGCTCGCGGCTGCGCGTGAGAGAACGTCAGGTCGTCGGCGTAGCGCGTATAGTCGAAGCCGAGCGAGCGGCACAGCCCATCGACTCGCTTGTCGAGCCGGAGCGCAACGAAGTTTGCCAGCGACGGCGAGGTGCACGCGCCCTGCGGCAGGCCGCGCTTGCCGCGGGCGACGAAGCGGAGCTCTCCGTCCAGCCGCACCGCCACACGATCGGTGTCCGTCGTGAGCAGCGCGAGCATCGTCCCGACGCCCTCGCTGTAGCCGAGGTCCATGAACACGCGTCGTACGCGGCGCCAGGATATCGAAGGGAAGAAGTCTTGGATGTCGACGCGGATCACGACCGCCTTGCCAACGTGGGGCCGGGCATTGTCGACCACCGAACGCCCTTTGCGCCACGCCGTCGCGATGCGCGCATGCGGCTCGAGCCGCGAAGTCAGGTGGTCGAGGACCCACTGCTGCGCTTTGCGCAGCAGCGGCTTGGGCGACGCGAGCTGGCGGTAGCCGCCGCTGCGCTTGGGGATCCGGAATCGGCTGTAGTGGTCGTGGTCGACGACGCGGCGGTGGTAGCAGAGCCACGCGAGTTGGTCGGCGCCCTCCGTGAACGTCGGCATCCCGCGAGCAGGCTTGACGGGAAGCCCTATCGCCGTCGCCAACGCCGCCGCGTCAGTCAGCGCGGGCAGGCCGCGCTCGGCGAGGCGCGCGGCGTCGCCGCCGTCGAACCGCAGCCCGGCCGATACGCCCTCGCCGAGGAACAACGGCGCGCGCCGCTTGCGCGCGGCGAACGCCGCGCGACGCTCCGACTGCTCGGCTTCGCGGAGGGCCCGCCGTCGCGCTCGCTCTTCGCGCACGCGCTCGATGCGCCTCGCCCGGGCTTGCTTGATCAGCTCCGCGAGCGATGGACCGTCGGCCAGCTCCGCTCGCAGCCGGGCTAGCTCTTGTTCAATCCGATCGATCTGGCCCTGGTTCTCGCGCAGCGCGTCGAGGGCTCGACGGACGTCTCCTGACGGCGTGTAGAACCCGCGTGCGATCATCTCGTCGACCTGATCGAGGTCGCGCTTCGAGATGCTGCTCATCGCGCGATCTCCCGCCGTCGCAGCGCCATGATGCCCTGCCGCAGGTGGCGACACGGGCCGTGTTGCAGCCCGTGCGCGGCATAATCGGGGCAGTCGCAGACGGCCTCGACGACGCGCCCGTCCGGGTCCACGACGAACCTCACTCGGTACTCGCCGACGTCCCGGACCTTCAGCTCAAGCCCGACACCGGACGTGCCCTGCTCCTCGGAGACGACCTCAACGGGCTCGTGCAAGTCGACCTCGCCGAGATCCCCCTGCGGGTCCAATGCGGCGCGATTGCGCAACTGCTCGCGCTCCTCGGGGGTGAAGAGGTCGCGCCAGCGGAAGCCACCCAACTGCTCGTCCGCCATCGCGTAGCCGTCGCAGCAAAGCCGATGCAGCGCAGCGCCCGCCTGCTCACGGCGAACGCGCAGGCGTCGTGCCGCGTCGGCGACGACCAGCGTGCCCTCGGACTCGAGCAGGCGGCGCAGGCGCTTCAAGAGCTTGGGATCCACGTCGGCGCTCGCTGACATCGCGGCGAAGCTCGCGCCGCGCGTCCAGTCGTTGCGGGTCCAGCCGGAGAGACCCAGGTCGAAGCGGTGCGCGCCGACGTCGACGCTCCAGAACGACGGCATCCCCGTCCCGAGCAGGCGCACGCGCAGCGACGTCGCGTCAGGCAGTAGGCGCTCGAGGACCAACAGCCGACGGCGCCCCCAGATGCGGAGTTCCTGCGCGGCGCTCCCCTCGTAGACGTGCTCAGGCTCACGGACCTCGACCCCCCAGGGCTCGAGCACGATCCGCGGCCGCTCGCCCGGCTGCAGGCAGAACCGCAGCGCGCGCGGGCCGTCACCGTCGTTGCGCATCCGCAGGTAGGCGAGGATCCGTGACAGCACGCCGACGTCGAGGCGCAGCGTCACCCCCGGCATCGCCATCGCCGCCTGCACCTCCACGAAGCCGCGCGGCCAGCTGTCGGGGAGATCGATCTTGGACTCGACCGCGCTGCCCGCGTCCGTCGAGACCGCGACATTTCCGCCGGCCCCGCCGATCCGCAGGTGCACGGGCCGGTGGCGACGCACGCGCTCGAGTTCGCGCGCGAGGGCCGGCCCAAAGTCGATGTTGGTGGTTCCCCGCTGCAGCGGTCGGTCCTGCTGACAGCGTCCGGTCGGCACCGAGACCCGCGCGTAGCTGGACTCGTCGAGCGAGAATGCCTCGAACAAGATCGCGTCGTCGTGCACGCTCACTACGGGGTCGAGCACGATCCACCGACTAAAGTCATGCTTGGCGAGCCATTGCCAGAACTTGTTCCGTGCCTGCAAGAACTCACCAACGATGTCCATGTCGGGCCCTGCGAGCGCGCTCCGCTCGGCGTTGAGCCGCTTGATCTCTCGCTGCACAGACGCGAGCCTCGTCGCGCGGGCCGCCCCGATCTCATCGAGATACTGCTGGTGTACCCAGGCCTGGTAGCTGCTGTGATCACGCGGACGCCTGCGCAGGTCAGACCGCACGACCTCATGCAGGGCGAGCATCGCGCGTGCAAACGACTCCCCGTCGCCGATGACCCCGTCGAAGCAGGCCGGGTCGCGGTCGACGTCGGTCGACATCGACATTGCGACGCCGCCGCCGCCCCATGAGGCGGCGCTCGCCGCCAGATATCGTCGCGTCAGTTGCATGGGTCCTCTCCGACCTCGGAGTCCAAGAGCTGGATCGCGGGCACGGACTGCCCCGCGAGCGCGCGCTCTACGAGCAGCGCAGCGGCCCACTCGGCGTCGACGCGGTGCGGCCCGCGCGCGATGCGCAGCAGCAGCGACGTCGAGATCTCGGCGCCACGCGCTACCTGGGCGCGCACCGCAGCGCGCAGGCCCGCGCCGCCCCGAAGCCGCGTCATGACCAGCTCCTGCAGGCGAGCCTGGTCCAGGTCGGCGCCGAGCACGCCGGCTTCCAGCTGCGCCAGAGCCCACGCCTCGACGTCGCGGTGCGGCGACGACAGCAGCGCCGGAGCGACGGCAGCAGTCGCGGACAAGGACGGGGCCTTGCGCAGCCGCGCGATCGCCAGCGCGCGGACTGGCTCGACCGGACTATCCAGCATCGCGGCCAATGACTCGTTCAGTTCGTCGCCGCGGAGCGCGTCGAGGCGCGCGGCGACCGCCGCGCCGACGTCTGCGTGGCCGCTCTCCGCGGCGCGCAGCAGCTGGGACGTGGTGAGCGGGACTGCTGCCAGCGCCGCTAGCGCGTGCGCGCGGACGCTCGCGAGCGCGTGGCCCGCGACGAGGACCAACAGGTCAGCCTGTTCGGTGATCGCCGCGCCGCGCGCCGCGAGCCACTCGGTGGCCAACACCTCAGCCGCAGGCGGGACCGCGCCAAACGTCTCAGGTGCGGCGCACCGAGCGAACGAGGCTCGCAGCTGCGCGCGCGCCTCGTCTGTCACGAGGCCAGCTGGCAGCGTCTCGTCGCGGATCCCGTCGAGCAACGCCTCCCAGAAGAGTCGGCCCGCATCCGGCGCAGACTCCAGGCGCGCGATGAGCCTGGCCTCGAAGTCGGGCCACGCCCCCTCGGAAATGCGGGGCAACAGGCGCGCCACATCCGCCAAGGCGACCACGCCGTCAGGCTCGAAACCCTGCTCGCAAAGTTCGTCGACGGAGATCGCGTCCCGACGCGCAGACGGCGCGTCGGCGGCGCCCTGCCCCAGTGATCCAAGCCGCGCTGCGAGACCCATGTCCAGCAGCCAGGCCACGCGGGCCTGAGCCTGTTCGGGACCTGCGTCATCCTCGACACCCGCGCGCAACAATTCCAAGAACTCGGCAGCCGAACGCATGAGCACCGCGTCGAGAAGCTGGTCTGCGGCGGCCGGCTGCACCGACAGCGAGCCACACATCTCCCAGGCGAGCGCCCGTAGTCGCGCGGGGACATTGGCGGCGGTAAGCAATCGTCGCGCGAGCGCCAGACGGATTTCGGGTGCAGCGCTACGGCCCAGCGTGGCGAGGGCCTCGTAGGGGAGCGCCTCGAAGCGTGCAACTTTGGACGGGTGGCGCTCGAGCCAGCGCGCGAGGCTGCCGGCCAGCGGCACCGGCTCAGCGTCGATCGCGCGCGCGAGCGCAGGCGCAACCCACGCCGGCGGAGCTTCGGCGAGGCACTTAGGCGTAGCGCCGTCGGCGATGTCCCGCCGCGACTGCCGCCGCGTCTGGATGCGCCGACTGCCGGCCTCTTCTGGATGGGCGAATCGCGTCGTCCAAACCCACTCCCGCACCCAGCCCTGCCGCGTGCGCATCATGGCCAAGAGCAGGTCTTCGATGGCTGGGTCACCGCCGGCGTCTACAGGCTGCCTCCAGCCAGACGATGCGAGCAAGAGCTCCGCGCCGTGGCTCATCTTGGCGGTAAGCCTGTTGTCTCGGATCTTGACGCCCGCGACCAGTGAGCGCAGCTGAGGGGCCCAACTGCGCAAAAGGAACGAAGCCCACCGCGTGTGCCGCTCAGATCGCTCCGAGTCAGAGAGCAGCCGCACACACAAGGGACCAAGCGCAGCAACAAAGGTGTCGCGCGCAGCGGGATGGCACGCGACCCGCATTGCGGCCGACTCGGAAGCCTCGAAGAGCAATGATGCGAGTTCGTCGGGACGCAGTCTGGCGGCCACCTCGGGCCGACCCAGGATCCACCCTGCGGCCGCCTCAACCGGCGAGTGCATCAAGGATGCGAGCACACGACACCCTTCGGCGTCGCACCGCGCGCCGAGTCGCAGCGCAAGCAGGGCGCGGTCTCCGTCTTCCATTGCGTCGAGGTAGCCCGCGTCGCGCGCCCACGCCGCGGCGCTCTCCAGCCGCGC
>VGTK01000240.1 GCA_016874715.1 Deltaproteobacteria bacterium | reverse complement strand
GGCGGCGGCGCGGCCGCGGGCGCGCCGCGCCGCCGGGTGCTCGGCGACGACCGTGCGCATCGCGTCCGCCAGCACGTCGTGCTGCACCTCGCAGCAGTCAACGCTCGGCACGACCTCGCGGAAGCCCAGCGTGCTGTTCGCGTTCGACCGCTTCTACGTGCACGCGGCCGCGGTCGAGCTGCACGGCCGGGTGCACGTGTTCGTCGGACGCGGCTCGTTCGGCAAGTCCACCACCTGCCTCGCGCTCGCGAAGCGGGCGCCACGATCCTCTCCGAAGACCACGTGCTGTTCGCGCGCGACGGTGACGGCTTCGTGGTGAGCGGCTGCCAGGAGACCGCGCGCGTCACCGAGAAGACCGCGCGCTTCCTGTTCGCGGCACCGCTCGACACAGCACCCGAGGCGCACACCGGCGTGGTGAAGAAGGAGTTTCGCGTCGCCGACCACTTCGCCTGCCGGCCGTAAGTCGACCACGGCTTCGAGTCGATCTTCTTCAACCACGTCGGCACGACCTTCCGCATTTGCGAGATGCCGCGGCAGGAGGCGATGCTCGGCCTCTTCTACATGACGAAGCGCTACTTCCGCGCGAGCCGGCCGGCCGACTACGACCGCTACGTCGACTACTTCGCAGCACTGGTGCAGGGCCGCCGCTGCTACGAGCTCGAGCTGAGCCCGGACCTCGCGGACCTCGCCCGGCTGGTCGGCTTCCTCGGAGCGTGAGCCGCGCGTGGACGTGATGCTGCACGGGCCGCTCGGCGCGCCGACGGGATTCTCGCTGATCAACCGGCGCCTGGTCGCGGGGCTGCGCGCGCGCGGCCACCGCGTGACGGAGATGCCTACCGGCGGCAATACGGCTTCACGGGCGTGAACCTGCTGCTGGTGAACCTGTAAGGCCCCCACGAGACCACCGATCCCGAGCGCTCGCACGTGATCCCCGCCCTGATCCGGAAGTTCCGCGACGCCGCCGCACGCAGCGACGCGACGGTCGACGTCTGGGGCACCGGGGATGCGACGCGCGAGTTCCTCTTCGTCGAGGACGGTGCCCGCGCGATCCAGCTCGCGGCCGAGCGTCTCGGCACGGTAGAGCCGGTGAACGTCGGATCGGGCGCCGAGATCTCGATCGCGGAGCTGGCCCGCCTGATCGCCGAGCGCGTCGGGTTCCGCGGCGAGATCCGCTTCGACGCGAGCCAGCCCGACGGACAGCCACGCCGCCGCCTCGACGTGACGCGCGCACGTGACCTCATGGGCTTCGTCGCCGAGGTGCCGTTCGCCGAAGGGCTCGAGCGGACGATCACCTGGCACCTGTCACGCGCCCGCGCGACCGCCTGAGCGGCGCCGCCCGCTCGGAGTCTGTGACTCGATCACAGCTCGGGGCTCGGCCGGCGCGCCCGGAAGCGCTCGACGAGGTCCGCGCGCGGCACTTTTCGCGGCGCTTCGCAGCCACGCATCAGCGGCATCACCGACGGGCTCGGCGGGATCCGGATCGGCACGATGCGCCCCGGCGCGGCGTGCACGAAGCGGCGCGCCTGCGCCGCAAAGTCGAAGTCTTCGCGTGGCGGCATGCCGAGGTCGCGGGGTATCCCGACGAGCAGGAGGAGCGCCAGCGCGACGGTGGCGAGCACGCGCATCGCCCGGCGACGATCGGCAAGAGCGGTCCAGGCCACCGCCGCGAGGAACGCGAGGGCCATCGTGAGCCAGTACCGCTGCCCGGCGCCCGGCATCTGCAGCAGCTCCCACAGCGGGCGCTCGCCGCGGATCGTCGGGCTGGCGAGTCCGGCACCCATGTGCAGCGCCGCGAACAGCAGCAACGCGCGCAACGGGAAGCTCGTGGTCACCCAAGCCGTGCGCGCGACGAACGCCAGACCGACGAGCCCGAGGAGTCGCGGCAGCCACGGGTGCGCCGCGAACAGGCCCGCGTGCAGATCGACGTAGCTGCGCCAGCCGGCGAGGCTACCGACCACGATCTGGCCGCCGAAGATGGCGAGCAGGTTCGACGGAGAAGCACCGTGCGGCACGCGCGGCTTGCGGATGCGAAAGCCGCGCGGGACCGGATCGGCCGGCAGCGGCCCACGCGGCGCGAGGGCCGCGAGCTGCAGCACCGCCGGTGCGAGCACGCACAGCAGGCGCACGAAGCTCCAGCGATCGCGTTGCCGCCAGCAGCACAGCACCGCCACCGGCAGCAGGAGCAGGCAGAACGGTCCGCTCGCGCCGGACAGGAGCAGCACCGACACGTCGAACGCGCGCCACGCGGGACGATCGGGCGGAGCGGCCAGTAAGACGAGGAAACCGAGGTGCACCTGCGCGTTGGTGACGTTGACGTGGACCTCCATCGCGTTCGGGACGAGCAGCACGCCGGCGGCGCGCAGCGCGCGCTGGCCGGCGTGCGGTGCGATACCGGCGCAGCGCTGCGAGAGCAGGAACGCGGGAGGCAGCGCCTGGACGAGCAGCGCGAGGAGCGCCATGGCCAGGGGCGCCGACGGAAACGCCACCCACTGCGCGACGAAGCCCGCGAGCCGCGGGAACGTCTGATAGCAGGCGCCGTAGGGTGCGAGGAGCGTCGCGAGTCCCGGCTCCTGGTAGGCGCGCGCGTAGAACTGCATCCCGTCCTCGGCCCAGAACTGCGGGCGCACGAGGACGTCCGGGCGCCGCGCCACGATCGCTCCCGCGCACCCGAGCACGACGAGCGCCGTCATCACGAGGCTGCGGCGCACGTGCGGCGGCTCACGCATGCGACGCGCGCCGCTCGCGCCCGAGTGACGGCGAGGTGCCCGACCAGGTCGGACCGAGCCGCGAACGTGGCGACGGCATCATCGGTGGAGGGCCTGTCACGTGGCGCGCGTCGCTACGCCCGGGCGCACGCGGCAGCAAGCGTCGCCACCGATGTCGGTGGCCACCGCCGTCGCCGGCCGCAGCGCCCTACGCGAGGCGGAGGCCGGGCGCCCGAGCGTTCGCATCCACGGGCGACTTCTGGAAGACGGTCCAGATGACACAGCTCCTTCGCGACGCAAAGGCCTTCATCACCGGCGGCGGGATCAGCGTCGGACGTGCCTGCGTCGAGCTGTTCCTCGAGCACGGCGCGCAGGTCGCGTTCCTCGACATCCGGGCGGATCGCGTCGCGGCCGTGCGGCAGGCGACCGGCGCGCACGGCTACGTCGCCGACCTCGCCGACCGCGATGCGGTGCTCGCGGCCGTCGACGACGCGGCAGAGAAGATGGGCGGGCTGACGGTACTGGTGAACGTCGCGTCGGTGACGCAGGGCGGGCGCGTCGTCGATACGAACGAAGACCAGCTCGACCGCATGTTCGCGGTGAACGTCAAGGGCTACTACTGGTCCACGCAGGCAGCGATCCCGCACATGCTGGCGGCCGGCAAGGGCAGCCTCGTGCAGTTCGGCAGCGTCGCCGCGACGCACCCCGCGTGGGGCGAGTCGTACGGCATCGTCAAGGCGAGCCAGGTAGCGCTCGCGTACCAGTGCGCGATGGAGTACGCGCCGACCATCCGCTCGAACGCGGTCCTGTGCGGCTGGATCCGGGACTCGCCCGCGTCGCGGCTCCCGCAGACCATCCCCGAGCTGATCGACCCGGTCCTCGCCGACCACCCGATGCACCGCGCGGCGACGGCGATGGAGCTCGCGGGTACGTGCCTCTTCCTCGCGTCCGACCTGTCGGGCGCCGTGAACGGCGCGACCATCGTCGCCGACGGCGGCCAGACGCGCACCCAGGGGAACCTCAACGCGCTGATGCAGAAGATCGGGCCGCTGTTCGCGAAGGAGCCCGATCTGCTCCGACAGAACGCGCAGAACCTCGCGGCGGTCACGCCCGAGGAGCTCATGGGTGAGTGATCCGTCCCCGAGGCACGCCCCGCCGCCGGCCGACGGTCGCGACGGGACGAGGGCGAGGACCTGGTGACCCTACTCGCACAGGCCGAGATCGCCGGCGACGCCCGACCGATCCCGAGATCTTCCGGGCCCGAGCGACGGCCCTCGATCGCAGCCGCCCGTGCCGGCGCCTGCCGCCGTGCGTCGTTGGCGTTCCCGGTCGCGTATGGGAGAACGACGGCTGACGATCCCGTCCGCGGCGCCCGCGGCGGACCGCCGAGGAGACGTTTTCGATGGCCACCCGCTTTCCCGAGCTCGGACACTACGCGCTGCCCGGGCACACCGACTCGCCCGCCGACGCGATCACCGAGTCGCGGCGCGCCGAAGAGCTCGGCCTCGGCTCCACCTGGGTCTCGGAGCGCTTCGACGTGAAGGAGGTCGGCGCCGTCTGCGGTGCCGTTGCCGCGACCACCAGCGACATCTGGATCGGCACCGGCGTGACCAACGTCGACACGCGCCACCCGCTCTTGACCGCGAGCCTCGCGACCACGCTGTGGCGCCTGTCGCACGGGCGCTTCGCGCTCGGCGTCGGACGCGGCGTCGCGATCCGGGCGCAGATGATGGGCCTGCCGCCGGTCAAGAACAGGCAGCTGCGCGAGTTCGCGACGCTCATGCGCACGCTCTGGAAGGGCGAGCGCGTGTTCGGCCACGACTCGCCGCTCGGCAAGTTTCCGTATCTCCACCAGGCCGACTGGATGAACGAGCCGATCCCGCTGCTGTTCACCGCGTTCGGGCAGCAGAGCCTCGAGTTCGCCGGCGGCGTCTTCGACGGCGTGATCCTGCACACGTTCCTGTCCGACGAAGCCGTGCGCCGCGCGGTGTCGCTGGTGCGGCGCGGGGCGGAGCGCGCCGGGCGCGACCCGCAGTCGGTGAAGGTGTGGTCGGTGCTCGCGGTCGCGTGCAACGCGAGCGAGGAGCGCCGTCTCAAGCTGCTCACGGCACGCATGGCGACCTACCTGCAGGCGCCCGCCTACGGCGAGCTGCTGTTCGCGATCAACGGCTGGGACCCCGAGGGACTGGCGCGGTTCCGCAGCCACGACGCGGTGAAGTCGGTGCCGGGTGCGATCGACGGCATCGCGACCACCGATCAGCTGCGTTCCATCCGCGACGCGATCCCCCCCGAGTGGCTGCCCGCGGCGGACGGCACGCCGGAGCAGTGCGCGAGACGCATCGTCGACCAGTTCGACGCCGGCGCTGACGGCGTCATCCTGCACGCGAGCCTGCCCGACGAGTTCGCGCCCGCGCTCGACGCATACGCGAGGGTCCGCCCCGCCCAGCGCTTCACCAGCCGCACCGGCCGTCCCGCGTGAGCCGCGCGATGCTGCCTCTCGTCACCGAGCCCGACGCGCTCACGCCGGAGTGGATCACCGACGCGCTCCGCGCGAGCGGCGTGCTGCCGCACGGACGCGTGCGCGAGGCGCGCTGGAAGATGATCGGCACGGGCAAGATGGGCGACAACGTGCGCTACGAGCTCGCGTACGACGGCGCGCCCGACGACGCGCCCCGATCCGTCGTCGCGAAGCTGCCGGCGAGCGACCCGACCGCGCGCGCGAGCTCCGCGGCCCAGGGTAGCTACTGGCGCGAGGTCAGCTTCTACCGGGAAGTCGCACCACGCATCCCGATGCGCACGCCGCGCGCGTACGCGGCGCTGGTCGACGACGACAAGGCCTCCTACGTGATCCTGATGGAGGACATGCGCCCCGCGGAGCCGGGTGACCAGATCGCCGGCTGCGACGCGGCCCGCGCCGAGATCGCGATCCGCGAGGCGGCCAGGCTGCACGCGCCGTTCCACGGCGATCCGTGGCTCGAGACGCTCCCCTGGGTCACGCAGACGACACCCGAGAACGCGCAGCTGGGCCAGATGATCCTGACCACGCTGTGGCCCGGCTTCGTCGAGCGCTTCGGTGCCGCGATGTCGAACGACGGGCGCTCGCTCGGCGAGCGCTTCGTGAGCGCGTACGCGGGATTCGCCCTCGCGTACACGGGACCGCGCACGCTCGTCCACGCCGACTACCGGCTCGAGAACGCGCTCTTCGGCACCGACCAGGGTGGGCCGCCGATCACCGTGGTGGACTGGCAGTCGTGCCTGCACTCGTGCGGGCTGGTCGACGTCGCGTACTTCCTCGGCGGCGGGCTACCGGTCGCGGAGCGCCGTGCGCACGAGCGTGCGCTGGTCGAGGTCTACCGGCGCGAGATGGCGGGGCTCGGCGTCGCACTCGACCGCGACGAGTGCTGGCGCGAGTACCGTCGCTACAGCCTGCACGGGGTGCTGATCACGGTACTCGGGTCGATGCTGTCGGGACAGGACGAGCGCGGCGACCGCATGTTCGTCGCGATGATCGAGCGCCACCTGCAGCACGCGCTCGACCTGGAGGCGGAAGAGTTCGTGCCGTGACGCGGCGGACCGCCGGACGACGCGGCGATCGCCGTCGTGGCCGAGCGGCCCGGCGCCCCCGCCCGAGGTGACGCGGCCACCGGACCACTGCCGAGCATCGCGGTAGCGCCGGCACGCTTCTCTCGCTCGAGGCGTCGGCAGCGAGGACGACCGGCGTACGAACGAGGAAGCCCCCGGTTACCGGGGGCTTTCTCCAATGGGCCGGCGGAGGAGGTTCGGCGTTCGCAAGCTCACTGCCGCCGTACGTATCGAGCGGTGCGGGTTCAGGCTGTCGAGCAGCAGGACGATCGCGCGCTGCGGTGTGCGCCTCGAAGGAGCATTCTCCATCGGTCCGATTGCGATCGAACCCGGCCGGAGGTGCGAGAGTCGCCAATCCGCGCCCCCGCGCGTGCCCGCTCGTCGGAAGAGTTCACCGCTCGCAGTTCCGGCCAGATACCTCTGCGCTCGCGTGCGGCAGCAGGCGCACGCGGAGTCGGGGTCGAGCTCAAGGAACTCCCGCTGGCCGACGACATGTTCCTCGAGACCGACGAGGCGGCAGGAAGAGCGAGCGATGCTTCGGAACCGGGTAGTGTCGTGAAAGGTGGTGGCAAAGGGAAGAAGGCGTCATCGTCCGGCGCAGTTGCTTCGAATCAGCTGCGCCCGCTTGGCGGCGGGTGCCGGAGGATGACGCCGTGGCGAGAGGTAGCAGGAAGAGAGACGAGGAAGAAGCGGTAACGGAGTATGGTGCGGACACGATCGAGCTGGTGATCCGCGAGCGGGTGCGAAGCACGATCGAAGCGATCGTGGAGGAGGAGTTGAAGGCAGCGTTGTGGAGCTGCGGCGTCCGCCCGGGTGAGCGAGGAGCGACGCGGGTACCGGCACGGGACGCATTCACGGACGCTGACGACGAGTCTCGGGCCGACGCGTATCGTGATGCCGCGAGCACGACTGGACGAGGGCGACGGCACGACGCGGGAATGGCAGAGCCGTGTGGTGCCGCGCTACCAGCGGCGCACGGAGCGCTTCGACGAGGCGATCCTCGGGCTGTACCTCGCGGGAGCGAACACGCGGCGGGTGAGGTCTGCGCTTGCACCGCTGCACACTACCCCTCAAGGTGTTCTCCTCATTCCGCGGCACACTCCGTCCGGACCACGGCGCTGTCGCTTTCGTCGTCATTGAAGGCGACTCTCTAGTCGTGGCTCACGATCGCGCCCGAGGTCGTGAGCTCCTCGAGGAGCGCCAGCGCGGCCCGACCCGTCATCGAGTAGGGGTCGAGGACCGCCTTCTCGGAGTATCGCAAGATGCTGCTCAGGTTGACCGTGCCGACCTCCGCCCTGCCCATCCGCCAGCCGGCGAAGAGGCGCTGCTCGATCTCCGAGTAGTCGAGCAGCGTGATGTCGCGATGGCGCGGGTCGCGGACGATGTTGCAGTAGAGCGCGTTCACCGCCGTGCGTGCCCCCTCGAGCGCCTGCAGGAACACGTTGCCCTTCTGGTAGACGCATAGGATCCCGGTGATACCGTACTCGAGGTTGTGCGAGCGGGAGCTCTCCAGAACCGACCTGAGAAAGGCGTCATCGATCGGGTCGGTCGCACGGCTCGCATAGAGAAGGCGCGTCAACATGGATCACTCCTAGCCTTTTCAATCGGCGAGCAGATTGAGGAACTCGAGGCGCAGGTTGGCATCCTTCAGAAACGAGCCTCGCATGATGCTGTTGGTCATCTTCGAGTTCATGTCCTTCACCCCGCGCCACTGCATGCAGTAGTGATCGGCCTCCATCACGATC
>VGTK01000239.1 GCA_016874715.1 Deltaproteobacteria bacterium | reverse complement strand
GCGCGCGCTGCGCCCCGCCGTCGCCGAGCGGCTCGGCCGACTGCCCTCGCCGGCCGAGGAGCAGCGGCTGATGGACGCGCTCGCGAGCATCGGGCCCGCAGCGCGAACGCTCGACGAGGAGAGCGTCGACCCGGACGACCCGACCTCGATCGCGCGCGTGCGCGAGCAGACTGGCGTTCTCGTCGCGGCCGACCAGACTTGCCGCGACCTGCTCGGCATCGGCGCCGCGGAGCTCCTGCGCCGCCTCGATCCCTCGGGCATCGAGGACCAGGGCGGGAGCACCGACCCCTGAGAGGGCCGCTACAGCCGCGTGATCGTCGCGGTTGTCGATTTGAAGACGGGGGTGCCCGACTCGGGGTCGGCGATGCGCGGGATCAGCACGTTGGCCTCCGGGTAGTACATCGCCGCGTTGCCTGGCGGCAGCGGCGCGAAGCGGACCAGGACGTCCAGCTGCCCGGTCGCGTTCGCGACGCGCACGCGCTGGTCGCGACGCAACCCGCGGGCGCGCGCGTCGTCCTCGTTCAGCATGACGACGTCGCGGCGCTCGTTGCCCCGGTAGACGTCCTCCTCCTCGTAGACCACGGTGTTGAACTGGCCTTCCGAGCGCAGGGTCATCAGCCGCACCTCGCCATCGCCGAGCGGTGCGGCCGGCACCGGCGTGACGCGCGCGGCGGCGCGGCCGCTCGCCGTCCCGACCCGACCGCCGGCGAGACGGCGCCCGGGGATGGCGAACTCGCCGCGGCCACCCGCGTCGACGGCAGCGATCTGCTCGTAGCCCGGAACGACGCGCGCGATCGCGGCGCGCAGCGCTCCGTGGCCGCGCAGCGTGGCGAAGTCGAGC
Source organism: Deltaproteobacteria bacterium (assembly GCA_016874715.1). Classification (GTDB taxonomy): domain Bacteria; phylum Desulfobacterota; class Binatia; order UBA12015; family UBA12015; genus VGTK01. Next base: position 7,229 of record VGTK01000239.1, on the reverse strand, counting down.
GGACCCGGGGGCAGCACGTTGGCCGCGAGCGTTGCGAGGATCTCGACTTCCGAGAGCATCTCGTCCGAGGCGGGTGGGGCGCCGCCGCTCGAGACGCGAACGTAGCTGAACATGCTCTCCTGCGTCGTACACTCGCGCTCCTCGTCGCGCGCGAGCGTCGGCAGGACGAGGCACGTCCGGCCACGGCCGTGGACGTGTCCCTCGTTGAGCTTCGTCGTGACCGACACCGTCGTGCCGATGCGCCGCATCGCCTCGCCGGTCCACCTGCGGTCGGGCGAGGCGGCGAACAGGTTCCCGCCCAGCAGGAATGCGAAGTCGATGTCACCGCGCGCCGCCGCCTCGAGCGAGCGCAGCGTGTCCAGACCTTCGCCTGCGGGAAGCCGGATTCCGTACGCGTCCTCGAGCCGGCGCACGAACTCCGCCTTGAGTCCCGGGCTCACGCCGACCGAACCGACTCCCTGCACGTTGCTGTGCCCACGGATCGGTAGCAAGCCTGCGCCCGGTCGCCCGAGCATGCCGCGCGCGAGCGCGAGGTTGACGATCGCCTGCACGTTGTCGACGCCGTGCGCGTGCTGCGTGATGCCCATCGCCCACGCGAAGATCGTCGCGCGGGACCCCGCGACGATGCGTCCGGCGGCGGCGACGTCGTCGGGCTCGAGCCCGCACGAGGCGAGCAGCGCCGCGCGATCGGTCGCGGCGAGATCCGCCTCCACCGCCTCCCAGCCGTGCACGTGCCGGGCGAGAAACGCACGATCGCACGCGCCGTGCGCGACGACCTCCTGCAGCAAGAGCTTCAGCACCGCGACGTCGCTGCCGACGTGCGGCTGCAGGTAGAGGTCGGAGATCTCGGAGCCGAACATCATGCTCCGCCAGTCCGACGGCACGCGGAAGCGCACGAGCCCGAGCTCGCGCAGCGGGTTCACCACGAGCACCTTGCCGCCGCGCCGGCGCAGCTCGACGAGCTTGGTGATCAGCCGCGGGTGGTTCGACGCCGGGTTGGCGCCGATCACGACCACGGTGTCCGCCTGGTCGAGGTCGTCGAGCGCGACGGTCGCGGTGCCGGTGCCGATCGCCCGCTGCAGGGCGACACCGGACGCCTGGTGGCAGTAGTACGAGCAGTTGTTGACGTTGTTGGTGCCATACAGACGCGCCACGCACTGCAGCAGGAAGCCGGCCTCGTTGCTGCTGCGGCCCGAGGCATAGAAGAAGGCGCGCTCGGGCGAGGTCGCGCGCATCGCGGCGGCTGCCACCGCGTGCGCCGCGGGCCACGACACCCGCCGGAAGTGCGTCTCGCCGTCCTGCCACAGGACCGGAAAGCCGAGGCGCCCGGCCTGCTCGAGCTCTCGAGGCGTCATGCGCTCGAGCTCGGCGACCGCGTGCCGGCGGAAGAAGGTGTCCTCGATCGGCGGCTGCATGTCCGCCGCCTGCGCCTGCACGGACTTCTTGCAGACCTCCGGGAAGCTCCCGGCCTCGTTGCGCATGCCGCCGTGCTCGCCCCCCATGCCCATCGCGCAGGTCTTGCACGCGTTCGACGCGGCGAGACGTCGCGTCAGGCGGATCACGCCGCCCGCCCCACGGGCCTTCGCCAGCGTGTAGCGTACCGCCGCCGGGCCTCCCGCCGAGCGAGGCATCTTCGACATCCCGATCGTCCCTCCCCGGCGCCCGTTGTACCAATCCCGCCCGTCGAGCGGAACCGGCTCACCAGGTGGGCGATCCTACCCTGACAAGCGGCCGACCGGGTAGGCAGTGTGTCGCCAGAATCATCAGCATCCGACATCCGCACAGGCTTGACCGGCCACGTCGGATGAACCCGCAGAGCGTATTCATCCGACGTCCGTATGGGCCTCGCCGAGCACGAAGCGATGAAGACGCTCCGGGCGTGTTGGTAGTGTCGTGAAGTTGGTGGAAATGTGAAGAAGGCGTCATCATCCGGCGCAGTTGGTTTCGACTCAGCTGCACGCCCGCTTGGCGGCGGGTGCCGGAGGATGACGCCGTGGCGACGGATAGCAGGAAGCACGGAGCGGGTGAAGCACGATCGATGTTCGATGGGGACACGATCGAGCAGGTGATGCGGGAGCGGGTGCGAGGGGCGATCGAAGCGATCGTGGAGGAGGAGTTGGAGGCCGCGCTTGGCGCCGCGAGGTCCGCTCGCGTTGGAGAGGAACGTCGCGGGTACCGACACGGGACGCGAGCACGGGCGCTGACGACGAGCCTTGGCCCTGCGACGATCGCGATGCCGCGAGCGCGACTCGTGAGCGTGGGCGGGACCCGAGAGTGGCAGAGTCGCGTCGTGCCGCGCTACCAGCGGCGGACGGAGCGGGTCGATGAGGCGATCCTCGGGCTGTACCTCGCGGGCGCGAACACGCGGCGCGTGAAGTCGGCGCTGTCGCCGCTGCTCACAGGAGCACCGCTGTCGAAGGATGCGGTGTCGCGTCTCGTCGGGCGGATGACCGAGGATTTCGAGTCGTGGCGATCGCGCGAGCTCGCGGACGAGGACATCGTCTACCTGTACCTGGACGGGTGGTGCCCGAAGGTGCGGATCGGGAAGCGGCGCGAGCGCGTGCCGGTGCTTGTGACCCTTGGCGTTCGCCGCGACGGGGAGAGGGTCGTTCTCGACATCCGGATCGCCGGCGACGAGAGCGCGGCTGCATGGGGCGAGGTGATTGCAGATCTGGTGCGGCGCAAGCTGCGCGCGCCGGTCCTGGCAGTGATCGACGGCAGCCCGGGGATGCCCGAGGCGCTGTGCCGGCATTGGCCGAAGATCGCGATCCAGCGCTGCACGGTGCACAAGCTACGCAACCTCGCAGCGAAGGCCCCGGTCTCGATGCGCGAGGAGCTCAGCGAGGACTACCGTCGGGTGATCTACGGCAAGACGGCGACGGAAGTAGAGAAGGCACGCGCCGCGTTCGCCAAGAAGTGGAAGCTGCGCTGTCCCGCGGTCGAGCGGAGCTTCAAGGAGGCAGGCGACGATCTGTTCACGTTCCTGCGCTTCCCGACCTCGCAGTGGAAGGCGCTGCGGACGACCAACGCGCTCGAGCGGATCAACGAGGAGTTCCGTCGCCGGACCAGGACGCAGGCGAGCCTGCCTGGTGAGAACTCCGTGCTCTTGCTGCTGTTCGGCTTGCCACGAAGCGGGAAGATCAAGATGCGGAAGATCGACGGGTGGGAAGACCTGCCGAAGCGGCCAACGAAGGGTGAGGAGGCCGCGTACGGGCATGAGAGCGCGCCGGAGCTGACGTCAAAAAAACGTTTACACCGCTTGACAGACACCACCGGCGTGCCCGTTTAGTGATCGTCTGAGCACCGATCGTCTGATCATCGAATGACGCGTTCCGCGTCGGGGAATGGCCCCATGCTTCCCGCCACGAGGACCGACACATGCGAGACCCCCACAGCCGCCCCTCACGCCTGACCTTGCTACTCTGCGCGGTGCTCGCTCTCGGTGCGGTCCCGGCCGCGGCCGAGCTGCCACCTGCGGAGCAGTCGTGTCAGAAGGAGGTCGGGCGTCAGGGCCGCTCGTACTTCAAGAACGTCACGCGCTCCCTGCGCCGCTGCCGCGACCTGATCGCGCGCGGCGTCCTGCCGCCAGGCACGGACTGCACGGTCGAGAGCGCGACGGCGAACAAGCTCGCCCGCGCGGAGAGCCAGCTCCGCAAGGGACTCGCCCGGAAGTGCACCGATGCGTCGGTCGCGGGCCTGGTCTTCGGCGACGCGTGCTACGGCGTGTCGACCGTCACCGACCTGGCGGCGTGCCAGGCGGACGCGCACCTCGACGCGGCGTCGCGTCTGGTCGGGACGCTGTTCGACGCTTCGGGCCCGGTGACGGGCGCACCGCGCGACTGCCAGAAGAACGCGGCGCCGAAGGCGACGAACTTCGCGTTCAAGAAGCACGACCTCATCCGCGCCTGCAAGGACGACGTCGCACGCGGCCGGCTGGCCGCCGACACCGACTGCGACGACGAGACCGACGCGCGCGTCGACCAGCTGCGCACGATCGCCGCCGGCAAGATCGGCGGCTTCTGCCCGGACGCGGCGGTTGCCGGCCTGCCGTTCGGCGCGCCCTGCACCGGTGTCACCACGAGCAACAATCTGGTCGGCTGCCTGGTCGGCAGCCACGACGACGGCATCGACCGGATCGTCTTCGCCGAGTACGGCCGCGGCCCCGGCGGTACCGCGACCGTCAAGCAGGTCACCAGCGCCGCGACCGAGTGCGTGAAGGGGCCGCTGAGCCGCTGCCGCAACGGCGACTACCTGCTCGAGAACGACAAGATTCGCGTCGTCGTGCAGAGCATCCAGCGCAACATCCTCAACGTCGGCCAGTTCGGCGGCCAGATCATCGACGCCGATCTCGTGCGCGCACCGGGAGATCCGGAGCGCGACAACTTCGAGGAGTGGGCGACGTCGCTCAACATCGAGAACGTCGCACACTACACGGACCTGACCATCCTCAATGACGGCAGCGACGGCCAGCCTGCGATCCTGCGCGCGACCGGCGTCGACGACCTGCTCGACTTCGTCAACCCGAGCTCGGTCGTGGCTGATTTCGGCTTCGTGTTCCCGGCGGCGGCGAACGACATCGACCTGCCGGTCGAGGTCCAGACCGACTACATCCTCGAGCCTGGACGCAACTGGGTACGCGTCGAGACCACGGTGCAGAACGTGAGCGGCGCGCCGTTCAGCGTGTTCTTCGGCGAGTACATCGGCGGCTCCGGCCAGATCGAGACGTTCCAGACGGGCTACGGGATGGGCGAGCCGCTGGTCGGCACGAGCTGTTTGGGGAATGCGGCGAATCCCTGCAACCTGGTCGCGTACGGCGCGTACGGTGCGGCGTCCGGCGTCTCCTACGGCTACGTACACGACGTGTCGGGCTCGTCGTCGTTCTCGACGGCGGGCGTCACCGTTCCGCTGCTCGGCGCGGAGACCGTCCTCGCGCTGATCGGCAGCGCGACGCAGAACTTCCCGCTGGCAGCCATGGGCAATCCCGGCGATCGCTTCACCCTCACGCGGTGGTTCGTCGTCGGCGACGGGTCGGTCTCGGCGATCGTCGATGCGCGCAACGAGTTCCAGTACCTCGGCGTCGGGCGGATCGAGGGCACGGTGCTGATCGGCGGCGTCCCCGCAGACGGCGTCCGGGTGTCCGTGCTCGGCAGCACGGCCGAGGGGCCCGGTGTCGGTCTCGGCGCGGTGATGTCGCGCAACGTCGTCACGCAGGGCGTGACCGATTCCCTCGGCCGCTACTCGCTGACCGTCGCCGGCGGCTCCTACAACGTGGTCGCGGGCGAGGACGGAACGCTGTACCAGGGGGGCGGCGAGACCCCTGCGCTGAACCCGGTGACGGTGGTGCCGTACCAGACCGCGACCCTGGACGTGGCACTCCCCGCCACGGGCGCGATCGACGTGGCGGTGACCGACGAGAACGGCGACCCGATCGCCGCCAAGGCGACGCTGGTGGGCTTCGATCCCAGCCCCGGCTTCGCCAACACGCAGACGATTCTCGGCCTGATCAACAACCGCACGGGCGTGCTGCGCAACATCGGCGAGGACACCCCGCCGTACGGTGTGGCGCGCGTGCTCTTCCTCGGACCGGACGGCCTGTCCGGGGCGTCGGAGATCGAGCCCGGCAGCTACCAGGTCGTCGTGTCGCACGGCCCCGAGTACTCGGTCGCGACCGCGAGCGTGACGGTGAACCCCGGTGCCACGACGCCTGTGAGCCTGCAGATCGCGCGCGTCGTCGACTCGACCGGCTTCATCGGCGGCGATTTCCACGTGCACTCGATCGACAGCCCGGACAGCAAGGTCACCCGGGTGGAGCGCGTGGTGTCGATGCTCGCCGAGGGCGTGGACTTCTTCACGCCCTCGGACCACGAGTCGCGCCAGGACTTCAACCCGACGATCGCCTCGCTCGGCGCGTCGGGCCTGATCTCGGTGGCGACCAGCGGCGAGATCACGACCTTCGACTACGGGCACTTCAACGCGTGGCCGATGACCATCGACCCCTCGAAGGTCAACGGCGGCAGCGTCGACCACGGCGGTGCCGCGACCGACGGCCAGGACTTCCCGGCCTACGGCAGCTACAGCCTGACGCCGGGGCAGATCATCGCCGCGGCGCACGCCGATCCGGGCCAGGACACGGTCCAGATCAACCACATCCACAGCTTCTTCGGCATGGGGGGCAACTCCGGGCTCGCCATCGACACCGGCCTGACGCCGCCCCAGTCGGCGGTTCCGGCCTCGGTGCGACGTCTCGACCCCCTGGTCACGAACTTCTTCACCGACACCTTCGACGCGCTCGAGATCTGGATCGAGGCGAGCCGGGCGGCGCTCGCGTCGGACCTCTTCGGCCGCAACCTCGGCGACTGGTTCAACATGCTGAACCAGGGCATCCTGCGGACGGCCGTCGCCAACTCGGATACCCACAAGCGCATCACCACGCAGTCGGGCGGGCCGCGCACCTATATCGCGTCGCCGTCCGACGATCCGGGCACGCTCGGTGGAATCGCCGAAACGCTGTCGTCGAACCTGAACGCCGGGCGCGCGTTCGGCACCAACGGCCCGATCGTGCGCATCACGACGTCGGCCGCATCGACTGGCCAGACGGGCGGCCTCGAGCTCGGCCTGCCCACCCTGATCACCACGACCGACGGCGCCGTGGACGTGACCTTCGACATCCAGAGCCCGATCTGGGCCGAGTTCGACCGCATCGACGTCTACGTGAACTCGACGACCACCCGCACGACCACGATGCGCCAGTCCGGAGCCGGGCTCGTCAGCGTCAAGGCGTACAGCACGACGCCGGACTACACGCTCGATGCCGGCACCGACTTCACGCTTTCCACGGTGGACGTGCTGCCGTCGGTACCCGGCGCGGAGCGTCTCGAGACCACGGCCACGCTGAGCCTCACCGGACTCACCGGGGACGTGTGGATCGTCGCGATCATCCGTGGCACCGACGGCGTGTCGCGCCCGATGTTCCCGGTCGTGCCGAACGACCTGCAGCAGGCGGGCAACACGACGCTCGCCAACCTCACCGACGGCAACCTCGGGGAGAACGGCATCCTGGCGATGGCGTTCACGAACCCGCTGTTCGTCGACGTCGACGGCGGCGGCTGGACGCCGCCGGGGGTGCGGATCAACCCGTGACGCGCGCGACGCGCGTCACGCACCGGCCGACCCGCCGACGCTCGACGGCGGCGCTGGCAAGCCAGCTCCTCGCCGGCGCCGCCGTCGCA
>VGTK01000238.1 GCA_016874715.1 Deltaproteobacteria bacterium | reverse complement strand
CGGCGCGCCAGCCTCGCGCTCGCCGAAGCGGCACACCGCCGCACGTCGCTCGCGCGGCTCGCGACCTTCGTCGCGGGTGTCGCGATCGCGTGGCTGGCGCTCGACCGTGCCATCCTGCCGGCGATCACCCTGCTGCTGCCGGTGCTCGCCTTCGTCGGCCTCGTGCTGCGGCACGGTCGCATCCAGCACCAGCGCGACCGCGGCCGCGGCGCGGTGCGCTACTACGAGCGCGGCCTCGCGCGCCTCGACGACCGCTGGCCGGGAACCGGCACGACGCGCACCGACTTCGTCGCGCCGGATCATCCGTACGCCGCGGATCTCGATCTCTTCGGGCACGGCTCGCTGTTCGACCTGGTGTGCGACACGCGCACGCAGACCGGCGAGCGCGTGCTCGCGTCGTGGCTCGCGGCCCCCGCCGATCCGGCGACGATCCGCGCCCGACAGGAAGCCGTCGCGGAGCTGCGTCCGCGGCTCGATCTGCGCGAGGAGCTCGCCGCGTCGTCCGCCGAGCTGCGCGCCGAGGTCGCTCCGGACCGTCTGGTCGCGTGGGGCGCGCGCCCGTCGACGCTCACCGGCTGGACCGTGCCGGCGGCGGCGGCCGTGCTGTCGGCGCTCACGCTCGGCACGCTCGGGCTGTCGCTGCGCCCGCACGCGAGCATCACGCCGTTCATCGTCGCGGCTGGCCTACAGACGGCCTTCCTGCTCTTCATCCGCGAGCGCATGGACGCGGCGCTGAAGGGCGTCGACCGCGCGGGGCGCGAGCTCACGATGCTGCGCGCGATCCTGCTGCGCCTCGAGTCGGAGCGCTTCGCGAGCCCGCTGCTGGTGCGGCTCGCCGGCGAGCTGCGCGAGGACGGCGTCGCGGCGTCGCGCCTGATCCGTGGCCTGCAGCGGCGCATCGAGCTCAACGACTCGGGGCGCAACCTGCTCTTCCTGCCGGTGTCGCTGGTGCTGCTGTGGCCGGTGCAGCTGGCGTGCGTGATCGACCGCTGGCGGGCGCGGCACGGGCGCGAGATCGGACGCTGGATCGCGGCGCTGGCCGAGGTCGAGGCGCTGGGCTCGCTCGCCGGCTACGCGTACGAGCACCCGTCCGACGTCTTCCCCGAGATCGTCGAGGACGGCGGCCCGCTGGTCGAGGCGATCGCACTCGGCCACCCGCTGCTGCTCGAGGCGCGCTGCGTGCGCAACGACCTGGCACTCGGTTCGAACGCCCTGGCGGCGCTCGTCGTCAGCGGCTCCAACATGTCCGGCAAGAGCACGATGCTGCGCGCGGTCGGGCTGAACGTCGCGCTGGCGCTCGCCGGCGCACCGGTGCGCGCGGCGCGCTTCCGCTGCAAGCCGCTCGCGGTCGGCGCGTCGATCCGCATCGCCGACTCGCTGCTCGACGGGCGCTCGCACTTCCAGGCCGAGATCCTGCGCCTCAAGCAGATCACCGACCTCGGGCGCGGCCCGCTGCCGCTGCTCTTCCTGCTCGACGAGATCCTGCACGGCACGAACTCGCACGACCGCTGCATCGGGTCCGAAGCCGTGATCTTCCACCTGCTCGAGCGCGGCGCGATCGGGCTCGTGACGACGCACGACCTGGCCCTCGCGCAGATCACGCCGCGCGCGCCGCGGCCGATGGCGAACGTCCACTTCGCGGACCACGTCGAGGACGGCGAGATGCGCTTCGACTACCGCATGCGCGAGGGAATCGTCCAGAAGAGCAACGCGCTGGCGCTCATGCGCGCGGCGGGGCTCGAGGTCTGACGGGCTGGCCAGGGCCGGAGCTCTGGTCTAGTCCGACTGGTCAGAACCCCGGAGGAGTGATGGACGTCAACGTCCACGCGGCAAAGACCCAGCTTTCGCGACTACTCGAGCGCGTCGAGCACGGCGAGGAGGTCGTCATCACGCGACACGGCAAGCCTGTGGCGAAGCTGGTTCCGATCACGAAGCGACGAACGCCACGCAAGCTGGGGGCTCTGCGCGGCAAGATCCGGATCGCGAAGGATTTCGACGCGCCGCTTCCCGACGACATCCTGGACGCCTTCGAAGGCAAGGCGTGAGGCTCCTCCCCGACACGCACGCGCTCCTGTGGACGCTTGCACGCCCCGACCGCCTTCCCGCCCGAACGTCCGAGCGCTGCGTGACCTGTCGAACGAGGTCTTCGTGAGCGCGGCGAGCACGTGGGAGATCCCCATCAAGGCGGCGCTCGGAAAGCTCGACGGAGACGTCGCCGCGATCGCAGACGGGGCGCGCTCGCTCGGCTTCACGGATCTGGCGGTCAACATCGCGCACACGCTTCGCGTGCGCGACCTGGAGCCGCACCACCGGGATCCGTTCGACCGCATCCTCGTGGCGCAGGCGCTCGGCGAAGGGCTCCCGATCATCACGCACGACGCGGCGTTCGATGCCTACCGGGTGCCGATCCTCTGGCGCTGAGGAGCTCGTCGAGCTCAGCGCGCGCGCACCGCCCAGGCGAGCGCGTCCTCCAGGCGGTCGTTGCCCCAGAACAGCTCCTCGCCGACGACGAAGCTCGGCGCGCCGAAGATGCCGAGCCTGCCCGCCTCTTCTCCGGTCCGCTTGAGGCGCTCCTTGTTCTCCGCCGTGGTCGCGCGCGCGAGCACCGCGTCGGGGTCGCGCTCGAGCGACGCGACGATCTCGGCGATCACGTCGACCTCGCCGATCTCGCGGTCCTCGGCGAAGTTCGCGGCGTACACCGCGCGCACGAAGTCCGGCCCCCAGCCCTCGTCGATCGCGATCTGCGCGACGCGCGCCGCCACGAGGCCGCTGCGCGGAAACGCCGACGGGTGCTGCAGCGTCAGGTCGAGCGGCTCGCAGACGCGCGCGAGGTCGCGCCACATGTAGCGGCCCTTCGCCGGGTAGACGTTGAACGGCGAATCGTTCCACCCCTGTGCCACGAAGATCGGACCGAGCAGGAACGGCCGCCACTCGATCCGCACGCCGGCCGCGCGCGCCGCGTCCTCGACGCGCATCGCCGCGGGATAGGAGTAGGTGCTCGCGAACTCGAACCAGAACGAGAGCGTCGGGGTATCGGTGGTGGCGGACATCGGCTCCTCAGTGCAGCTCGCGCGGCGTGAAGGCGATCGGCATGCGCTCGATGCCGACGATGAAGTTGGAGGGACGGAGCGGCAGCGCAGCGTCGCTCTCGAGGGTCGCGTCGGGGAGCCAGCGCAGCAGCTCCTCGAACATGACGCGCAGCTCGAGGCGCGCGAGGCTCGCGCCGAGGCAGAAGTGCGCACCGTAGCCGCCGAACGCGAGGTGGTCGTTGGGCTTGCGATCCGCGACGAAGCGCTGCGGATCGTCGAACACGCGCTCGTCGCGGTTCGCCGAGTGATAGAGCAGCAGCAGCTTGTCGCCCGCGCGAAGGGTCTCGCCGCACAGCTCGACGTCGCGCGTCGCCGTCCGCGCCATGTTCTTGATCGGCGTGACCCAGCGCAGCATCTCCTCGATGGCGAGCGGCAGCTTGTTCGGGTCGGCGAGGATCTTCCGCCTCTCGCCCGGGTTGCGGAGCAGCGCCTCCATGCCGCCGGTCAGCACGTGGCGCGTGGTCTCGTCGCCGCCGATCAGGATCAGCAGGCTCTCCTGCAGCAGCTCGTCGTCGTCGAGCCGGTGGCCGTCGATCTCGGCGTGCACCAGCACGCTGATCAGGTCGTCGCCGGGTCCGCGCCTGCGACGGTCCGCGACCACCTCCTTGTTGTACGCCGCGTACTCGGTGAAGGCGTTCACGGCGCCCATCTGCAGCTCGACCGGCGCCGACGCCGCGGAGCCCTTGATCATGTCGTCGGACCAGCGCAGCAGCATGTCGCGGTCCTCGGGGCGCACGCCGAGCATGTCGCCGATCATGATCATCGGCAGCGGCGCCGCGACCTCGGCGACGAAGTCGCAGCGGCCCTTCGGTGCGACCTTCGCGATCAGCTCGCGGCAGACCTCGCGCACGCGCGGCTCGTGGTCCGCCACGCGGCGTGGCGTGAAGCCCTTGTTGACGAGCCCGCGGCGCAGCTTGTGCTCCGGGTCGTCCATGTTGATCATCGACGGGACGGGCGGCGAGTCCGGCCGCATGCCGTGCTTGTTGCAGAAGGTCTGCGAATCCTTCGAGACGGCCTGCACCTCGGCGTGGCGCGCGACGCCCCAGACCTCGCCGTCGAAGTACACCGGCGCGTTGGCGCGCATCCAGGCGTACTGCTCGAAGGGCTCGCCGGCGTAGAAGTCGCCGTCGGTCAGGCGGATGTCGGCGCGCTGCTCGTGTCGCGGCATGCGGCGTGTCTAGCGTGCGGTCCGCGGCCGTGGAAGCGCCGCGCGACCGCGGCGAGGCGGCCGCGGCGGGCGCCGTCAGTCGCGCTCGTCGGCGTCGGGATCGGGGGCCATCGCCGCCGCGCACACCACGGCGAGGATCAGGGCCGAGGCGGCGAGCGCCAGCGAGAGGAATGCGGTGTCCATGTCGACGTCCGCGTCTCCGCAAGCCGGATGCCGCATCGCGCGCCGCGTTTTCACGGGACCTCCGGCGCGCGGTGGCAACCGCGGTGGTCACGGCCCCGGTGCGCGTGGCAACCCGCGTTGGCCCCGCCGCACGGGCCCCGACGGGCCCGCGCCGGCCACGGGCCTTGCGGCTTTCGCGGACGTCGGCTTTGTCGTCCGCGTGGAACCGGTTCGCCTGCGTCCGTGGCTCGTCGCGATCGTGCTCGCGGCGCTCGCCGTGCGGCTGGCGGCGATCGCCGCGACCGGCCCGGCGACGCTGCGCTTCGGCGACGCGCAGGACTACGTCGACACCGCGGCGACCCTGTGCGAGGACGGCCGCTACCCCGATCGCGGCAGCCTGCCGTTCTTCCGCGCGCCCGGCCTGCCCTTCTTCCTCGCGGGGACGACGCTCTGCCACCCGCGAATCGTCGTCGCGTCGAAGCTCGCGCTCGCGCTGTGCGACGTCGCCACCGCGGCGCTCACGGCCGCCCTCGTCCTGCTCCTGTTCGGCGGCGGTGCACGCCGCGCGGCGCTGCTCGCCGCGGCGCTGGTGGCGATCGACCCGTTCCTCGTGCTCGCGTCGAGCGACGTCACCACCGAGCCGCTCGCGACGCTGCTGCTGACCGCGGCGCTGTGTGCGCTTTTGCGTGCGCGCGCCGCCGGAGACGCGGAGCGACGCGCCGTCGCGCTCGCGTGCGCGGGCGGCGTGGCGCTCGGGCTCGCGTGCCTGACGCGTCCGGGCTCGCTCGCCGTCGCGCCCGCCTGGCTGCTGCTGCCCGCGCTCGGCGGTACCGGTACCGGTGCCGGCGCGGACGCGACCGCGCACGCGCGCCGTGCGGGGCTCGTCGTGCTGACTGCCGCACTCGCGCTCGCGGCGACGCTCGCACCGTGGACGGTGCGCAACTGGCACCGCTTCGGCGAGCCGATCCTCGTCAACGACGCGGGCGGGTACAACGCGTGGCGCGGCACGCACCCGCGCCTGCACGCGATGCTGGCGAGCACCGCGCCGGCGCGCTTCGCCGACGACAGCCGCGCGCTCGAGGCGGACCTCGAGCGGCTCGCGGGCGAGGCCGGGCTCGGCACCGCGGCGTCGCCGCGCGCGCGCAACCGTCAGTGGTGGGAGGCGGCGAGCGCCAACCTCGCCGCCGATCCGTCGCGGGCCGTGCGTATCCTCGCGCGCAACGCGGCCGCGTTCTTCCGCCCGTGGCTCGACCCCGCAGCGCAGAGCCGGCTCGCGGTGTTCGTGAGCGCCGCGTGGTTCGTGGGGCTCGGCGCGCTGGCGGCTCTCGGAGCGGCGCCGCTGTGGCGCCGCGATCGGCCGCTCGTCGCGCTCCTCGCCGCGGGCGTGCTGCTCGCAGCACTCGCGCACGTCCCGTTCCAGACGGTGCTGCGCTTCCGCCTGCCGTTCACCGAGCCGCTGCTGCTCGCATTCGCGGCAGCCGGCGCGGCGTCGTGCCGGGACCGCGCCGGCCGCGGCCCGGGGCGCGACCCTACGAGATGACGCCGCCGTCCTTGAGCGTGCCCATCTCCTCCCACGACAGCCCCGCGTCGAGCAGTACGGTCTCGGTGTCCGCACCGATCTCCGGCGCGTGGTTCCGCACCGAGGGCGGCTCGTTTCCGAACTGCACCGGGCTCGCCGCGACGCGAATCGTGCCGTGCTCCGGGTGTTCGACGTCGAGGATGTAGCCGTTCGCCTTGACCTGGGGGTCCTCGACGACCTCGAGCGGCGTCTGCACCGGCCCCCAGATGCACTCCGACGCGTTGAGCAGCGCCGCCCAGTGGGCGCGCGGCTGCGACTTGAACATCGCGCGCAGCTCCTCGAGCAGCACGGGTCCGTTCTTCGCGCGCTCGGCGTCGGGATTGAAGCGCGGATCGGCGAGCAGATCCGCGCGCCCGATCGTCTTGGCGAAGATCGGCCAGAAGCGGTTGACCTGCAGCATCATGAGCACGAGGTGTCGTCCGTCGCCGCACTCGTAGGTCGCGACCAGCGGGTTCGGCGTGCCGCCCTGCCCGCCCTTCGGCAGCTCGAAGCCGTAGGTCATCGCGGCGACGATGTCCGGCGACAGGATCCACACCGCTTCCCCGAGCAGCGACACGTCGACCTCGATGCCCTGTCCCGTGCGCTCGCGGTGGAAGAGCGCGCCCGCGATGCCGCCCGCGAGGAACATGCCGCCGGTGAAGTCGCCGAACGCCGGGCGCTGCTGGATGAACGGCTGGCCCGGCGGGGTGAGCACGTCGACGACGCCGCCGCGCGCCCAGAACGAGAGCCCGTCGTAGCCGCCGCGGTTCGCGTCGGGACCCTTCTGCCCCTGGCCGTGGCCACGCGCGTAGATGATCCTGGGATTGACCTTCTTCAGGTCCTCGTAGGTGATCTTCAGCCGCTCGCGCGCCTCGGGCAGGAAGCTCGTCACGAAGATGTCCGCCTTCGCCACGAGCTTGTAGAGAACCTCCAGCCCCTCGGGCTTGGTGAAGTCGATGCCGACGCTCTTCTTGTTGCGGAAGAGCTGCTCGACGAAGAAGTTCACGCCCTTCGCACCGGGGATCATGCCCGAGGTGATCAGGCCGCGCATCGAGTCGCCGCGCGCGGGGTGCTCGACCTTGATGACGTCGGCGCCCCAGTCGGCGAGAACCGTGGCGCAGGACGGGACGAAGCCCCACTCGGTGACTTCGATGACGCGAATGCCGTTCAAGATCTCCATGCACGCTTCCTACGACGGACCGCGCGCACCGTAAAGCGATCGACCGACGCACCGCGCCAGCCTCGCGAGCCATGCCTCCGGCGCCCTTGCGCGGCCGCCGCCGGGGGAGCACGCTCCGACCCATGGCTCCGGAAGCCGACCGCCTGCCCGCGGGTCCCCACCGCTGGCCGGACTTCCTCGCGCTCGACGAGGACGACCTGCGCGAGCTGGTCGACGGTCACTTCCTGGAGATCGAAGTGCCGAACGAGTTCCACGAGTGGGTCGTCACCTGGCTGGTGACGAGCCTGACGAACTGGGCGCACCCGCGCGGTGCCGGCTTCGCGTTCGCGTCCGGCTACAAGGTGCGCATCCGCAAGGACCGCGGCGTCATGCCCGACGTGCAGTTCTACCGCGGACGTCGCGGACGCCTGCCGCTGCGCGGTCTCCACCGCGGCGCGCCCGACCTCGCCGTCGAGGTGGTGTCGCCGAGCAGCCGGCGCGGGGACCGCGTGGTCAAGCTCGGCTGGTACGCGTCCATCGGCACGCCCGAGTACTGGATCGTCGATCCGATGACGCGCACGCTCGATCGCTTCCTGCTCTCCTCCGGAGGGACGCCGGAGCCCACCGGGCATTACCTGCACCACGATCTCTTCGCGCCCGAGTCGCTCCCCGAGCTCGTGATCGACCTGTCGCAGCGCTGGCCGGCGGACGACGACGACGACTGACGTCCGCACCGGCTTCGCCGGCCACGCCGGACGGTGGACGCGCCGGCGTCTTCCTCCGACGGACCGCCTACTTTCCGCCGAACAGCGAGCCCAGGATTCCGCGTACCAGCTTCGCGCCCAGCTTGGTGCCCTCGCGCGCGATCACCGTGCTGGCCGAGCGCGCCGCGCTCTTCATCATCGCCTCGCCGACGCTCTGCCGCTGCGACGATCTGCCTCGCGGCCGCGGCGCCGGCGCGTCCGCGTCGCGCGTGCCACGGGTGCCCGCGCCGCTGGCG
>VGTK01000237.1 GCA_016874715.1 Deltaproteobacteria bacterium | reverse complement strand
GGCGGGGCACCGGGAGCTCCGGGTGCTGCGCCGGCAGCCCGTGGCGGGGCACCGGGAGCTCCGGGTGCTGCGCCGGCAGCCCGTGGCGGGGCACCGGTCTCGGCGTGGTCGCCCGCACTACCCGCTCTGGGCCTCTTCCTGCTCACCTTGCTCGCCTACCTCCCGGCGCTCGGCAACGGCTTCGTCTGGGACGACGACGACTACGTCACCGCGAACACGACGCTGCGCTCGCTGGCCGGGCTCGGCCGCATCTGGCTCGAGCCGGGAGCGGTGCCGCAGTACTATCCGCTGACATTCACCAGTCTCTGGCTCAACTACCAGATCGGCGGTGCGGCGCCCCTCGGCTACCACCTGGTGAACGTCCTCCTGCACGCGACCAGCGCCGTGCTGGTGTGGCGCGTGCTGCGCACGCTCGCCGTTCCGGGCGCGCTGCTCGCGGCGGCGCTGTTCGCCGTGCACCCGGTGCACGTCGAGTCGGTCGCCTGGGCGACCGAGCGCAAGAACACGCTGTCGGGCGTGCTCTACCTCGGCTCCATGCTCGCGTACCTGCGTTTCGCGGGCTTCGGCCTGGCTCGCCAGGACCGGTCGCCGACCGCGGACGCGGGGCACGTTGCGACCTGGGCGCTCGCCTTAGCACTCTTCCTCCTCGGGCTGCTCGCCAAGACGGTCGTGTGCACGCTGCCGGCGGCGCTGCTGCTTCTTCTGTGGTGGCAGCGCGAGCGCGTGCGCGCACGCGACGTCGCGTGGCTGATGCCGTTCTTCGTGCTGGGCGCGGCGCTGGCGCTGGTCACGGTGCGCATGGAGAGCGCGCACGTCGGCGCCGTCGGACGCGACTGGGACCTGTCGTTCGTCGAGCGCACGCTGATCGCCGGTCGCGCGGTGTGGTTCTACCTCGGCAAGCTCGCGTGGCCGTCGCCGCTGGTCTTCGTCTACCCGCGCTGGACGATCGACGCCGGCGCCGCGTGGCAACACCTGTTCCCCGTGGCCGCCGCGGCCGCCGCGCTCGCGCTGTTCCTCGCGCGCGAGCGCATCGGGCGCGGGCCGCTGGTCGCGTGGCTGTTCTTCGTCGCGACGCTCGGGCCGGCGCTCGGCTACGTCGACGTGTTCCCGATGCGCTACTCGTTCGTCGCCGACCACTTCCAGTACCTCGCGAGCCTCGGACCGATCGTGCTCGTGTCGGCGCTCGCGACGCGCGCCGTGCGGCGCGCGGGGGAGGGCGTGCGGCGTGCCGCGCCGTTCGCGGCCGGGGCCGTCGTCGTGCTGCTCGCCGCGCTGACGGCGCGCCAGACGCTCGTCTACCGCGACCTGCGCACGCTGTGGACCGACACGCTGGCGAAGAACCCGGGCGCGTGGATGGCGCACAACAACCTGGGGCTCCTGCTGTTCGGCGAGGGGCGTGCCGAGGAGGCGATGGCGCACTACCGCGCGGCGATCGCCGTCAAGCCGGACGACGCGTTCGCGCGCAACAACCTCGGCCACACGCTCGCCTCGGTGGGCCGCATGGACGAGGCGATCGCGATGCTGGACGAGGCGGTCCGACTCGAGCCGGGCAACGCGGAGGCGTGGAGCAACCTCGGCAACGCGCTCGCCGCGCGCGGCCGCCACGACGACGCACTCGTCGCCTACCAGCGCAGCATCGCCGCGCGCCCGTCGTACGCAGACGCGTACGGCAACCTCGGCAACGTGCTGCTGCTCGGCGGGCGCCGTGCCGACGCGATCGCGGCCTATCGTCGCGCGGTCGAGCTCGACCCGCGCTTCGCCGACGTGCGCCGCAACCTCGCCATCGCGCTCGCCCAGGAAGGCCGGCTCGACGAGGCGGAGGCGCAGCTCGAGGCGGCGCTGCAGCTCCGCCCCGGGTGGGCCGACGCGTCGGCGACCCTCGCCGACCTGCGCGCCGCGCGCGGCGGTGGAGTCCGCTGACGCCGGCGTGCTCGGGGCGAAGCCGGCGCGGACGTCAGATGGAACGCCGTACCGGCCCAGCCTTCGTGGCCGGCGAAGCCGGCGCGGACGTCAGTCGATGACCACGCGTCGCACGCTGCGGCCGCGCTTGAGCGCGAACTCGACCCTGCCGTCGGCGCGCCAGCGCGGCGGCGCCATCACCATGTCGCCGCGCGCGACGATGTCGCCGTCGCGCACCAGGTCGACGCGGCTGCCGTCCTCGCGCGGGCTCGCGGCCCACGCGACCGACGTGCCGTCGGGCGAGATCTTCGGCGGGAACGCGTGCTGCCAGGGGCCGGCGAAGCGCCGTCCGTCGAAGTCGTAGAACCAGGGGTCGCTCACCGAGTCGGCGGCGGCGAAGGCCGAGTGGCGGCCGTCCGGCGTCAGGTCGAGCCCCCACACGAAGCGGTGCGGACCGCGCTTCTGCCCGCCGACCACCACCCACAGGTTCTGCGGGTCGGGCAGCCCGTCCGCGCCGGTCGCGCCGACGACCTTGCAGACGTACATCACGGTGCGCCCGTCGGGCGTCGGCGTGATCGGCTGGCCCTCGGCCGGGGCGTTGCAAGTCTGCTGGTCGACCGGCTTGCCGTTGCAGACCACGCGCCACTGGTCGACGTCGCCGTCGAGACGCTCCCACCAGCAGGCTACGGGTGCGTCCGCGGCGGTGACGAACGACCCACCCATGATCGCCGGGCGGGCGAGCAGGGGCGAGCCGCTGATCTGGAACCCGGTCTCGGGCGGCAGCCGCAGCCCGGGGTAGGCCGCCCAGGTGTCCTCGCCGTGGAACACCGTCCAGCCCTGCTCGCCCAGGGCGACACCGGCGAGGGAGCCGTCCGACAGGTAGCGGACCGCCGCCTCGGGCTCGAGGCTCGGACCGGACCGCGTCTCCTTGATCGCCGGCAGGAACTCGACCGTCGGCCGGCCGAACGCGCGCGCGAGCTTGCCGTCCACGAAGAGCGTGTGGAGCCCGTCGGTGCCGGTAGCCACCCAGGCGGCGTGGGCGCCGTCCGGGCTCACCGTCGGCGCCGTGGTGTCCGGGTATTCCCCCCACGCCCCGCCCGGTCCGAACGCGACCATCCGGCGGGGCGGGCTCGGCGCCTCCTCGCCCGCCTTCGCCTCGCCGGATTCGAGTCGCGCCGGTGCGATCGCGGCCCAGGCCGTGCCCTTCCGCGCGAACGCGACGCGGCCCTCGTGGCCGATCTCGACCGGACTCATCGCGTCGTCGACCACCAGGTGCACGCGTGGTGCGTCGCCGGCCTCGGTCGCCGCGAAGTACCAGACGGTGCGGTCGTCCGGCGCGAACTGCGGTGCGGCGCAGCCCGGGAACAGCCGGCCGCGGCGGCGGTCGACGACGACGCGGCACTCCTTCTCGCGCTGATCGATCCACGCGAGGCGCTGCAGATCCTTCGAGACCGCCAGGGTCTTCGTGCGGTAGCCCCGGCCCAGCCAGCCGATGCGGTCGCTCGACGCCCGCGGGGCCGGGCTCGGCGGCGCCGCGTCGTTGCAGCCCGTGAGAGAAAGCAGGCCCGCGACCGCGAGGGCGAGTGCGCTCGTCGCGCCGCGGCGGCGTGCTCGTACGCGCACCATCGTGCTCATGGCGCGCTCAGCTAGCAGGCCCGGGCGGGCCTGCGCGAGCCCGGATGCCCACCGCCGTGCCCGCGCGAGCCCGGATGCCCACCGCTGTGCCCGCGCGAGCCCGGATGCCCACCGCTGTGCCCGCGCGAGCCCGGATGCCCACCGCTGCGCCCGCGCGACGACCTCGACCAGCCTGCGATTCAATCACTGGTGCAGCCCGTGGGCCGAAAAATGCTCATCCGCGACATCGTGCGTTGACGGGCGCCGTGTTTCTTGAGATCCGTGCCCCAGTAAATCGGCCCGGTCATTCGCGGCCCCGGCAGAGCGCCGGGGCAAGCACAATGGCGACGGCTGCGGCGTCACGAACGGAACGAAGACAACCAACTTTCCGGCCCCACCCGGACCGAAACCGAGTCCCTCAGGGGCAGGGGGAGCACATGAATCACCCACGAACCAAGGCGTCGCTCGGCCGCGCGATCCCCTGGACCCTCGTGCTGGCGCTCGCCGCTTCCCTGCTGCTCCCAGCGGGAGTGCAGGCGCAGCTCTCGAGTGTGGCCAACTCCACGACGGGCTCGACCTGCAGTGGCGCCAACGACGCCGACGGCTACTGCGGCAACACCGTCTCGTTCACCGTGCCGAGCAACGGCACGACGTTCACCAGCCGGCACGCGTGGAACATCAACGCCGACATCGGCATCCTGTCGACGCGCGACACCAGCGGCAACGCGCAGCACAACGTGTCGTTCACCGCGACCGCCGTCGGAGGCTACCGCCTCGACATCGCCACGTCGCGGCTCGGCGACATCAACCGCATTAACGACGCCGCGGGCTGCGAGGGTGCGGCCGACACCAGCGGCGTGACCGGCAGCTCGAACTTCGGGCTCAACTCGGGCTCGCTGACCCTCGGCGACCCGGGTGCACTCGGCAACGGCGGCAGCACGACGTCCGTGGGCATCAGCCAGTCGAGCAACGCAACCCTCTTCCGGGTCAGCAACGGGGCGGGGCAGAACCACACGCTGACCTTCACCTGGAACGGCTCGGTGCGCTCGAACTCGTGCGAGGCGGCGGTCCGCCAGGGCCAGCAGAACGGCTCGACGACGGGCTGCAGCGCTTGCGAGTACGCGGGTAGCCCGGGCCGCACGCAGTCGACCGACGGCCACTTCGTCGCGGTCACCTACACCTCGCTGTGCGGCAACGGCACCGTCGACGCGTCGGTCTCCGAGCAGTGCGACCAGGGAGCGCTCAACGGCACCGCCGGCTCCTGCTGCACATCGACGTGCCAGATCGCGGCGAACGGCTCGACCTGCCGCGCCGCGGCGAGCGTGTGCGACGTGCCCGAGACCTGCGACGGGGCCTCGGCCGCGTGTCCCGCCGATGCGGTCGCGCCGGCGGGCGGATCGTGTCGTGCGTCGGCCGGCGTCTGCGACGTCGCCGAGACGTGCGACGGTGTCGATCCGCTCTGCCCCGGCGACGGCTTCGTCAACGGCGGGACCGTCTGCAACGCGTCGACCGGGCTCTGCGACCCCGCCGAGACCTGCACCGGTGCGGACGCCGCGTGTCCGGCCGACGAGCTGGCACCCGCCGGCACCGAGTGCCGCGCCGCGACGGACCTGTGCGACGCGGCCGAGCAGTGCACCGGCACCAGCGTCAACTGCCCGGCCGACGGCGTCCAGGCGGCGGGCACGACGTGTCGCGCGTCGGCGGACGTCTGCGACGTCGCCGAGCTGTGCAACGGCTCGAGCAAGCTGTGTCCGGTGAACGCGTTAGAGCCTGCCACGACCGAGTGCCGCGCGTCGGCCAACGCGTGCGACTTCGCGGAGCTGTGCACCGGCTTCAGCGCGGCGTGCCCGGGCGACACCGGCTCGCCCGACAGCGACGGGGACGGCTTCTGCGACGCGGTCGACAACTGCGACAACAATCCGGGCGCGCAGGTCGACAGCGACGGCGACGGTTTCGGCGACGCCTGCGACCCGTGCAACGACCTGCTGAACATCGCCTCGACCAAGAGCAAGCTGGTCGTCCAGAAGATCAACACGCCGCCGGGCGACGACAAGTTCACCTACGGCGGACAGGCGATCGTGCCTACGGCGCCGGTGGTGAATCCCGTCGTGAACGGCGCGCGCATCGTCCTTCTGGACAAGGACCAGGCGGTGCTGCTCGACGCGATCATCCCCGGCGGCGCGTACGACAAGAACACCAAGATCGGCTGGAAGGTGAACAAGAAAGGCGACGCCTGGACGTACGTGAACCGCGGGCTAAGCCCGATCGCGGGCGTGACGGGCGTGTCGTTCAAGAAGAGCCCGGCCGTGTCGGGCCTCTTCAAGTGGACGGTGCGTGGCAAGAACGCGAGCCTCGCCATCACGCCGGCGGACCTGCCGCTGTGGGCCACGTTCGTCATCGACTCGCCGACGGCGGAGACCGGCCAGTGCGCCGAGACGCGCTTCGGCGTCGGCGTCTGCCGCCTGAACCCGACCGCGAGCACGGTGAGCTGCAAGTAGACGGACCACCGCGGGAGGCCGGACCGCGCGCGGTCCGGCGGACAGAAGGACGGCCCCGGGAGCGCATGCTTCCGGGGCCGCAGCCTTTCGGGCCGCCGAGACGGGGCCCGTGGCGCGCGGCGCCACGGGCTGTGATCAGCCCTCGATCGTCAGGTGCCAGGTGCCGTGCAGCGTCTCGCGCGGGGCGAGCACCCGCATCCCCGCGTCGGGGTCGCCCGCGGCGGCGAGGTTGAAGCCGTTGTTCGCGTTGCTCACCGGCTCGAGCGCGAAGAACGGCTTGCCGGGCGGGGAGAACAGGATCATGTGGTCGAGCGTGGCGTCGCAGGCGACGTGCGCGCGCACGCGCGAGCCCGGCCAGGTGATCGTGGCGTGGCCGTCCCAGCCCGCGAAGCAGGTGTCGAAGTCCTGGTCGCCGAGCGCGCGGCAGCGCGAGAAGTCCTGCTCGGGCGTGATCGGCACGGCCGGGTGCAGCGGCACCAGCTCGCGGTAGGCACGCGGTGCGATGGCCTGCAGCTCGACCTGCTCCGCGGGGTCGAGCAGCGTGCGCCGGTAGTACGGGTGGAAGCCCATTCCGGCCGGCATCGGCTCGCTCGCGCGCGAGCTCAGCGCAAGCGACGTCGTGAGCGTCGCGCCGTCGAGCGCGTAGCGCAGCGCGACCTCGAAAGGGAAGGGGAAGTTCACGTCGGCGAAGTCGTGCGACGCGAAGGCGAGCTCGAGAGCCGTGGCGGTCTGCGCGACGACCCGCCACGGACGCTTGCGCACGTCGCCGTGGATCGCGTGGCCGTCCGGGGTGTTGGGCTTCAGCTGGTGCGTGCGGCCGCGAAACGTGAAGCGCGCGTCGGCGAGCCGGTTCGACCACGGCACGAGCGCGAACGAAGCAAAGAGCGAAGAATTCAGCTGCGCGATCGCGTCGTCCGGCGTCGGCCGCAGGATAGGCACGCGCTCACCGCGCACGCGGGCTGCGAGCCCGGCGATGCTCGCGCCGGCCTCGGGCGACACGGTGAGCTCCAGCGTGTCGTTGGCGATGGTCGTCAGGCTCACTGTCGTCCTCCCGGTTCTTCCCGCCTGTGTCGCACGTCCGTTGCGCTCGTTCGAGAGCGGCGACGTCGCGCTACGAGCTCGACCGCAGCGGGTGCGCGCGCAGGAACTCCCACACGCGCTGCGTGGCCGACGGCGGCCAGCGGTGCGCGAAGTCGCCTTCGCAAGACACCACGGCGGCGCCGTCACGGCAGCCGGTGCCGGTGCGGCAGGTGACGTCGGCCGAACCGGTGGAGCTCGATGCCGTCGCGTCCGACGCTGCGGAAGCCGATGCCGTCGCGGCCGATGGCGCGGAAGCCGATGCCGTCGCAGCCGATGGCGCCGCGCAGCCCGCGATCGCGAGCCACGCGTCGAACGCGCGGCGCGCCTCGGCGACGTCGATCACTTCGTCCTGGCGCCCGTGCTGGATCAGCACCGGCACGGGACGCGACGGTGTGCACGACCACGACGCCAGCCATCCGCCGCTCACCGGTGCGATCGCCGCGAAGCGCTCCGGGTGGGTGCAGGCGAGCACGTGGCTGAAGAAGCCACCGTTCGAGAAGCCCGTCGAGAACACGCGCGCGCGGTCGAGGCAGTACGTCCGCTCGAGCCGGTCGAGCACCGCGAGCGTGAAGTCGACGTCGCGGTTCGGGGCGAGCGTGCGGATCTCCCAGCCCGGCCCGGCGAACGTCCGGTCGCCGCGCGTGAAGCTCACCGGCAGCCCGGTCGGATAGACGGTGATGAAGCGCTCGCGCGGGGCGAGGTCCCGAAAGCCCGACACGTTCCACACCCCCGCGCCGCTGTGCCCGACGCCGTGGAAGTCGAACAGCACGGACGCCGGCTCTCCCGGCACGAGCGTCTCGGGAACGTCGAGGATGTACTGACGCTCGGCGCCGCCGACGTCGATGGTCTGCTCGATGCGGCGTCCCGTGGCGATGGTCCGCTGGCCACACCCGGTGCTCGGACGAGCGGCGACCGCCGTGGCGGCCGTGGCGGCGTCCGCGGTCGCATCGCGCGCCTGCGCTCCGTCGGGCAGCGCGCACGGCGCGGCGAGCGTCGCTCCTGCGGCGAGGGCGAGCGCGAGTAGCGGGACGCGACCTGCGGGTCGCGCGGCGCGGCGATGGTGCGGTCGCGGGGAGCGC
>VGTK01000236.1 GCA_016874715.1 Deltaproteobacteria bacterium | reverse complement strand
GCGGGCTACGCGCCGAGGTCCGACACCCGGGCCGCGGGCTACGCGCCGAGGTCCGACACCCGGGCCGCGGGCTACGCGCCGAGGTCCGACACCCGGGCCGCGGGCTACGCGCCGAGGTCCGACACCCACGCGCGCAGCAGGGGCAACGTCTCGTTCTCCCAGCGTGCGGACGCGCGCAGCTGGCAGAAGCTCGCAAACAGGTGGTCGAGAAAGCCCACCACCTCCTCGATGTCCGCGAGGCGAAGGAACAGGTCGTTCTCGAACAGCGCGCGCGGATCGTCGGCGAGTGCGGCGTCGCGGTCGCCCAGCTTCGGGCAGCGCAGCGAGTCGTAGGTCAGCAGGCCGCCGTCGAGGCTCAGCTCCCAGCGCCGCTCCCCCCGGGTCACGGCGATGCGCGCACGATCGATCAGCTTGCCACCGCGGAGCCCCGCGCCGAGCTCGGGCCGCATGTCGCCCTCGTCGAAGAGCGTGAGCCGCGCCTGCTTCTCGCCTTCCTCCTGCATCACGACCCGATCGCCGAGCGCCAGCTCGACCACGTCGTCGCCGACCTGCAGCCGACCGCCGTCCTCCTCGACGCGGAACAGCAGCCAGGTGAGAAACTCGCGCCCGAGAAAGCGCTTCGCCTCGACGACGCTGAGGAAGTCCTCCTTCACCAGGGTACCCCCGATCCGTTCCCTGCCGCAGCTGCAGATGCCGCCGCGGCCGCAGCCGGCGGGTCTGCCGGGCGCGCGAGCCGGCTGGGCTCCACGGCCCGCACGGCGTCCACGATCGAGCCGGGGAGACCCACGCGCTCGGCGGCGAGGTACGGGATCACCGGGATCGGCGACACGCCGCAGGTCTCGCGGAACAGCGTCTGGAAGGCCTCGCGCGGCCCACGCGCCTTGCCGGTGAAGTACACGGTGTGGCGGTCGAGGTCCCACGCGCACTCGAAGAGCGCCGGGCTCGGCAACGCGCGGAGCAGGAGGCGCGCGGCGACTTCTTCCTTGATCTCCTTGCGGACGGCGCGGCCGAGGCGCTCGAGACCCTGCGACTGCCTGCGCTCCGCCTCGGCGCGGCGCGTCTCGAGGCGGACCAGCTTCGCCGGTGCCACGCGGCGATCGTAGCGGAAGCCGAGCACGACGTACTGCTGGAAGAAGATGTCACTCGGCTCGAGCTCGGTCACCAGCGCGTCGTGGATCGCAACCCAGCCGAACGCCTCCGGCTTCGGCAGGCCGTCCTCGTCGTGCTCGCGGAACGCGCGCCGGTTCACGGCCTCGCAGAGCGCGTCGCGGTCGAGGCGCGCCGCCGGGCGGGCGTCGAAGCGGACGATCGAGGAGCTCGCGGAGAGGAATCCCATGAGGGCGCGCGGAGTAGCATCCCCGTTCGCGGCGGCGCAACCGGCGACGTCCCAACGCACAGCACCGCGACGTCCGCGATCGTCCGCGAGGCCTGCTGCGAAGCGCGCACGCAGCGTGCGACGTTTACGCTCGACCCCGGGCGGGGCGGCTGGTAGCCCGGCGGCATGGACGCGCCGCTGCCGTATCCCGAGACCTGGATCGAGCCACCGGCGGGGCCGGTGCTCGTCGTGGCGCCACACGCGGACGACGAGACCGTCGGCTGCGGCGCCACGCTGGCGCTGCACGCGCGCCGAGGTGACGCCGTCCATCTGCTGGTCGCGACCGACGGCCAGCTGGGCGATTCGCGCGGGCTGTTTCCCGCCGCGGGGTACGTCGAGCGACGGCGCGAGGAGTGCCGTCGCGCGGCCGCGGTGCTCGGAGCACGCGCGCCACGCTTCCTCGGGCACGACGACCAGCACACCGACGCGGAGCGGCTGCGCGCTCAGCTGGTCGCGGTGCTCGCGGAGATCGAGCCCGCGGTCGTGTACCACCCGGCGGCGCCGGAGATGCACCCGGACCACCACGTCGCGGGGCGCGTCACGCTCGACGTGCTCGCGTCGCGCCCCGGACGGGTACGCTCGTTCGCCTACGAGAGCTGGGTTCCGGTCGTGCCGACGCACGTGATCGACGTGACGTCGTCCTGGGCCGTCAAGCAGGCGGCGCTCGCCTGCTACGGCTCGCAGCTGGTCTACAACGACTACGCGCGCGCCTGCGACGGGCTCGCCGCGTACCGGGCGATCTACCTGCCGGACGCGGAGCGGGTCGAGGCCTTCGCCGAGACCACGCACGGCGCGCGCCGGTAGGTGGGCCCGTCTGCCGGGGCCGTCGTTCTTGTTCGGCGGAGCCGACCGGTCCGTCAGCTGAACACGCCCTGCGGGTTCATCCCTCGTGGTCGGCGAAGCCGGTGCGGACGTCAGTAGATGTCGGCGTCGCCCATGGAGTAGCTCCAGCGCGCGCGCATCGCGGCGGCGCGCGGCAGGTTCGTGTCGGCGACCTGCGTGAGGAGGAAGGGCGTGTCCTCCTCCGCGTAGCCGAGGTCGAGGAGGGCCGGGTGCAGCACCGTTCCGCGCGGCATCCACGTGAGCACGGCGGCGAGCCCGCGTTCGCGGGCGAGGTCGTGGCAGGCGCCGAGCAGGAGCGCCACGACCTCGCGGCTGGCGCCCGGCACGACGAGCTCGCACAGCGGCGCCACGCTCTCCGCGAGCCAGCCGAAGCGCAGCACGGCGACGCCGTGCGTCCGCCCGGTCACGCGGCTCTCGGCGACGAGCAGCGCGTACTCGACGTCCGGACAGTCGGCGTAGCGCCAGTTCAGGTAGCGGCGGTCGCGCGCGATGGCGACGCCGACCTCCGGGCGGATCGACCTCTCCCAGAAGCGGTCGACGCCGGACGGCAGGCGCTCGACGCACCGCACGCGGTCGCGCCACGTACGCCACGATCCGCGGTCGACGCGCCACGAGTCGCGGCGCGAGAGGTCGAAGCGAAGTGCGCGCACCGGGTGCGCGAGCTCTGCCGCCGACGAGATGCGCTGGTCGATCGAGTGCTTGTGTGCCAGAGGGTACGAGAAGAACACCACGTCGCGTGCGGGCGGGAGGAAGGCCTGGAGGAAGTGGCGCGTCATGGCGGCGAACACACCCTGCTTCTGGAAGTCGGGGTCGACCATGTGGTCGATGCCCTGCGAGAGGACGAACGGTCCGGTCGGCGACACGGCGTCGGCCGGCAGCCCGGCGAACTGCCCGACGATGCGGCCGTCCTCCGTGACCGCGAGCGTGATCTGGTGGCCCGTGGGGTTCGCGGCGAACTTCCAGCGCCAGTGCGCCATCCCGCGTTCGGCCCCGAACACGCGGTTGAAGAGCGCGAGGATCTGCTCCTCGTCTCCGGGCTGGTAGGTGCGGACCGCGAAGCGCACGATCCCCGTGCGTAGCAGAGGATGCGCGTGAAGCCGCGCGCCCGCCGCCGCGCGGCGGTCGTGGCGCGGACCGAGACGGCGCGCGCGGCGTGGCTCGGCGGCGGCCTCGCGATGGCCGCCGTGCTGGCGTTCGTCGCGTGGTACGCGAGCGCCGAGCGCAGCATCCCGTTCTGGGACCAGGCGGGGTACTGGCTGAAGACCCTGGCGATCGCCGAGCGGCTGCCGCACGACCCGCTCGGCACACTCGCCACCGTGCTGCGTACGATCCGGCGCGACGACTACAACCAGCTCGTCGCGCTGCCGCTCGCCCCGGCGGTGCTGCTCCTCGGCGAGGGGCGTCTGGTGTACGTGCTCGCGATCGCCGTGCTCTACGGGGTCGCCGCCGCGGTGAGCATCGCCTCGTTCACGGAGCGCGCCTTCCTGCGCCCGCTCGGCGCGCTGCCGGTCGGTGTCGCGCTCGCCGTCGCGTCCATCGTCGTGGCACCGCGCCTGTGGCTACCCGTCCTGATCGGCCTACCCGACGTCGCCGGCTGCATCCTCGTGCCGCTCGTGTGGTGGGCGCTGCGCGAGCCGCTGGACGAGATCCCGCCGCGGCGCCTCGCGGCGGTGGCGGCGGCGCTCGCGCTGCTGGTGCTGCTGCGGCGCTGGTACGCGTACGGCGTGCTGGCGCTGCTGCTCGCGCTGGCGGCGGAGCAGGTGCTGCGCCAGGGGCTCGGCGCGCGCGCTCGCGTGCCGCTCGCCACCGGACTCCGGCGCGTGGCACTGCTCGCCGGCGGGGCACTCCTCGTCGTGGTGCTCGTCAGCGGGGCGCGCGCTCTCGCCATGATCGGTACCGACTACCGGCAGATCTATGCCGCGTGCCGCGGGTCGTCACCGCTGGTCGACGCCGCCCGCGCCCTGCCGCGGGACTTCGGCTGGCTGCGCATCGCGCTGGCCGCGATCGGCGCGGTGATCGTGCTGCGCCATCCCGCGACGCGTCCGCTCGGACGCCTGCTGCTCGTGCAGACGCTGCTCGTCGTCGTGCTGTTCGGCCGCACGCAGGGCTTTGCCGCGCACCACGAGTACCTGGTGCTGCCGCAGCTCGCGGCGCTCGGCGCCGTCGCGGTCGCGACGCTCGCCGGCGTGCGCGCGGCCGGACGCGTCGTCGCACCGGCGCTGCTCGTGCTGCTCGCGATCGACTTCGCGGTGCAGCTGGTGCCGGGTGTGCAGGCGTCTCTCGGGCCGGCCGCGCTCGCCTTCGGACGCGTCGCCCACCCGCCGGTCGTGCGCGCGGACCTCGACGAGGTCGGGCGGCTGGTGCGCACGGTCGATGCGCTGACGCGCGCGGGGCACGAGCGCGTCTACGTGCTGTCGAGCTCGCAGCTGCTCAACGAGGAGGTGCTCGCCAACGCGCACCTGGTCGACCCGTCGCTGCCCGACCTGCGCGACCGCATTCTCCCGGTCAGCCACGTCGATGCGCGCGACGGCTTCCCGTGGGCGCTCGCGCAGGCCGGCGTGGTGGTGACGTCGGAGCCGACGGGGTACCACCTCCGCCCCGCGGATCAGCGCGTGATCGGGGTGCCGGCCGACGCGCTGCGTGCGGGGCGCGGCCTGGGCGCGGCGTTCGTGCGCCGTCCCGAGACGTTCGCGCTCGAGGACGGCAGCGTCGTGCTGCTTTACGGGCGCCTGCGCGACCCCGCACCGGCGGAGATCGAGGAGCTGCGGCGCGCGCTCGCGCCCGACGATCGGCAGAGCCGCTGAACGGGCCGATCGCCGGGTGCGCCGCCGCGCCCTTGCGGCTTCGCCCCGGATGAAGCATGAAGGCGTGAGCCGGGGCAACACGGGAGCGTGGCCCAGAGGGAGGGAAATCATGGGAATACTCAACGAGTTCAAGGAGTTCGCGGTCAAGGGCAACGCGATGGACCTCGCGGTCGGCGTGGTGATCGGTGCCGCGTTCGGCAAGATCGTGACGTCGCTGGTGAACGACGTCATCATGCCCCCGATCGGGCTCCTGCTCGGTGGCGTGGACTTCTCCTACCTGAGCGCCACGCTGCGCGAGAAAACCGACGTCGCGCCGGCCGTCGTCCTCAAGTACGGCGTCTTCATCAACACGATCGTCGATTTCCTGATCGTGGCGCTCGCGATCTTCGCGCTGGTGAAGGGCCTGAACTCGATGCGCCGCACGAAGGACGAGCCCCCCGCCGCGCCCCCCGCGCCGACGCGCGAGGAGGTGCTGCTGACCGAGATCCGCGATGCGCTCGTGAGACGCTGATCGGGGTTGGGTTCTGCGTCCCGTGCCGTCGCCAACCGGCGTCGAGCGACGCAGGCCCCTTCTCCCGCTCGCCGTTCTCCTTGCTGCGCTCGCGATCCCGGCCGGCGTGCGCTCCGTCGGCGCCGCGCCGGCTCCGGCGGCGTTGCCGGCGCCAGGCCTGGTGGAGCTGTCGCCGAAGGGCAGCGTCAAGCAGGTGCGCCAGGTCGCCGCGCACTTCGCGACCCCGATGGTCGCGTACGGCGACCCGCGGAGCCCTGGCGATCCGCTGATCGTCACCTGCCCGGTGCAGGGCGCAGGCCGCTGGGTGGATGCGCGCAGCTGGGTCTACGACTTCCCGAAGACCCTGCCGGGCGGCCTGGACTGCTCGATCGCGCAGCGTCCCGGCCTCGCGGACCTCGCCGGCAGGCCGCTGCCGCCGGCGCCGGACGCGACGTTCTCCACCGGCGGTCCCGCGGTTCAGATCACGTACCCGTCGGCGGGCGAGGAGATCGACGCCGAGCAGGCCTTCCTGCTGCGCCTCGACGCTCCCGCGACGGCGGAGTCGGTCGAGCGCAATGCGTCGCTCGCGATCGACGGCATCGCCGAGCGCGTCGGCGTGCGCATCGTCGGTGGCGACGATCGCGCGCGTATCCTCGAGCGCTGGGACGTCGACCCGACGAGCCCGGACGCGATCGTCGTCGCCGCGAAGCGTCGCTTCCCCGACCAGGCGACGGTTCGTCTGGTCTGGGGAGCGGGCATCGCGACCCCGAACGGTGCCGCGACGACCGAAGAGCAGACCTTCGAGTACACCGTGCGCCCAGCGTTCACCGCCGAGATGCGCTGCCAGCGCGAGAACGCGCGCGCCGGCTGCATTCCGCTCACCCCGATCGTGCTGCGCTTCTCGGCGCAGGTGCCGTGGGCCGCCGCGAGCCGCGTGCGCCTCGTCGGGCCGGACGGCAGAGCCTACGCGGCGAAGGTGCCCGACTCGCCGGAGCAGTCGGTCGGACAGATTTCTTTTCCGGGCCCGTTTCCCGAGTCGACGACGCTGCGCCTCGAGGTGCCGGCGGACCTCACCGACGACGCCGGACGCTCGCTGGTGAACGCCGCTGAGCTCGCGCCGCTGCAGGTCGCGATCGGCGCCGACCCGCCGCTCGCCAAGTTCGCGTCGCGCTTCGCGATCGTCGAGCTGGCGGCGGACCCGGCGCTGCCCGTGACCATCCGCAGCCTCGGCACCGACGTGGGTGCCAGGGAGCTGCGCATCGGGGCGCGTACCGCGCCGGGCGCTGCCGCGCCGCCGTCGAGCGTCGGCGGCAGCCTGCTCCACCTGCCGGCGACCCGCGCCGGCGACGTTCTGGCGTGGCTCCGCAAGGTGGACGCGGCGGGCCGCGAGCGGTCGGTCTTCGCGGGTGCGCCGAAGACCGACGAGGTGCGCTCGCTCACGCTGCCCGAGCTGTCGGGGAACGACTTCCAGGTAGTTGGCATTCCGCTTCCCAGGCCCGGTCTCTACGTCGTCGAGATCGCGAGCCGGCGGCTCGGCGAGGCTCTGCTCGAGAAGAAGCAGCCGCTCTTCGTGCCGGCGGCGGCTCTGGTCACCGACATGGCGGTGCACTTCGAGTGGGCGAAGGCCGGCTCGCTGGTGTTGGTGACGCGGCTTTCGAACGCGGCGCCGGTCGCCGGGGCGCAGGTCGCGATCCACGACTGCGGCGGCGCGACGGTGTGGAAGGGTGTCACCGACTTACAGGGCATCGCGCGCATCGCCGCGCTGCCGGGTCGCGCCGAGGTCCCGACCTGCCGCTCGAGCGACGGGATTCACGACGACCCGTACCACGACTACCAGGCGTCGCGTGCGCTGTCGGACCTGACCGGCGGGCTGCTCGTCACCGCGGTGTCGGGCGACGACCTGAGCTTCGTGCACTCGAGCTGGGACGCCGGCATCGAGCCGTTCCGCTTCGACCTCCCCGAGGAGAGCTGGAACGGCCCGTACGTCGCCCACGCCGTTCTCGACCGCTCGCTGCTGCGCGCCGGCGAGACGCTGCACCTGAAGAACCTGTTCCGCGTGCAGACGCTCGACGGCTTCGCGGTGGCTCCGCCAGGGGAGCGCCCGCAGAGCCTCTCCATCCGCCACCTCGGCAGCGACACGCGCCACGACCTGCCGCTCGCCTGGCTGCCCGACGGCAGCGCTGCGGTGGACTGGCCGATCCCGAAGGAGGCCAAGCTCGGCCTCTACGAGATCTGGTACGTGCGGCCGGGCGCGAGCCGCCCCACGCCGGGCGCGACGCCGCGGCCGACCGCGACGCCGGCCGCACCCTACGCGCGCCTGGGCGGCACACCCGAGGAGTACGACCGCGAGTGGCTCGCCGGGACGTTCCGGGTGGCCGAGTTCCGCGTGCCGCTCGCGCGCGGCACCGTCGAGCTGCCCGCGGTGCCGCAGATCGCGCCGGGCGCGGTGCCCGCGACGCTCACCGTCAAGTACCTCGCCGGTGGCGCCGCGGCCGAGCTGCCCGTGGTCCTGCGGAGCCAGCTCGAGGACGGCGCGATCGCGCCGCCCGACCGCGAGAGCTTCCGCTTCGGCAACGGCCCGGTGAAGGTCGGCATCGAGCGCGAAGGGGAGGGCGGCTGCACCGGGGAGTGCGCGCCCGAGTCCGAGGGGCTCGCCGGGGGC
>VGTK01000235.1 GCA_016874715.1 Deltaproteobacteria bacterium | reverse complement strand
ATCGTCGTCGTGGGGTTGGGCGCTCGAATTCCCTACCCCCGAAGCCCGGCACTCTGGCGAGA
The DNA here is from genome assembly GCA_016874715.1 of Deltaproteobacteria bacterium. Taxonomy (GTDB): domain Bacteria; phylum Desulfobacterota; class Binatia; order UBA12015; family UBA12015; genus VGTK01. The sequence continues at coordinate 8,141 of VGTK01000235.1, read as the reverse complement.
ACACCCGCGGCGCGCCTCGTCGTGCCTCGGCTCTCAATCGCGTCGGTGCACCGCGGGCCGTTTCCGTACCTTGCGGGCGCTGGGCGGGCCCCAGTCCGGTGTGCGTGATGTCCGATAGTCTCGCGTTATGTGAAAGAGGGCGTTTATAGCGCCTATCCGCTGACGGCCACTCCTGGACGAAGGCAATGACGATGTCGACCGACCTCTGCCGCTGGGCGATCCGCATGACGATCGGCCTCGCTCTCTGCGCCGCAGCCACCGATGCGCACGGCGCGTTGATGGCCTGCGGGGCGAAGGATCGGGTCACTGGCCTGCTGCGCGACGGTGCGACGATTCGCGTGCGCACCGTGTGTCGAGCCACGGAGGTCGTGGTGGACTTGACGCAGCTGACCACCACCCCACCGGCCGAATGTGCGGCGGATGCGGTGCCGTCGGGAGGGCGTTGCGTGGACAAGTACGAGGCGAGCGCTTGGGACATTCCGCCTCTCGCAACCGACGTCATCGCCAAGGTGAAGGCTGGAACCGTGACCCTGGCCGACCTGACCGCCGCCGGGGCCGTCCAGGTCGGCTACACCGGCGCGCCGTTCTTTCACGCCGCGATTCCTCCCACGTTCCCGATCGACGGCAACTTCGCAGCGCCAATCTACGCCGTCTCTATCCCTGGTGTCCTCCCCACGACATCGTTTGCAGGCTATCAGGCGCACTTCGCGTGCCGCCTGTCGGGCAAGCGCTTGCTCACGCCCGGAGAGTGGCTTGACGCCATGACGGACACGCCGGACCCCGACACCGATGACGGCGCCAGCGACTGCAATACGGGATCACCCGGCACTCCGACGAACGCTCCGAGCGAGACCGGATCGCGTTCGTCCTGCGTCTCGGTCGACGGAGCTTTCGACGGGCTCGGGAACGTACTCGAGCTCACACGCGATCCCGACAGCCCATTCGGCGGCGCACAGGCATGGACCTACGGCGGCCTGTGGTGGGAGGGGGCATCCGCCAGCGTCGAAACAGGCTCGATTCTCGGGCCGAACGTCGACCACCTCGGCGTCGGATTCCGCTGCGCACGGTGATCGCGCTGAGCGCAGCAGAGCTACGCCGCGCTGGGATGTCGAGGCGGGGTCGCTGCGAGCCATTCGCGGACGCGCGCACCTCTCGGGGCTTCCAGATCACCCGGTAGCCACCCACACTACCCGCAACGCCCGCGGATGCCGCAACGTCCCTCCCTCCGGCTCGGCCCCCTCTTCGTCGACGAGCCGCAGCCCCGGTAGCCGCTCGAGGACCGCGTCGAGCGCCGTGAGCAGCTCGCGCCGCGCGAGGTGCGAGCCCGGGCAGAACTTGACGCCGAAGCCGAACGTCAGCACGTCCTCGATCGGGCGCTCGGGGTCGAAGCGGTCGGGGTCGGGAAACACGCGCGGGTCGCGGTTCGCGGCCGCGAGCCCTAGCAGGAGCATCGTACCGGGCGGGATCTCGACGCCCGCGATCGCGAGCGGCCCGGTCGCGAGGCGCGGCAGGTTCGCGACCGGCGGCTCGAAGCGCAGCAGCTCGTGGACGATCGCGGCGCGGAGCGCCGGCTCGCGGCGGGCGCGCTCGGCGAGCGCGGGGCGGCGGAGCAGCACCGAGAGCAGGTTGCCGAGCGCGTGTGAGGTCGTCGTCGCGCCGACCGCGAAGAGCAGCCGGACGTGGGACAGCACCGCCTCGTCGCCGAGGCGCTCGCCCTCGATCTCGGCGTGCGCGAGCGCGGAGAGGAGGTCGTCGCGCGGGGTCTCGCGGCGCTCGGCGAGGATGGGTGCGAGCAGGTGCGTGAACTCGTGCGCCGCGCCGTGCGCGCCGTACCTTGCGGGCGCTGGGCGGGCCCCAGTCCGGTGTGCGCGATGTCCGATAATCTCGCGTTATGTGAAAGAGGGCGTTTATAGCGCCTATCCGCCGGTCAAGTCGCGCGGACGCTTCAGCTCGCCGACCGGGAACACCGGCAGCAGGTTCTCCTGCTGGAACCTCGGCCCTTCGCCGGGCGTCACGAACCAGCCCGTCGGACACATCGTCACGACCTCCACGAGCGAGAAGCCGAGCCCGCGTCGCTGCGTCTCGAGCGCCGCGCGGAGCAGCTTCTTCGTCTTCTTGACGCCGGCCGGCGTGTGCACCGTGCCGCGTGCGAGGTACGCCACGCCCTCGAAGCCGACCAGCATCTCGGGCAGGCGGATCGGGTGGCCGTGGCGCTCGGGTGTGCGGCCCTCGAGCGTGCTCTTGGTGCGCTGGCCGATGACGCTGGTCGCCGTCATGTGGCCGCCGGTCTCGCCGAAGGCCGCGTTGTTGAGGCAGATCGCGGTGATCTTCTCGCCGCGCGCGGCGGCGTGGATCACCTCCTGGATGCCTTCGGTGATCATGTCGCCGTCGCCTTGCAGCGTGAACACGAGACGGTCGGGCAGCACGCGCTTGAGGCCCGTCGCCTGCGCGGGCGCGCGGCCGTGCATGGCCTGCTGGCAGTCGACGTCCATCAGTGCTGCGAACGCGGTGTAGCAGCCGATGCCGAGCACGCAGACGGTGTTCTCGCGCTCGCCCATCTCCTCGATGCTCTCCATCAGCACGCGGACGGCGTTGGGCTCGCCGCAGCCCGGGCAGAGCGAGTGCGTGTTCGTGCCGAGCACCGGCGAGCGCGTGAAGACGCGTTCCATGCCCGGCTCGACGGTGGATGCGGGTGGACCGCCGGTGAAGGCTTCGCTCATGATGCCCCTCTCGTGTTCGCCGTACGTGCCCCGGCTCGGCGCCGGGCTCGCGCAGGTTGACGAACCACCGTGCGGTCTGTACGGACTTCTGCCATGGGCAAGATCCAGCAGCGCGGCGCCGGAGATGCGCGTGCACAGCTCCCGAGGCTCCTGGCGGACGCCGAGCAGGGACGTACCACGATCATCACGCGCCATGGTCGTTCGGTCGCAGCTCTCGTTCCGGCCCGCGGCGTCTCCGGTTCTCGGCAAAGCCCGCTCAGTCCGCTGCGGGGCTCCGGCAAAGGGATGTGGGGACGCGACATCGCGGATGCCGTCCGCCGCTTGCGTGGGGAATGGAGCCGATAACCACCGCGAAGCTCGAGGACGGGGCGCTGGTCGTCGTTGACAGTGCGCCAATCATCTATTCCCTCGAGGGGCGCGCGCCGCTTGCGCGCCGCTTTCGACCGCTCTTCGACCGGCACGCCAAGGGCCAGATCTCGTTCGCGGTGACCACCATCACCATCGCCGAGGTGCTCACCGGTCCGCTCATGGCCGGGGATGATGTCCTCGCGGAGCGCTACCGGGCCGTGCTCACCTCCTGGAACGTCATCGAGCTCACGACGGAGATCGCGGCGACTGCGGCGCGACTTCGCGCAGCCCTGAAGCTGATGCTGCCGGACGCCGTGCAGGCGGCGAGTGCCCTTGCCGTGAATGCCGACGCACTGGTGACGCACGATCGAGATTTCTCCCGACTCACGGTGTTGCGCGTTCTCGGCTGAGCGCGTTCTCACGCTGCACCGCGCCGCGGATACACCTCGCGGATCCTCTCCAGCACGTGCAGCGCGTCGATCTTCGGCCCGACGCCGAAGCCCGAGCCGTCCATCGAGATCTCGCCGATGAAGTGCACCGGCGCGCGGCCTTCGACGCCGAGGCGCACGTCCTGCACCATCTGCCCAGCGTTGTTCTCGAACACCGCGACCGGGATGCCGCGCGCGCCGACCTCCGCGTACGTCTCGTACGGGAACGGCACCAGCGTGTACGGCCGCACGTAGCCGACCTTCATTCCTTCCTCGCGTGCGAGCTTCGCGGCGTAGCGGGCGAAGCGTCCCAGCATGCCGAACGCCGTGATGACGAGCTCCGCGTCGTCGAGCCACGCGGTCTCGACGCGCGTCTCGACCGCCGCGATCTCGCGGTGGCGCGTGACCGCGTCGCGCATCGGGCGCGTGGTGTCGGTGCCGGAGTGCCCGCCCGGGCCGATCTCCACGGCGGCGCTGCCGCTCCCGCTCTCCGATTCCAGCCGCATGCCGAGCGACGTCAGCAGCCGCGGCTTGCGCCCGCGCGCGCCGTCGGTGATCCACGTCTTCTCCGGCAGCGGCGCCAGCGTGTCGGGAGGCGGCACGAAGGTCACCGTCTCCGACGTGTGGCTCAGCATGAAGTCGCCGTAGATCAGCACCGGGTGGCGCCACTTCTCGGCGAGGTGGAACGCTCGATGGGCGGTGTCGACCGCCTCCTGCGCGCTGCCGGGGGCGAGGACGATCATGCGGTGCGAGCCGTGTCCGCCGCCGCGCGTGCACTGGAAGTAGTCGCCCTGGCCGCGGCCCATGTTGACCACCACCGCCGGGATCCGCCCGAGCACCATCTCGGACAGGCTCTCCTGCATGAGGCTCATGCCATTGGTGGTGGACGCGATCATCGCACGCACGCCGCCGCCGGTCGCACCCCACACCATGTTGATGCCCTCGATCTCCGACTCGACGTTGATGCACGTGCCGCCGACCTGCGGCATGCGGCGCGTCATGTACTCGAGCACCTCGGTGGACGGCGTCATCGGGTAGCCGCAGTAGAAGCGGCAGCCGGCCTGGATCGCGCCCTCGGCGAGCGCGTGGCCGCCCTCGAGGAACGCGCGCGTCGGACCCGCGCCGCGGGTGCCGGTCACGGCGGCGCTCATCGGTGCCCCGCCACGGCGCCGCTCATCGGTCGACCGCCGTGGCGGAACCGTCGCGCTGCACGCTGCGGTAGACCTCGAAGCACCAGTCGGGGCAGATCTCGGCGCACAGCTCGCAGCCGGTGCAGCCGTCGCGCAGCAGCGGGTAGCGGAAGCCGATCGCGTTGAGCGCGACCGACATCTCGAGCACCTGCGGCGGGCACACCGGGATACACAGCTCGCAGCCCTTGCAGCGCTCGACGTCGATCAGGACCGTGCCGACGGACTTGGCCACGCTCACTCCCCTCCTTCGCCACTGCGATCGCCGGGCCAGGCGGCGACGCTGCCGGCACGATCCGCGACCGCGCGTGCCCCCGCCGCCAGGCACTCGACGTTGATCGGGATCGTCTGGTGGCGGTAGGGCGGCAGCAGCTGCTCGAGCCCCTGCGCGAGCGCGCCCGCCGACACGATGCCGGTCAGCGCGCAGAACGCGCCGAGTGCGACGAGGCTCTGTCCCTGCGCGTAGGTCATCTCGCCCGCGATGCGCCCCGCGTCGACCGGCTCCCAGCGGCAGTCGGGGCGGCACGACGACGATGGTGCCGCGAGCAGCGTGCGGTTGTACAGCACGAGGCTGCCGGGGCGGAGCTTGCGCTCGATCGTGCCGAGCTCCGACGGGTGCATCGCGATCGCGGCCCACGCGTGCGGCACCACCGGCGGCGCCTCGACCGGTGCGTCGGCGACGACCACCGTGCAATCGCTCGAGCCGCCGCGCATCGTCCCCATGAACATGCTGAACTGCATGACCTGCCGACCCTCGACCATGCCGGCGTGCGCCAGCATCTTGGCCGCGAGCTGCACGCCCTGGCCGCCGATGCCGCTCAACAGGATCTCTCGTTCCACGCCTCGCCTCCGCGCCTCGACGTTTGCGCTTGCGTCGCCGCGCGCGACGCCTCATATACGTCCACGGGCCGTGCGACAGAAGGAGCGGCACTGTGCCCGCGGGCACAATTCGCGCTGTTTCTCCGCGCCGGCGACGGAACGGGTGCCGATGGCTGGCTCGCGGCCCGGATTTCAGGAAAGCTCGACAGGCACATGACCGCTCCGAACACCGGCCCCCTTCCCGGCGGGAACACCCCCAGGCCTCCGCACGGCGTGACCGACCCGCGGTCGGCCGCCGGAGCTGGCCGCACGGTCCTGGTGTTGACCTACCGCTGGCCGCCGCAGGGCGGCGTCAGCGTGCAGCGGGTCACGAAGTTCGTCAAGTATCTCACGCGGCACGGCTGGCGTCCGGTCGTGCACACCGTGACCAACCCGTACGCGCCGGTGAAGGACCAGGGCCTCGCGCGCGACGTCCCACCCGGCGTGACGGTGTACCGCACGCCGACCGTCGAGTGGGAGGGCGTCGAGTCGCAGATCGCCGGCTTCGTGAAGCGGCTGCGCGGCGGCGGGGGAGGCAAGGGCGGCGCCGGCAACGGCAGCGGCGCGGCGCGCACGGACGAGGTGCGCGCCGACGAGGCGGAGGTCGCGACCGTGGGACGCACGGAGCGCGAGGCGCGCGTCAAGCGGCACGGGCAGCTCGGCGCGGTCGGCAACTTCGTCTGGTCGCGCGTCATGGTGCCCGATCCGCAGATCGTGTGGGCGCGCACGGCGTATCTGCGCTCGCTGCTGATCGCGCGCCGCGAGCGTCCCGACGTGATCTTCTCGACCTCGCCGCCGAACTCGGTGAACGTGCTCGCGGCGGCGCTGGCGCGGAAGCTCGGCGTGCCGTGGGTCGCCGACATGCGCGACCCGTGGACCGACGGTCCGCGGCGCAAGCAGTGGTATCCCGGCAACCCCGGACGCAAGGCGCGCGAGGAGGCCTGGGAGAAGGAGATCTTCACCCGGGCGAGCACCGTCGTCGTCACCACCGACGCGACGCGACGCGACTTCCTGAGCAAGTACCCCTGGTGTCCGCCGGAGAAGGTCGCCGTCATCACCAACGGCTTCGACCCCGAGGACTTCGCGCACGTGACGCGCGAGCCGAAGTTCCTCGAGCCCGGGCTCCTGCACTTCACCGTCACCGGCACCGTCGAGACGCTCTTCGACCTGATGCCGTTCCTGACCGCACTGCGCGACCTGGTGACGTCACGTCCCGACGTGCGCGCGATCCTGCGCGTCAACTTCGTCGGCGCCAAGCGCCAGCCGCTCTACGACGAGTTCGTCGCGCGCGAGGGGCTCGGCGACGTGATCCGCTTCCACCCGTTCAAGCCGCACTCCGAGAGCGTGCAGTACGTCGCCGACTCGACCGTGCTGATGCTGTTCCAGGTCCCGCGCGAGGACTCGGGGGCGATCAAGATCCAGGGCAAGATGTGCGAGTATCTCTACACGCGGAAGCCGATCCTCGCGCTGACGATCCCGGGCGAGACCGCGTCGATCCTCGAGCGCGCGCGCCTCGGCCGCGTGGTCGACCCGCGCGACACCGCGGCGATCCGCAGCACGCTCGAGGCGCTGGTGGAGGATTTCCGGGCGGGACGCCTGGCGATCGACCCCGACGAGGCGACCATCGACGAGTTCGACCGCGAGAAGCAGAGCGCGAAGCTCGCCCGCCTGCTGGCGCAGGCGATCCCGTAGAGCAGCATGGGGGCACCGGACATGGCCCGCGCGCAGACCCGCCAGATCAGGGCACCACGGCTCGCCGACGACCCGCGCCGCGCGCGCAAGCTGGCGCTGGGCTTGCGCCGCCTCGACTGGCCCGATCCCAGCATCGAGCGGCTGCTGGAATCGGCGGAGCTGGTGAGCTTTCCGCGCGGCCGCGTGATCTACCGCGACGGTAGCTCGGCCGTGCGCCTGTACTGGTTGCTCGACGGTGTCGCGAAGCTGTCGATTCCCGGCGGCATGGGGCGCCGCGTGCTGGTGACGCTCGCGAAGCCCGGCTCGCTGCTCGGCAGCTACCTGGTGGTCGGCGAGCGCCGGCTCGACACGGCGAGTGCGCTCACGCCGTTGCGCGCCGCGGCGATCGACGTGCGGTCGTTCCAGTCGATCGTCACCGACCTGCCTCCGGCCGTGATCCAGAGCATGACGCGGGGCACGCTCGACTACTTCTCGCGCACCTTCGTCCGCACCGTGAAGCTGCTCACGCTCGACCTGCGCGGCAAGCTGGCGCTGGGGCTGCTCGACGTCGCCGAAGGCTTCGGCGTCGTCGACGCCGACGGGCGCCTGCTGAAGATCCGTCTCACGCACGAGGAGATCGCGGAGCTGACCGGGCTGTCGCGCGCGCGCGTGACCAAGACGCTCGCGGAGTTCGCGGACTCCGGGCTGGTGGTGCGGCGCGGGCGGGATCTGGTGGTGAACGCGAAGCAGCTGCGCGAGCTGTGCGGCGGTTGAGCCGCGGCGGCGGAAGATCGGGTGTGCTCGTGCGCACCCTGCTGGTCGCGCTGCTCGTGACGGCGACGTCGTGCGCCGCGCGGCACGCGACGCCAGCCGCGGACACAGAGGAGGCGGCGGCACGCCGCGCCGGCGGGGCGTCGGCGTCCGGCTCC
>VGTK01000234.1 GCA_016874715.1 Deltaproteobacteria bacterium | reverse complement strand
CGCCGCGAGCGCTGCCCCGCCGATCGCGGCGCGCGGCACCGCGCCGGCGCTGCGGCCGAGCCCGCGCAGCAGGTCGGTGGCGCGCGCGAAGAGCCATGCCCCGCCGCCGCAGCCGACGGCGACCAGGGCGCACGCGAGCGCGAAGCCCGCGTCGAGCCGCGGCACCCCGGACAGCACCACGAGATGGCTCGGGCCGACCAGCGCCGCGCGGGTCAGGTATGACGCCCCGGCGGCGACCGCGGCGGGCACGAGCCGGGGGAGGTCCGCGTCGCGGCGGAACGGCACCTCGATCCCGTACATCGCGCCGACCGCCGGCGAGGAGAACACCGCCGCGATCCCGGCGCTCGCTCCCGCGATGGTCCACGTGCGGCGCTCGTACGCCCCGAGCCGCGGCAGCCGGTCGCCCAACACCTGGCCGAGCGCCGCGCCGAGCAGCGCCGACGGCGACTCGAGCCCCTGCGAGCCGCCTCCCGAGACGGTCGCCGCCGCGGCGAGGACACGGCCCGGCAGCTCGCGCAGCGCGATGCGGCTGCCCCGGTGGTGGAAGACCTCGATGTAGACCTCGGCCGTCGCGGGCCGGTCGACGCGGGTGACGAAGCGCACGATCAGGAGGGTCGCGAGCAGCGCCACGAGCGACGGCAGAGCGGGCAGCGCCCCCGGCAGAAGCGCGAGCTCCCGCACTGCCTGCCCCTCCACCAGCCACGACGCCCCGGCGACGCACGCACCGGTGCCGGTGCCGATCACCGCCGGCACCACGAGCTGCACGAGAATGCCGTGAACGATCCCGCGACCTCCCGGCGTGCCCGGATCCGGCTGGCTCTGTCCTCCCACTGGCCCCCGCATTCTCTCGCCCGGTCCGGCCGTGCTGCGCCGGTTCCGCGACTCGCCGCCTTGCGGAACGCCCGGGCCGCAAGCCGTTGCATCGGTCGGCGCCCGGGCCGCAAGCCGTTGCATCGGTCGGCGCCCGGGCCGCAAGCCGTTGCATCGGTCGGCGCCCGGGCCGCGATTAGCACGCGCCCGGCCGCGTGCGAAGCGCGTCGGCGATTTGCGCGCGCGTGCGGATCCGCGCCACAATCGCCCGGCCGGCGGCACTCGGGGCAAGGTCCGGCAGAGGGGGATCGTCGAGATGGCGTCGAGAAGGGCCTCGCTCGCGTGGTGTCTAGGGCTCCTGGGGGCGCTCGCGGGCTGCGCGTACTCCGGCGCGATCGCCGGCCGCGTCGAAGGACGCGGCATGCAGCCGCAGCCCGTGACGATGAACTTCCAGGCGAACCGCTTCGGACCCGGCGGGAAGATCAACGTCGAGCTGCCCGGCGGCGAGTACTTCACCGGCCGCTGGGTCGAGGTGACGCCCGACACGCACGCGGACAGCTTCGGGCCCGGCGGCGTCGGCTGGGGTCCGTGGCCGCCCGGCTGGGGGGACTGGGGGGGCGGCCGCGACTTCGCGAGCTTCGTTCAGGCCTACAGCGGCAACGTGGCGGCGACGCTGTTCGGCGACCGCAAGAACACCATGCGCTGCAGGTTCGTGCTCACCAACCAGGCCGACGGCATGGCGGGCGGCGGCAGCGGCCAGTGCCAGATCACCAGCGGCGACACGATTCAAGCACAGTTTTAGCGGAGACCCGGGCCGGCACCCCGCCGGAACGGATACGCGAGCTGGCCCCGCATCGTCTCCGGAACGTCGCCATCCGGGATGCCGAATCGCTCCGGGCGGCGGTCGCGCGGCATGTGGAAGGTGCCGAAGGCGAGGTCGATGACCGGGAAGAGGCCGGCGAAGTTCCGATTCAGGCCTTCCGCCTCGGCAGCGTGATGCCAGCGGTGGAAGACCGGGCTCGCCAGCACCCAGCGCAGCGGGCCGAACGTCCAGTCGACGTTGGCGTGCACGAGCACGCCGTAGAAGAGGAACACCGGCACGTAGGCCGCGACGATCGCCGGATCGAAGCCGATCATCACGATCGGCACCGCCTGCGCGAGCCGCGTGACGACGTCGTTGAGCGGGTGCACGCGGACCGACGACAGCCAGTCGACCTCGGTCGACGAGTGGTGCACCGCATGGATCGGCCACAGTCTCGGGCTGACGTGTAGCCAGCGGTGGCTCGCGTAGGCGAGGAGATCGGCAACCAGCAGGAAGAGCGCGAGCTGCGCGGCCCACGGAAGCGCGGCGAGCGCCGGGCGCGGGGCGAGAAACGCCTGCAGTGTCTCGGCACGGATTGGCACCCCCGCCGCGACCGCGGCGGCGACCAGCACGAGGACGATCGTGACCCGTGAGACCGCCTTGCTGACGAGCGGCGTGACGAACCACCAGCCGACGTCCACCCAGGTGCCGCGGCGGATGCGCGGCTGGCCCCCGACGGCAGGCACGAGCCGCTCGAGGACCCCGAACAGCGTGGCCAGGACCACGAGCCCGATCGCGACGCTTGTGAAGCTCGCCGCCATGCTCCGGTTCTACCCGCTCGCAGCGGGACACGCCACGGGCTGCGTCGTCAGCGCGACGCCGCGATGAGCGCGAGCCCGCGCGCGACGGTGACCAGCTCGTCGCCGCCGCGCAGGCGCTCCTCGCCGAAGCGCTGCACGAAGAGCCGGCGCACGCACGGCACCAGCGACGACCCGCCGGTGAGGAACACGCGATCGACGTCGGCGGGCGCCACGCCGCAGCGATCGAGCAGCCGGTCGACGCAGCCCGCTAGCCGTACGAGATCGGGTGCGAGCCAGCCCTCGAATTCCGATTGCCGCACGTCCTGCACGATGCGTCGCGGCAGCTCGTGGAACGCGAAGGTCGCCCCGTCGCGCGTCGACAGAGCGAGCTTGGTGTGCTCGACCGCCTCGTAGAGCAGGTAGCCGAGGTCGTCCTCGACGAGCCGGATCAGGCTGTCGATCTTCGTCGGCTCGACCGCCTGGAAGCGAAGCTGCTTCAGGGTCTCGAAGGTCGACGGCTGCGCCAGGAACGAGACGTCCTCCCAGCGCTCGAGGCGCGAGAAGATCCACGACGGCATCGGCAGCGTCTTGCCGTGCTCCGAGCGTCGCATCGAGCCCAGACCGAGCCGCGGCGCCACGACCGCGCGCACGATGCGGCCGTCGAACGCGCCACCGGCGATCGGCACGCCGTCGATGCCGAGGATGCTCTGCGAGCGATCGGTGTCGTGGCGCGTGCCCGGACCGAGGCGCACGAGGCAGAAGTCGCTCGTCCCGCCGCCGAAGTCGCCGATCAGCACCAGCTCGTCGTGGTCGAGGCCGCGCTCGTACTCGTGCGCCGCCGCGACTGGCTCGAACTCGAAGCCCACCTCGCGGAACCCCGCCTGCTGCGCCGCCGCTTCCAGCCGCGCCAGCGCGCGGGCGTCGCCATCCCGGTCGACGTGGCCCTCCGGACCGGCTGCGAAGTGCACCGGGCGCCCGAGCAGCACCCGGTCACCCGGGTCCCCCAGCTGCTCGCACGCGACCCGCCGCAGATCGGCGAGGATGAGGGCAACCAGGTCCTCGAGGGTGAACTTCCAGCCGAAGACGTACGTCTCGCTCAGGTGGCGGCTCGCCAGATGCGACTTGAGCGACTGCAGGAACCGCCCGCCTGCCCCCTCGTCGCGGTAGGAGTCGATCGCGTACGGGCCGGCGGTGGGAGCCGGCTTGCGGCTCGGCTTGCGATCGACCGCGCCGAAGTGCAGGACGGAGCGGAACGTCACGCTCCGCCGGTCCGGCTCCCCGAACTCGGCGAGCCGGGACGTTCCGTCGGGGCGTGCGACGCCGACCGCGCTGTTCGTGGTACCGAAGTCGAGACCGAGCATCGCATTCGTTATGGCGGTCGCCGCGGGGGCACGGCAACATCGGGTCCGGCACGAGGACGGCTTCGACTGTGAATCGAGAATGAGGGCCGAAGACCACCCATCCGGGCGAAACACCGGCGAGGCGCGGACCGAGCCGGGCCCTCAGGACGTCCACGGCGACCTCCAGTCCACCACCGAGATCCTGCGCGTGCTCGACGCGACGTCCGACGGCATCCTCGTGGTCGACGCCGCGGGGCGGATCGTCACCTGCAACCGGCGCTTCGCCGACATGTGGCAGATACCCGACGACGTGCTCGCGACGCGCGACGGCGCTCGCACCATCGCGGCCATGCGGCGACTTCTCGCCGCCCCCGAGGCGTTCCTCGAGAAGGTGCGGCAGCTCCACGACCAGCCCGAGTCGGAGAGCTTCGATTCGTTCGCGCTCGTCGACGGCCGGACGTTCGAGCGGCTCTCGCGCCCGTGGCGCGCCGGCGAGCGGGTGACGGGCCGTGCCTGGAGCTTCCGCGACGTGACCGCGCTGCGCCGCAGCGAGGAGAAGCTGCACGCGGGCGAGAGCTACTTCCGCTCGCTCACCGAGCGGTCGCGCGACCTGGTCGCCATCATCGGCATGGACGGGGTGATCCGCTACGCGAGCCCGTCGCACGAGTCGGTCCTGGGCTACCGCCCGGAGCAGCTCGTCGGAACGGACGCGCGTGCGTTCGTGCACCCAGACGACGTGCCGAACCTGCCGCTGCTGTTCAGCGGCGGCCCCGACGCGATCCCGAGCTTCGAGTTTCGCTTCCGGCATCACGACGGGTCGTGCCGTACGCTCGAGACCGTCGGCACGAACCTCGCCGATCGCCCCGACGTCGATGGGCTGGTGCTCAACTCGCGCGACACGACGGCCCGGCGCCGCGCGGAGCTGCGCACGCAGACGCTCCTCGCGATCGCCGACGACATCGCGGGCCACGTCGATCTCGACGCGATCCTGGCGCGCGTGCAGCAACGTGCGCTCGAGGCGCTACCCGCCGACGCGATCGCGGTCATCTGCGAGGATCCGCAGCTCGGCCGCATGCGCGTGGTGGCGCACCAGGGGTTGCCCCCCGACCTCGTACCTTCGCTCACCGACGTGACGTTTCCCAAGGGGGAGCTGCCCGAGGCGACGCGGGCCAAGCAGGGCGAGACCGTGGCGATCGCGGATCTCGACATGCGCGCGTGGGTTCTGGAGGGGGGCGACGCGGAGTACACGACGGGGTCCCTCCTGCTCGCGCCGTTCGATGCCTGGAGCCGCCACTTCGGCATCCTGGTCGCGATCGCCTTCGGGCGCGGCCGCGGCTTCGACGACGACCAGGCCGCGCTGTGCACCGGCATCGCGCGTCAGGTGGCGCTCGCGATGGAGGCGACCGAGCTCTATCGCGCACAGGCGGAAGAGGCGCGCGTGGCGAGCGCGCACGCCCGGTTCGGACACGATCTGATCGCACACGTGCACGAGCCGCACTTCCTCGACCGGCTGTGCGAGTCGACGGCCACCGTCCTCGATTGCCAGCTGAGCTCGACGCTGCTGCGACAGCACAACGACGGGTGCTTCAGCGTGATCGCCGGATACGGCTTCTCGACCGCCGAGGCCGAGCTCGCGACGCTGCTCGAGATTCCGACCGAACGCATGGCCGGACTGCTGGCGCGGCTCGCGAACGACGAGGTGTCCGTGTTCGAGACGATCCCGGACTCCGTGATGGCGTCCAGGGAGAAGCAGCGCTTCGGCGTGAGCGCCGCGCTGTGCATGGCGCTGCGGCGCGGCGGCAAGATCGTGGGCGTGCAGGTCGCACTGCGCTCCGACCCGCGGCGGCCGTTCTCCCCGGTCGAGCTGCGCATCGCGCGCGACATCGCGCAGAGCGCGTCGCTCGCGATCAGCCACGCGCAGCTCGTCGGGGAGCTCGAGCAGGCGAACCGCGTCCGCGCCGAGTTCGTCGCGACGGTGTCTCACGAGCTGCGCACGCCGCTGAACATCATCCTCGGCTACGGCGACCTGCTGCTGACCGACACGTTCGGGCCGCTCGCCGACGAGCAGCGCTCCACCCTCGAGCGCATGGACCGTCGCGCCCGCGAGCTGCTCGAGCTCGTCAACTCGACGCTCGAGGTGAGCCGCCTCGAGCGCGGGCGGGTGCCGATCGACATCTAGCCGGCGTCGCTCGCCGACCTTCTGGCGGAGGTCGAGGCCGAGACCCGCGAGCAGCAGGAGAGGGCCGGCGTGCCGGTCGTGCTCGAACCGCCCGACGACGACGTCGAGCTGCGCACCGACCGCTCGAAGCTCAAGGTCGTGCTCAAGAACCTGGTCACCAACGCGCTCAAGTTCACCGAGCGCGGCCGCGTCACGGTGCGCGCGTCACACCGCGGCGACCGCGTGGTGATCGAGGTCGCCGACACGGGTGTCGGAATCGCGCCAGCCGACCTGCCGGTGGTCTTCGAGGCGTTCCGTCAGGTGAAGGCGAACAGCGCGCGATCGCACGGCGGCGTCGGGCTCGGGCTCTTCATCGTCGCGCGCTTCGTCGAGCTGCTGCGCGGCACGGTGACCGTCGAGAGCGCCATCGGTAAGGGCTCGACCTTCCGGGTCGAGCTGCCATTGGACCATGGCGAGGCAGCCCCCTTCGCCACCACCCCGCGCGAGGCCTGACCGTCGCGCGCGGCGAGGGGAGCCACCCCCTCGCCGTGCGGACCACGGTCAGTTCAGCAGGCTCGACGGCGCCGCGACGAAGGCCTCGAACACCGAGCCGTACGGGTCCGAGGTCGGCGTCGGCGCAGGGCTCTGCGTCGGGGCGGGAGTCGAGGTCGGCCGCGGCGTGAGCGTCGGGGTGGGCGTCGCGATCACCGTTCCCGTGGGAGCAGGGGTCGGCGCCGCGGTCGGGGTCGGTGCCGGGGTCGCCGTGACCACCGGGGATCCGGTCGGTCCCGGCGTCGGCGCCGTGGCCGGCAAGTGCAGCAGCCAGCCGAACTCGCGCGCGCTCCAGACGTTCTTCGTCACGAAGGTGTCGTTGCCGATGACGAGGTAGATCGTCATGTTCGCGAGCGTCGCCCCGGGCATGATGCCGTGCGCGATCACCGTGATCCGCCACTCGTGCGCCTTCTTGCGGCGCAGCGTGACGCGGCTGATGCCGCCCGTATCCCTGGCGGCATCGTTCCGGTAGACGAAGGCGTTGCCCTCGCGGACGATCTGCCCCGGGTCGAGCTTCTCGCTGAGCTGCTTGCCGTTCAGGTTGCGCAGGACGATCTTGAACTTGTCGTCGCCCGGGCGGAGCGGCGTGGGCACGTTGAGCAGCGCCTGAAACTGCAGCGTGTCGAACGGGTTCCGCAGGTTGACCTTGTTCGGGCACCCGATCGTCCCCTCGCAGGCGCTGACGATCGTCCCCTCGAAGTTCTTCTCGGCGCCGGCGGTCGTCGGCGCGAGGGCCAGGGACAAGGCGAAAAGGGCGACGGCGCGTCGTAGCTTTGCGAAGTGCGCGCTCGGCATGGTGGATCCTCCTCCTGGTTCGACTGGTTGGAAGTTCGCCGTCGGCCGCCCGCAGCAGAGCAGCTGCGGTGCAAACGCCTGTGCGCCCCATAGTCCGGACGGGGCGGGGCGTGCAAGAGGGCAAACGATCAAGGCTCGAGAAAGCCTGCCGCCTGGAGCCGGAACATCCGCGCGTAACGCCCGTCCCGCTCCAGCAGCTCGGCGTGGCTGCCGAGCTCGTCCAGCCGCCCATCCTCGAAGACCGCGACGCGGTCGGCCCCTCGCGCCGTGGAGAATCGGTGGGTGATCAGCAGGACGGTCCGACCGGCGGCGACGGCCCGGAAGCGCCCGAAGATCTCCGCCTCGGCCTCGGCATCCAGCGACGCCGTCGGCTCGTCGAGGATGAGCACCGGAGAGCGCCGCATGAAGGCCCGGGACAGCGCCAGGCGCTGCCACTGCCCTACCGACAGCTCCTCGCCCCCGAACCAGCGCCCGAGGCCCTGCTCGTAGCCCCGGGGCAGGGCTTCGATCACCGCGTCCGCCCCGCTCGCCGACGCGGCCCCGGCGATCCGGCTCCGATCGGCCATCGAGGGTAGCCAGCCCACTCCGATGTTGTCGGCGACCGTGAAGTGGAAGCGCACGAAGTCCTGGAAGATCACGCCCACGCGGCTGCGCAGCGCCGCAGGAGCGAGGGTCGTGACGTCCTCGCCGTCCATCAGGATCGTACCCGAGGTCGCCGTGTAGAGGCCCGTCAGGAGCTTGACGAGGGTGGTCTTGCCGGCGCCGTTGCGACCCACGAGCGCGAGCGTCTCGCCCGGCTCGATCACCAGCGATACGTGCGACAGCGATTCGCGGGTCGCGTCGGGATAGCGGAACGACACGTCGCGCAGCTCGATGCGCGGCGGGGTCACGCACGCGGGCGCGGCGGGGCTGCCCGCGCGTGGCGCGCCGGCCGCCGTACCGGCAGCCGCC
>VGTK01000233.1 GCA_016874715.1 Deltaproteobacteria bacterium | reverse complement strand
GATGCCGCTGCGCGTCGCGTGCGGTCGGCGGTGCGGCGCGTCTCAGGCCGCGGGCTTCGCGAAGCCGCGGATCATCTCGCGCAGCGCCGCGACGACGCCCGGCTTCGAGGCCAGCGCGGGGTTCGCCGGCATGAGCGGGCTCTTGCGGACGACCGCGCCACCGCCGACGATCGCGCGCGCGATCTCGTCGTTGCCGACCTTCGCCTGCCAGGTCGGGTCGGCGAAGTTCTGCGGCTTCGCCGGGAGGCCCATCGCCGCGATGCCGTCGCCGCGACCGTTCTCGCCGTGGCAGCTGATGCAGGTGGACGCCCAGATCTCCCTGGCCTCCGCCCGATCGGCGTCGCTGGTCGCGGCGCCCGCGGCGGGGAGCGAATCGGCCGACGCCGGGCGCGACAGCAGCAGCCAGGCGAGGAACAGGGCCGCCGCGATGCGGCATAGCCACCAGAAGTGTCGCAGCAGCTCGGCGGACGTCACGCGCTTCCTTTCCCTTCGCGCCGCGCGCATTGCAAGCGTCGGCGCACGGGGTCTCCGCCGCGTGCCGGTCATGGCAGCGCGCCGCGGCGCCGCTCCTCGCGCCGCGGGCGCGACCTCTGCTATGAGCGGCGCGTGACGAAGACCCGCCGTCGTCGTTTCCGGACCCTGATCGCGCTGGCCGCGATCGCCGTGACGTGTGCGTCCGGAGGTGCAGCGCGCGCGCAGGACGACGTCGCCGAGCCGGTGGGGCAGGTGGTGCAGCTGCCCGCGAAGCCTGGGCCGCACTGGTTCTGGCTGAGCGACGTGCTGCTGCACCGCAGCGCGCTCTACGACGCCGACACCGGCCAGATGCTGGGCACCATCACCGCGGGCTCGCCCGGCGTCGGCTTCACGATCTGGCCGCTCTTCCCGCCGGATCACGCGCACGTCTACATCCCCGAGAGCTACTTCTCGCGCGGCGTGCGCGGCGAGCGCACCGACGTCGTGACCATCTACGACGCGCGCACGCTGCTGCCGCAGGACGAGATCGTGATCCCGCCGAAGCGCGCCGAGTACTTCCCCGGCGTCCAGCCGAACGCGATCTCCGACGACGGGCGCTTCGTCGCGGTGTTCAACGCGACCCCGGCACAGTCGCTGTCGATCGTCGACATGCAGGAGAAGAAGCTCGCCGGCGAGCTGCAGGCTCCGGGCTGCAGCCTCGCGTACGCCGCCGGGCCGCGCCGCTTCTTCATGCTGTGCGCCGACGGCGCAGCACTCGTCGTCACGCTCGACGACCAGGGCGCGCAGCAGAGCGCCGAGCGGACGCCGAAGTTCTTCGACGCCGAGCAGGACCCGGTGTTCGAGTCCGCCGGACGCCGCGGCAGCGAGTGGCTCTTCGTGTCGTTCGAGGGCAAGCTGCACACGGTCGACTTCGGTGCGGAGCCGGCGAAGATCGGCGATTCGTGGTCGCTGCTGTCCGACGAGGACCGCAAGGCCGGCTGGCGCGTCGGCGGCGGGCAGCCGGTCGCGCTGCACGCCGCGTCGAGCCGGCTCTACCTGCTGGTGCACGAGGGCGGGCCCGACACGCACAAGCAGGCGGGCTCGGAGATCTGGGCGTACGACCTGGCGCAGCGGAAGCGCCTCTGGCGCATCGGCGTGAGCAACCCCATGGCGGGATTCCTGCGCGGCCAGATGCGCCTCGGGCGCGAGGGCGCGCGTGACCGCGCGCTGTCGTGGCTGCTCGACACGGCGCTGCCCAACACCGGTGCCGAGAGCATCGTCGTGACGCAGGACGCGAACCCCGTGCTGGTCGTGATGTCGCTCATCCCGCCGGCGGTGACGATCCACGACGCGACCACCGGCGAGGTGCTGCGCGAGGTCGCGGAGCCGGGTCTGTCGGGCAGCGTGCTCGTCGCGCCCTGACGCGAGCGGCACGGACGCACCATGGATCCCGTGCTCGCGGTCGTCCTGCGCGGCGCGCTCGCGCTGCTGCTGATCGTGGCAGCGCTGCACAAGCTGCGCGACCGCGCTTCGTTCCGTGCGACGCTCGAGGCGTACGCGCTGCTGCCCGCGCCGCTGCTCTCGCCGCTCGCGCGGGCCGTGCCGCTGGTCGAGCTGGCGGCTGCGGCGCTGCTCGTCACGTCGCGCGCGGCGCCGGCCGGCGGCGTGCTCGCGGCGCTGCTGCTCGCGGTGTACGCGCTCGCGATGGGCGTCAACCTGCTGCGCGGTCGTCGCGACCTCGACTGCGGCTGCATGGGGCCGGGCGCGCGCAGCACCGTCGGGCCGGGGCTCGTGGTGCGGAACCTCGTGCTGATCGTGGCCGCGCTCGCGGCGGGCTTCTTCCCGGTGCAGGCGCGCGCGCTGGTGTGGGTGGACTTCGTGACCGTGCCGCTCGCGATCGCCGTGCTGGCGGCGCTGTACGCCTCGGCGGAGCGATTGCTGGCGCTCGCCCCGGCGGTCGCGACGCTGCGCGCAGAGGTGCGCGCAGCGCTGCCCGCGGAGGCCGACGCGTCGTGAGCCAGGCGTTGCTGATCTCGAACGTGCTGCTGTGGATCGTCGTGCTCGTGCTCGCGGGCATCGTGGTCGCGCTCGCGCGCCAGCTCGGCGTGCTCTACGAGCGCATCGCGCCGGTCGGCGCGCTGGCGCTCGGCGCGGGGCCGGCGACCGGCACGCTCGCGCCGGTGGTGGCCGCGACGACGCTCGACGGCGCCGTGCTGCAGATCGGTGCGCCGGTCGCGAGCGGCAGGAAGACGCTGGTCTTCTTCCTCTCCGTGACCTGCCCGGTATGCAAGGCGCTGCTGCCGGTGCTGCGCTCCGTCGCGCGTGCCGAGCGCGCGCAGGTGGACGTGGTCCTCGCCGGCGACGGCGATCCCGACGCCTACCGGAAGCTCGTTCGCGAGCACGGCGTCGCCGAGCTGCCGTGCGTCGTGGCGCCGGCGCTCGGCATGACCTGGCAGGTGCCGCGCGTGCCCTACGCGGTGCTCCTTGACGCGGCCGGGACGATCCGCTCGAAAGGCCTGGTGAACAACCGCGAGCACCTCGAGAGCCTGCTCGAGGCCGACCTGCTCGGCGTCGGCACGCTGCAGGAGCTGCTCGAGCGCGAGGAGCGCGTCGCGGAGGGAGTGCAGCGATGATCACGCGCGACGGAACCGCCATGGACCGCCTCGCCGAGCGCTTCACGCGCGGGCTCGCCCGCGGGACGTCGCGCCGCGGGCTGCTCGCCCGCCTCGGCGCGTGGCTCGTCGGCGCCGCGGCGCTGCCGCTGCTGCCGGTGGCACGGGGGCAGGCGGCGCTGCCCCCGGACTCGTCGATCGAGGGCGATGCCGGCGACCCGACGAGCTGCGACTACTGGCGCAACTGCGCGATCGACGGCTTCCTCTGCGCCTGCTGCGGCGGCACGGCGAACAGCTGCCCGCCGGGCACCGAGATGTCGCCGATCACGTGGATCGGGACGTGTCGCAACCCGGCGGACGGCAACGACTACGTGGTGTCGTACAACGACTGCTGCGGCTCGACGCTGTGCATGCGCTGCCAGTGCCTGCGCACCGAGGGCGAGAAGCCGCCGTACGTGATGTACAAGAACAACAGCCTGCTGTGGTGCTTCGGGACGAAGAGCAGGGCCGTTCACTGCTCGGTGTCGGTGGTGCTCGGCGTCGCGAAGTGACGTCGGCACCGGCCTCGCCGGGCGCGCGGCATGGAGCCGCCGCGGTTTTCGATCCGGCGCGCGGAGCGCGCGCCGCCGCGGTGCTGCTGCTGGGTGCGCTGGCGATCCTCCGCAGCGTCGTGTCGGCGAACGCCTTCGAGCCGGCGATCAACTACCAGCTGCACTGCCAGGGCTGTCACCTGGCGGACGGCCGCGCGACGCCCGACCTCGTCCCGGCGATCGACCCGACACTCGGCCGCATGATGCGCGTGCCGGAGGGGCGCGACTACCTCGTGCGGCTGCCGAACGTCGCCGCCGCCCAGATCGACGCTGCCGACACGGCGGCACTGCTAAACTGGCTGCTGGCGCGGTTCGCCGCGCACGATTTGCCCGAGGGATTCGATCCGATCAGCGCCGACGAGGTGCTCGCGGGACGCACGGCGCCGCTGGTCGATGTGGCGGGCGCCCGCGCGGCCGTCCTGCGCCGGGTGAGCGAGCCGTCGCCGTGAGCCTGTCGATCGTTCTCGCGGGCGGCGGTTGCCGCACCGCGTGGGGCGTCGGCGTGCTCGAGGAGCTGCGCGGCGAGCTGCCCGCGCCGCGTGAATGGGCTGGCGTGTCGGCGGGCGCCTGCATGGCGGTGGCGCTCGCGGCGCGCGCCACCGAGCCGATGATGGCGCGGTTTCTCGCCCTGGCCGCGGCGAACCGCCGCAACGTCTACCCCGAGCGCATCGGCCGCGGCGGCGTGTTCCCGCACGAGCCGATCTATCGGGCGACGGTCGCGTGTGGGCTCGACGACGCCGGCATGACGCGTCTTCGCGCGGCGGGTCCGGTACGGATTCTCCTCGCGGCGACGGTTCCGGGCGCGCGTCTCGTGCCGTCGTTTCTCGGCGCGCTCCGTGACTACCGGAGCCGCACCCGCGCGGGCTCGCCGCACAGGCCCGACCAGTGCCCACCGGGGTTCTCGCTCGAGGTGGTGACGGCACAGGAGCTGGGTTCGCGCGAGGCGATCGTCGACGCGGTGCTGGCGTCGTCCGCGACGCCGCTCGTGACCGGGTTGCCGCGCAGCGGGGGCCGCACGTACGTCGACGGCGGCTTCATCGAGAACGTGCCGGTACGCGCGCTGTCGGAGGAGGCGCGGCTCGGGCGCGTGCTCGTCCTGCTGACTCGTCCGGTGCGTCCGGACACGCTGCCGTCGTCCCCGGACCGTCTCTACCTGGCGCCCGAGACCGACGTCCCGGTCGCGAAGTGGGACTACACCAGCCCCGACCGGATCGCGTCGACGTTCGCGACCGGCAGGTCGTTCGGTCGTCGCGTGCGCGAGCGGGTGCTGCGCTGGGCCGACGGCGCCGACTGACGCTCGCGCCGGCTTCGCCGGTCACGAGGGGCGGAACCGGCACGGCGTTCCATCCGCCGGCGTTTGGTCCGACGGTCGGGCGGCGCGGCTGGCGGTGATCCGGAGCCGGGGACGCTCGGGGTCTCAGCCGCGGTGGCGCGCGTGTGCGCGGCGCGAGGCTCCCGGTGCGAGCGCCGCGAAGCCCTGCACGAGCGCGCTCACGCCGCGCGTCGTGTCGCGGACGGCCTCCTCGCGCGTCAGATCACCGCGGTACCACAGCTCCAGCACCGCGCGCCCGGCGGCGACGATCATGCGCGCCAGCGTCGCGGCCTCGCGCTGATCGACGCCGGCGGTCGTCGCGATCGCGAGCCGCCACGGCGCCAGCAGCTCGTCGAGGATCGCCTCGGCGCGCGCGGCGACCTGCGGGTCCGGTCCCTTCGCGTCGAGCAGGTGCCACGGGCCCGCGCCGCGGTCCTCGATGGTGTCGCAGACCGCCTCGACGAAGACCCGCGCCGCGTCCGCGGCGTTGGCCGGCAGGGCGCGGCTGGCGCCGCGTCCGAAACGCTCGTCGAGCTCGGCCGCGAAGTCCTCGAGCACCGCGATGATGAGCGCGGTGCGGGTCGGGAAGAACTTGTAGACCAGCGGGCGCGTGACGCCGGCCCGGGCGGCGACCTGCCCGAACCCGACGGCGTCGACACCGCCCTCGGTCATGAGGCGCCCCGCCACGCGCAGCAGCTCGCGGCGGCGGTCGGCGGGCGCGAGGCGCAGCCGCGTTCCCCGGTCGGGGCGCGCGCGGGAGCCGCCCGCCGGTGCGCGACGCACGGCCTTCTTCCGTGTTGACAGCTTGTTCGCCACGAGTTTACAAACCGTAAATTGATCACCTCGTCCACCGCCCGCGAGCGGTGTCTACAGCGTTCCGCGAAGGAAGACCATGACGCCGAACATGACCGACTCGACCCTCTACCAGGGTGACCCGCATCCCGTGTACCGCTGGCTGCGCGCCAGCGCCCCGGTCTACTGGGACGCGGCGAGCAACCTCTGGGTGCTGTCGCGGTACGAGGATGTGTTCGCCGTCTCGAAGAACCCCGAGGTCTTCTCGGCCGCGCAGGGCGTGCTCCCCGAGTCCGACGCGACCATCTCGATGATCTGCATGGACGACCCGCGCCATCAGCGGCTGCGGAAGCTCGTCAATCGGGGCTTCACGCCGCGCATGGTGGGCCTCCTGCAGGAGAAGATCCTCGTGCTGGCGAAGCGCATCACCGAGAAGGTCGCGCAGCAGCGCGAGGTCGATCTCGTCCGCGACCTCGCCGTCCCGATGCCGCTCTACATCATCGCCGAGATGCTCGGCATCCGCGAGGAGGACTTCGACCGCTTCCACGAGTGGTCGGACCGCCTGATCAACGTCGCGGGAAACTACGACGACCCCGTCAAGATGAACGACGCGGTCACGGCGTACGCCGAGTACGGCGAGTACTTGAAGGGCGTCTTCGAGGATCGCCGGCGGCAGCCGCGGGAAGATCTCGTCAGCATTCTCGTCGCGGCGCAGCAGGACGGCGTGCTCGCCGAGGACGAGGAGTCGATGGAGAACGACGAGATCGTCATGTTCATGACGCTGCTGCTCGTCGCCGGCAACGAGACCACGCGCAACGCGATCTCGGGCGGCATGCTGGCGCTGATGAACGACCGCTCGCAGATCGAGCTGCTGCGCGCGAAGCCCGAGCTGATGGACTCGGCGGTCGAGGAGATCCTGCGCTACGTGTCGCCGATCCTCTGCTTCCGGCGCACGGCCACGCGCGACACGGAGATCCGCGGCCAGAAGATCGCGGCCGGGCAGCGCGTGCTGATGCTCTACCAGAGCGCGAACCGCGACGAGAGCGTCTACACGGACCCCGACCGCTTCGACGTCACGCGCTCGCCGAACCCGCACCTCGCCTTCGGCATCGGCCCGCACTTCTGCCTCGGTGCGAACCTCGCGCGCGCCGAGCTGAAGGTGATGGTGCACGAGCTGATCACGCGCTTCCCCGACATCCGTCCGGTGCCGGGCACCTCGCCGTCGCGGGTCGCCTCGACGCTCGTCGCCGGCATCGAGCACCTGCCGGTGGAGCTGCATGCCGCCTGACGCGGCGAGCGGCTACTGCACCGCGAACTCGGCCGAGCAGTTGCCGTTCACCCAGATTCCCTGGAAGTCGAAGCCCCAGTTCTCCCCGTGCTTGCACTCGGTGACGCCGAGCTGCTTCGCGACGCTGATGTAGTGGCCCCAGGTCGGGGTCGGGCAGTGCTGGTACGCCCAGTCCTTCGACGTGCACGCGACCGGTTTGTCGAGCGGCTTCGCGAACGGGCGGCCGCGGTCGACGAGGAAGCGGCCGCGGCAGCCGTCCTTCACCCAGATCCAGCTGCCGTCGCCGGTGGTTCCCCAGCTGCGGTCACGCTCGCAGCGCGCGTGGCTGAACTGCCGGCCGAGCATCACGTTGCCGACCGAGTACGTCGGGCACATCCGGAACGGCACCTCGATGGCGCTGCAGTCGACGCGCATCGTGCGCGGACGCGCGTCGGCATCGCCGGCGAGGGTCGCGCCCAGCGCCGAAAGCAGAATGCCGATCAACCTCGCTCCCATCGCGTGATCCTCCCGTGCGGCATCGTACCGCGCCGACCTGCCAACCTACGTTCGTGTCCGTGCGCGTTCAAGCTCCGGGTGCCAGATCGACGATGCGGGCCGCGATGCCGTGCGGGCCGACCGAGAGTCGCGCGAGCGCGATCGGCAGGCGGAACCGGCGTGGTCCGGCGCTGCCCGGGTTGACGTGCAGGAGCCCGTCGCGGCGCTCGATGAGGGGCCGGTGCGAGTGTCCCGCGACGACGACGTCGATGTCGTCGAGCGCCCGTCCCGCCAGCTCGTGCGCGTCGTGCAGGACGAGAATCCTGGCACGCGCGATCGTCACCCGTGCCGTTTCCGGCAGGCCATCGGCCCACGCGCCGAAGTCGTTGTTGCCGCGGACCGTCGTGACCGGCGCGACGCGCGCGAGCGCCTCGAGGACGTGGGCCCCGCCGACGTCGCCCGCGTGCACCACGTGCGCGACGCCCGCGAGCGCGGCGAGCGCTTCGGCTCGCACCAGGCCGTGCGTGTCGGAGATCAAGCCGATGTCGACGACGCCTTCTCGCACGGGGCCGACGTCGACGACGCCCTCTCGCACGGGGCCGACGTCGACGACGCCCTCTCGGACGGGGCCGACGTCGACGACGCGTTCTCGCACGGGGCCGACGTCGACGACGCGTTCTCGCACGGGGCCGACGTCGACGACGCGTTCTCGCACGGGGCCGAGGATACGCACGCCGC
>VGTK01000232.1 GCA_016874715.1 Deltaproteobacteria bacterium | reverse complement strand
ATGAGCCTCGCCCGCCAGCACACCGCCGCCGCGCCGCTCGACACCGCCGCCGAACCGCTCGGCGCGCGCCCGTCGACCGGCCTCGACGTCGCCGCGATCGCTGCCCGCCTGGAGCCGCTCCAGGCCGAGTTCCTCGCCGCGCGACCGTTTCCGCACCTGGTGCTCGACGACTTCCTGCCCGAGGCCGTCGCGGACGCACTGGCCGCCGAGTTCGCCGACCCGGCCCTGCCGTGGCAGCCGCTGCACCACGTCAACGAGCGCAAGAGCGTCTGCGGCGACCTCGCGCGCTTGGGCCCCGTCGCGTCCGCGACGGTGCACGCGCTGCACGCGCCCGCGATGCGCGACGCGCTCGAGCGCCTGACCGGAATCGGCGGGCTGATCGGCGATCCCGATCTCGACGGCGCCGGCCTGCACAGCACCGGTCCGGGGGGGCACCTGAACGTCCACACCGATGCGCTGATGCACGGCAAGCGGCGCACCTGGAGCCGCCAGCTGAACCTGATCCTGTTCCTGAACCGCGGCTGGAGCGACGCGTATCGCGGCGATCTCGAGCTCTGGGACGACGGCGTGCGCGAGTGCGTGCGGCGCATCGCGCCGGCCTTCAACCGCTGCGTCCTGTTCCGTACGACGCCGACCTCGTTCCACGGCGTGCCGGAGGGCGTCGCGTGCCCCGAAGGACAGAGCCGCAAGTCGCTGGCGCTCTACTACTTCCGCGACGAGACGCGCACCGTGCCGCTGCACCCGACGCACTACGTGCCGCGGCCACGCGACCCGTTCGCGCGCCGGCTGATGATCCGCGCCGATCGCGCAGTGCTGCGTCTGTACGCGCTGCTCAAGCGCTACACGCCGATCGACGACGCGCGCGTCACGCGGCTGCTGCGCCGCTTCTGATCGTTGCCGCTGCCGATCCGCCCGGCGCGCAGCGCTACGCGCGGTTGCCCGACCGGCGCCAGAGCAGAGCGACGACCGCGGCGGCCAGGATCGCGCCGACGACGAGTGGCAGCCAGCTCGAGCCCGAAGTCGGCGTCGGCGCGGGCGCCGCGGGCTCTCTGCCCGCCTCGGGTGACGCCGCGCGACCGGCTTCCGGCTGCGTCGCGGCGGCGGTCGAGACGCGCTGCACACCCATCAGCCGCCGGTCCTCGCGCTCGGCGGCGGGCAGTGTCGCCCGGGCGAGCGCGCAGCCGTCGATCGACATCATGTTGTTGCCCTTGCCGAACAGGCCCGTCCACGACCGCGTGCGGTAGTTGCGCACCCACGTGCGCCCCATGGCGCGCGCATCGAGGTCGCGCAGCGCGCGCGACGGCCGGCGCGTCCGGCGCTCGTCGTCGCAGTCCTCGGTGATCTTGCGGAGACCGGCGGCACCCTCGTCGAACTTGCCGAGGGCGAGCCGCGCGCGGGCCGCGGCGAAGCGGGCGTCGCGGCCGATCGGGCCGTCCGGATCGCTGGCGGCGAGCTCCTCGAAGGCCTTCAGCGCGCCCTCGTAGTCGCCCGCCGCGAACTGCGCGCTCGCGCTGCCGAAGCGGCCGGCCTGCCGGAACTCCGCGTCGACGGACTCCCAGGAGCTCGCCTTGTCGAACGCCGCGCGGGCTTCGTCGTAGCGCCCCGCTGCCGCCAGTGCCGAGCCCTTGCCGAGGTTGCCGAGCACGCGCGACGACGCCTCGCCGGCGCCCTCGAGGCGGCCGTAGTACTCCTCCGCGCCCCGCGTGTCGCCCGCCATCAGGCGGACCGTTCCCATGCCGAGGTTGCCGAAGTCGTCCCGGGGGTAGCCCGCGTTGCGCGCCAGGACCGCCTCGAACTCGCGCTGCGCCGCACGGCGGTTGCCGGTGCGCAGGTAGGCGTCGGCGACCACGAGCTGCACCATCGGCGGCAGCTCGATGTCGGATTGCCGGGTGAGCGCGATCAGGCGCGAGCCGCCCTTCGCCGGGTCGGCGACGTAGTCGTTGAGCGCGACGATCCACTCGTCGGGGACGCCCTCCGTCGGGCCGAACACGCTCGGCGCCGACCCGTCGTCCAGCGACTCGGCTCGCGCCGTGCCGGAGCCGAGCAGCAGCGCGATCGCCAGCGCCAGCGCCGCCACGAGGCACCCGGTCGACGAAGCTGACGGCAGGGGGAACTTGCGGAGTCTTGGAAGCATGTCGGGAGCTCTGATCGACGGCTGGGACGAGGTCGAACGCGGCGCCGGCGCGTCGAGGTGCGCGGCGCGACGACCAGAAGAGCAAGTGCCGCCGCGGCAGTCAACGGAGGATTCCCCCGGCGGCCGCAGCCCCTGCCGGTGCAGACGGGGCTCCGTCGTCAAGCAACCACCCGGTGCCGCGCCGCGCAACGGCCGCCACGGCACGTGGTATAGGGTCGAGGCCCATGGCCGCCTCGCCGCAGCCGGAGATCCCGGCGCCGTTCCCGCGCCGCATCAGCGTCGAGGTCACGAACCACTGCAACCAGCGCTGCGTGCTGTGTCCCCGGCAGGCCTTCACCCGTCCGCTCGGCTTCATGGACGAGGACCTCTTCGCGCGCATCGCGCGCGAGTGCGCGCAGCACGGGACGCGGCTCTGGCTGCACTTCCTCGGCGAGCCGCTGCTGCACCGCGGCCTCGTCCGGATGATCGAGCTCGCCAAGCGCCTCGGCGTCGGCGAGGTCGGGCTGTCGACCAACGCGGTGTCGCTGCACGGCCGCCTGGGCGACGCGCTGCTCCAGAGCGGCCTCGACCGGCTCGAGTGCTCCATGGACGCCGACGACGCCGAGACCTACCTGGCGATGCGCGGGCGCGACCACTTCGACCGCGTCGCCGCCAACGTGCGCGCCTTCCTCGAGCGCAAGCGTGAGCTCGGGCGCGAGCACCCGGTCACGTCGATCCAGTTCATGCGGACGCCGACACTCGCTGCGACACTCGACCGCGTGGTGGCGGCGTGGCGCCCGCTGCTCGGTCCGCGCGACTTCGTGATGACCATCGAGCCCGCGTCGTTCGGCGGCGCCGTCGACATCGGCGGAGAGCCTCCTGCCGAGCGGACGCCGTGCCGCTGGCTCTACTCCTCACTGATGATCCTGCAGGACGGTACGGTCACGATGTGCGGCGCCGACTGGGACGCCCACGCGCCGCTGGGCAACGCGCGCGACGCGACGATCACCGAGATCTGGCACGGCGCCGAGCTCGCCCGCCGCCGCCGCGCGCACGAGGAGCAGCGCTTCGACCGCATCCCGCCCTGCACGAGCTGCACCGACTGGCGCCTCGCCGACGGCCACGGCTACCGCAACGAGACCCCGCGCTAGGACCACCCGGAGCTGCAGCCCACAGAACGAACACCCGAGCGCGGCCGAGCGAAGCCAGCGCGGGAAGTGGGCCCGAGCGAAGCGAGCGCGGGGAGTGGGGCCCCACGCGGCTCCGCCGCGTGGGGCGAGGGGTCGCGTGACCCCTCGTGGCGACTACACCCTCGTCGCGACCACCCCCCCTGCTACCAGTGCCGGATCGTGCCGTCGGGGCCGACCACCGGCACCGAGCGCATCCACAGCTGGCGCTCCCACCAGGCGCGGTGCTCGCGGTACCAGTCGATCGTGGCACGGAGGCCGTCGCCGAGCGCGGTCGCGGTCGTGAAGCCGAGCTGGGTGCGCGTCTTGGTGGTGTCGGCGCAGTGCTTCTGCAGCTGGCCCGGACGATCGGGAACGTGCTCGATGAGCTCCGGGCTCGCGCCGACCAGGCGCACCACCTCGCGTGCCAGGGTGATCACGTCGGTCGCGATCCCCGTGCCGACGTTGAACACCTGCCCGCGAACGGTCTCGAGCGGCGCGTCGAGCAGGCGCTCGATCGCGGCACAGGTGTCGTCGACGAAGATCCAGTCACGCGCCGCGAGGCCGTCGCCGTGCACGGTGAGCGGGTCGCCGCGCAGCGCGCTGGTGATGAATCGCGGCAGCAGCTTCTCGAGGTGCTGCCCCGGCCCGTAGTTGTTGAACGGGCGAACGATGACGCCCGGTAGCGCGTAGGTCTGCACGAACGCATGGATGAGCCGGTCGGCGGCGCACTTCGCGGCCGCGTAGGGCGTGTACGGCTCGAGCGGGTGCTGCTCGTCCATCGCGTCCTGCAGCGCGGTGCCGTAGACCTCCGACGACGACACGTGCACGAAGCGCTCGAGCCGCGGCGCGCGCGACACGGCCAGCGCCGCCATCGTCTGCGTGCCGAGGACGTCGGTTTCGAAGAACACCGAGCTGTCGCTGATGCTGCGCGGCACGTGGGTCTCTGCGGCGAGGTGGACCACCGCGTCGCAGTCCGCGAGCACCGACTCGACGATCTGCGGGCTGCGCACGCTGCCGTGCACGAACTGCACGCGCTCGGCCGCGTCGGCGAGGCAGGTGAGGTTGTCGAGGCTGCCCGCGTACGTGAGTGCGTCGAGCACGATGACGCGATCCGCGGGCTTCGCGCGCAGATGGTGCGCCACGAAGCGGGAGCCGATGAACCCGGCGCCACCGGTGACCAGGAGGGTGCGCGGCCGCGGCATGATCCCGGGATCGAGCCTGACCGCACCGTGCCTGTCAAGAGAGTCGGCGACCCGGCGCCAGGTCGTTCGACGCCGAGCGGAAGAGGAGGCGGCGCTGCGTCGGCACGGTCGCAGCGGCGCCGTCGCGGCGGAGCGGAAGGTGCGCGCGGCCGGGGCACCGGAACGAGGGCGCCGCGGGGGCCCCCCGCGCGGCCGCCCGGGTGCGCGAGCTGCCGCGGCTCTGCCGGCGAACATCGAGCCTTTCCCGCACCCGGCACCGGTGGTATCACGCGGTCGAGGATTCCGTATGGCGACCACCCCGGACACGCCCTCCTTCCACTTCGCGAGGCGCCTGAAGGCCGTGAGCGACCGCGACGTGGATGCGCTGCGGGCGAACTTCCTCGACCTCGCCGAGCGGTTCGACGCGAGCACGCTCGGCGAGCACACGCTCTTTCCGCTGCAGATGACCTGGTTCTACGGCGAGCCGGTCTGGCACGAGCTGTCGCGCGAGAAGCAGCTGATGCTCAACCGGCTGAGCTTCTGCCAGAGCTACCTGACCACCGCGGTGGCCGAGATCGCGACCAACGTCCTGAACCTGCAGGCGTCCCTCGACACGATCGTCGACGACGACCCCGACCTCGCCCTCTACATGGCGCGCGAGGTCGTGGAAGAGACGATGCACGTGCAGGCGTTCCTGTGCCTGATCAGGAAGGTCGTCGCGCACTACGGCCTCACGCTCGAGCAGCTGCGCGGCGCCAACGTCTCGCTGCCGATGGCGAGCTGGTACGTGCGCGCCCACACCGCCGTGGGATGGCTGCGCGGCGACCTGAACTTCTACTACTTCACGCGCTACGCGCTGAACGTGAACCAGAAGACCGTCGAGCGCTGCTCGATCAACGAGCCCGACATGCACCCGCTGGTGCGGACGATCCTGAAGAACCACGCGATCGACGAGGCGCGGCACATGCAGATGTCGCGCGGCACCGGCCTCGTCGCGCTGTCGCGCATGCGGACGTCGGCCGCACGGACGGTCGCCTGCCTCGGCTACGCGCTCTTCGCGTCGAACGTCTTCATCGGCCGCCACCTGAAAGACTCGCGTCTCACGCGCACGGCGCGCACGCGCACGCTCGAGCTCTGCGGCGTGCCGCGCGAGCGCGCGGTCCTGGCCTACCGGCAGTGGCACGAGCGCACCAACCAGCCCGAGGACCCGCCGCTGGTGCGCGCCGGGCGCGCGTACTACCTGCGCTGCAACAACGGCTACATCGACGACCTCCCGGTCGGCGCGTGGGTCAAGCAGCGCATGAAGCGGATCATCGCGCAGGGCTACTCGGACGTCGCCCGGGGCGACGACACGGCGATCGCCCCGCTCGAGTTCGACGAGCTCCGGCGCGCGTCCTGACGGCAAGCTCGTCGTGCGCCTCGCCGGGATCCAGCCCGGATACCTGCCGTGGCTCGGCTACTTCGACCAGATGCGTCGCGTGGACGTCTTCGTGGTCGCCGACGAGATGCAGTTCTCCTCGACCGGCTGGGCGCACCGTAACCGGGTGCGTAGCCCCGACGGAGCACACTGGCTCACGCTGCCGGCGCGGCCCGCGGCGCGCCAGGCGATCTGCGACGTGCCGCTCGACACGAGCGTGCCGTGGGCCGCGACTCACCTCGCGACGCTGCGGAACTTCTACGCCGGCAGCCCGTTCGCACCCGACCTGCTGCGTTCGCTCGCGTCCGTGCTCCACGCGGGCGCCACGCGCCTCGTCGAAGCGACCGTCCCGACGCTGCGCCTGCTCGCCACCCTGCTCGGCGTGCAGACGCCGCTGGTGATCTCGTCGGAGGCGGGCCTCGAGCGCGCATACGAGGAGCAGTTCCCGGGCCAGCCGGGACCGACCCACCGCATCATCGCGTTCATGAAGACGCTCGGCGCCACCGAGCTGCTCGAGGGCGAGAGCGGACGGGACTACCTCGACGTGGCGCTGTGCGCGGCGCACGGCATCGAGGTCACGTTCCAGCGCTACGCGCACCCGCTCTACGCGCAGCGGCACGCGCCCTTCGTGTCCCACCTCTCGGCGCTCGACCTCCTCCTCTGCCGCGGCGAGCGCGAGGCGCGCCGCGTGCTCGCGTCGGTGCCGTGAGCGAGCTCGAGCCACGGCCAGCGATCTCCGTCGCGGTGCCTCTGTTCAACGAGGCGGCGACCATCGACGAGCTGATCGACCGCGTACGGCGCACGCTCGAGGCGCGCGGCGCGAGCTTCGAGATCGTGCTGGTCGACGACGGCAGCACCGACGGCACCGCCGAGCGCCTCGCGCACGCCGCGGCGGCCGACGCACGCGTTCGCGTGCGCTCGCTGTCGCGCAACTTCGGGCAGGCGGCGGCGCTGTGCTGCGGCATCTTCGAGTCGCGCGGCGACGTGATCGTCACGCTCGACGGCGACCTGCAGAACCCGCCCGAGGAGATCCCGCGGCTGCTCGACGCGCTCGCACCCGGCGTCGACGTCGTGACCGCGCGCCGGCTCGCGCGTCACGAGAGCGCGTGGCGGCTCGCCGGATCGCGCGCCGTGCACTGGATCGCGCGGCTGCTGGTGGGCCTCGACATCCAGGACTTCGGCGGTCAGTTCAAGGCGTACCGGCGCGAGGTGGTCGACGCGACGCGCACCGCATGGGCGCCGGGGAAGCCGTTCTTCGCGCTCGCCGCGTGGCTCGGCTTCCGCGTGGTCGAGGTTCCGGTGCGGCACGACGCCCGACGATCGGGAACGTCGCGCTACGGGCTGCTGGCACTCGTGCGGCTCAACGCCGACCTCATCACGAGCTTCACCACGCTGCCGCTCGCGACGCTGGCCGTCCTCGGTGCGGTGTGCGGAACGCTCGGCGCGGCGGGCGCGCTCTGGTGCCTCGTCGCAGGCGGCGCCTTCGGCTTCGGCGAGGCACTGTCGCTCCTGCTGCTCGGGCTCGGCGGCGTGTTCTTCGCGACCGCGGCGCTCGGCGTCTACCTGGCGCGCGTCTATCGCACGGTGGCCGGCTCGCCGACCGGCTACGTCCTGCGGCAGCCCGGGCGATGACCGCCGAGCGCGCCGCCCTCGCCGTCGGACTCCTCCTGACGCTCGGCATCGCCGTGCTGGCGGTGCGTTTTCAGGGCGACGCCGGACCGCTCTGGCGCGACGAGGTGAACAGCGTCAACGTCGCCGCTCGGTCGCCGCTCGCCGCGGTGATCGCCGCCGCGCCGTACGACTCGTTCCCGCTCGCCTGGCCGCTCACCCTGCACGCCTGGATCGCCGCGGGCCTCGGCGAGAGCGACGCGGCACTCCGTCTCCTCGGCACGACGATCGCGCTGGCGACGCTCGCCGTCGTCTGGTGGGCGGGATGGCGTCTCGAGATCGGCGTGCCGCTGGTGACGCTGCTCCTGTTCGGCCTCAGCCCGTCGCAGATCGTGTACGGCGCGCAGGTCCGCGGCTACGGGCTCGGCGCGCTGGCGATCGTGTGGTGCAGCGGTGCGACGTGGGCCTTCCTGCGCGCCCCGACGCGCGCGCGCTTCGCGGTCCTGCTGGTCGCCACGCTGCTCGCGGTGCAGACCTACTTCGCCAACGCGTTCCTCGTCGTCGCTCTCGCGCTCGGCGCCGCGGCGGCGACCCTGCCCCGCCGCCGGTGGGCAGCGCTCGGCGGCGTGATGGGTGCGTACGCGGTCGGTGCCGCGTCGGTGCTCCTGAACCTGCCGTCGTTCCGCTACGCGCTCGAGGTCGCACCGGTCGAGCAGAGCGCGCCGCCCCTGTCGCTGCAGCTCGGCGTCTTCGTCCACGCGCTCGCGCCCGGCGCGTGGCCGCTCGCGGCGGC
>VGTK01000231.1 GCA_016874715.1 Deltaproteobacteria bacterium | reverse complement strand
GCCCTGAAGCGCGAGGCGACCGGGCCCCCGACCCCGGCCGCCTCGCCTGCGCCCCCGGAGCGGCCGGCGTCGACCGGGCGCGTGTGGCGCATCGCCGTCTCGCTCGTGCTGGTCGCGGCGGTGCTCTTCGTCTACGCGCCGGTGCGCCGTCACGAGTTCGTCAACTTCGACGACCCGCTGTACGTCGGCTCGGAGGTGGTGCGCGCGCCACTCGACGGGGCACTCCTGCTGCGCCTGCTGCGCGAGCCCGTCAATGCGCTCTGGCACCCGCTCGCCATGCTCTCGCACGTGCTCGACCAGCGCCTCTTCGGCACCTGGGCCGGTGGCCATCACCTGACCAGCGTCGCGCTGCACGCCGCCAACGCGGTGCTCTTGCTGCTGCTCCTCGAGGCGGCGACCGGGGCGTTCTGGCCGAGCGCCTTCGTCGCGGCGGCGTTCGCGCTCCACCCGCTGCGCGTCGAATCGGTCGCCTGGGCGGCCGAGCGAAAGGACGTGCTGAGCGCCTTCTTCGGCCTCGCGAGTGGCCTCGCCTACGTCGCGTGGCGGCACCGGCCGGGGAGGGGGCGCTACGCACTGGTGGTGCTCGGCTTCGCTCTCGCGGTCGCGGCGAAGCCGATGCTCGTGACGTGGCCCGTCGTCTTGCTGGTGCTCGACGCCTGGCCGCTCGGCCGCCTGCGCTCGCGCCGCGACCTCTGGCCGCTCCTGGTCGAGAAGCTGCCGCTGCTGGCGATCGCCCTCGCGGTCGGCCTGGCGACGATTCGGCTGCAGGACCAGGGCGGTGCGGTGGTGTCGCTCGGGGACGTCCCGCTCACGGACCGGCTCGGCAGTGCGGTGGTCGGCGTGCTGCGCTACCTGCAGGCGACCGTCTGGCCGGTGGGGCTCGCGCCCTTCTATCCGTACGCTCGCCCCACGGCGGCCGCGGTCGCGCTCGCGCTGCTGGTCGCGGTCGGTGCCACGGTCGGCGCGTTCCTGCTGCGCCGCCCGGCTCCCTGGCTGCTGGCGGGATGGGCCTGGTACTTGACCATGCTGGCACCGGTCAGCGGTGTCCTGCAGAGCGGCACGCAGGCGTGGGCCGACCGCTTCGGGTACCTGCCGCTGGTCGGCATCTGGATCGCGCTCGCGTGGAGCGGCCGCGCACTCGCGGCACGCTCGCCCTTCGCGCGCGGCGCCGTCGCGATCGGCGCCGTCACGCTGCTCGCGGGGTGGGGGATCGCGAGCGCACGCCAGGTGGCGTGGTGGCGCGACAGCGAGACCCTGTTCGCCCGCACGCTCGAGGTGACCGACGGCAACTATCTCGCGCACAACAACCTCGGCGAGGCTCTCGCGGCGCGCGGTCGCCGCGAGGACGCCGCCCGGCACTACGCCGAGGCGGTGCGTCTCAACCCGCGCTACGCCCCGGCGCTCAACAACCTGGCCAACACGCTGGCGCAGCAGGGACGCACCGTAGAGGCGGAGGTCCGCTACCGCGAGGCGCTCGCGTCGCGCCGCGAGCTCCCCGAGGCGCACAACGGGCTCGGCGTCCTGCTCGCCGAGCGCGGGCAGTACGCCGAGGCGATCGACCGCTACCGCCGCGCTCTCGAGCTCCGCGAGGGATACGCCGAGGCACGGGTCAACCTCGCGCACGCCCTGCGTCGCGCGGGGCGGCCGGCCGAGGCGATCGCAGCCTACCGCGCCGCGCTCGCTCTGCGTCCCGACTGGAACGACGTTTGTCGCGGGCTCGCGGCCGCGCTCGCCGCCGCGGGCGACCTTCCGGCCGCCGCGACGACCTACGAGGACGCGCTGGCGCGCGATCCACGCGACGACCTCGCCCGCGCCGGGCTCGCGAGCGTGCTCCTCGCGCAGGGACGGACCGACGATGCGCGACGCGTGGCGCACGCAGCCCGTGCGGCCGGCGACCACGACCTCGCGCGGCAGATCGACGAGGCGCTCGCGCGCTCGGCCGCCGCGCCCGCCGCACCTTGACGTTGGCCGCCGGCGCGAGGCCTTGCCGCGGCGCGGAGAGCCGCATTCCCCGCTTGACTTGGGCCGCTCCGAGGGTGAACAACGGCGCGTCGCTCATGCCTGCAGCGCCCCTCTCGCAAAGCCTCTCGCGGGTCGCCGGTGCTCGCGGCGCGGGCGCCCGCGGAAGTGCCGTCGTGGCCGCACTCGCGCTGCTCGCAGGGCTCGCGACGCGCGCGCACGGGCTGTCGTTCACCGACGTCACGGCCGCGGCCGGGCTCGCGACCACGCACGGCTACGCGCACGAAGCCGCCTGGGGCGAGCCGGGCATCATCGCCGGCGGCGTGGCGGCTGGCGACTACGACGGCGACGGCTTCGTCGACCTGTTCGTCATCCGCGGGCAGCAGGGCGCGGCACAGCTGTTCCGCAATGCGGGCGACGGTACGTTCGCGGACGTCGCGGCGACCGCCGGCATCGCCGTCGGCCCCGGGCTGCACTCGAGCGCGACCTTCGCCGACGTCGACGGCGACGGCTGGCTCGATCTCCTGGTCGTCGGCTTCGAGAGCACCTGGCCGATCCTGTGGCACAACGACGGCGACGGAACGTTCACCGACGTGACCGCCGGCTCCGGCCTGACGCTGCCGGGCGAGCACACGTTCTCGGCGTCGTTCGGCGACTACGACCGCGACGGCGACCTCGACCTCTTCGTCTCGCTGTGGTCGAGCGATCTGCCGGCGAGCGGCCCGCACGGACACCTCTGGCGCAACGACGGCACCGGCCACTTCGCCGACGTGAGCGACACGGCCGGCGTGCCGATCTTCGCGGCGTCGATCTTCCCGGCGACGTTCGACATGTCGTTCACCGGCAACTTCGCCGACATCGACTCGGACGGCTGGCCCGACCTGCTGGTCGCGGCCGACTTCGGGGCGTCGCGCGTGCTGCACAACGACGGCGACGGCACGTTCAGCGACGTGACCGATCCCCTCGTGATCACCGACGAGAACGGCATGGGGGCCGCGATCGGCGACTACGACAACGACGGCGACCTCGACTGGTTCGTGAGCAGCATCTGGGACCCGAACGGGATCGTCGAGGGCTACTGGCGCATCAGCGGCAACCGCCTCTACCGCAACGCCGGCGACGGGACCTTCACCGACGCGACCGACACCGCGGGCGTGCGCTTCGGCTACTGGGGCTGGGGCTCCACCTTCGCCGACCTCGACAACGACGGCCACCTCGACCTCGTGCACGTGAACGGCTGGGGGCCGCGCAACGTGCCGGAGTCGACGGAGTTCCACGCCGATCCCGCGCGCGTGTTCCTTTCCGACGGCGACGGCACGTTCACCGAGAGCGCCGCGGCGCTCGGCGCCGCCGATACCGGGCAGGGCCGGGGTGTGGTCGCGCTCGACTACGACCGCGACGGCGACGTCGATCTCTTCTACTCGAACAACTCCGGATCGCCGGTGCTGCTGCGCAACGACGGCGGCAACGCGAACGCGAGCCTGAGCGTCAAGCTGCTGGGCCGCGGCGGCAATCGCGAGGCGATCGGCGGGCGCGTCCGCGCGACCGCCGCTGCGATCACGCAGATGCGCGAGCTGCGCGCCGGCAGCAACTTCGAGTCCCAGGACCCGGCCGAGGCGCACTTCGGTCTCGGCGCCGCTTCGAGCGTCGACGAGCTGCGCGTGACCTGGCCGGACGGCGGCGAGACCACGATCGCGGACGTCGCAGCGGACGCCACCCTGGTGATCTCTCAGCCGCAGCCGGGCGGCCCGGACTGCACCGGGCCCGCACCCGGCAACGCGTGCATCCCCGGCGGCGTCGAGAGCTCGCGCACCGAGTGCATCGTCGAGTGGCTGGTCACGCCGACGCCGCCGCTCGGTCCCTCGGGCGCGCCGAGCCGCACCGTGCTCTGTCGCGACGGCGACGCGGCCTGCGACCGCGACGGCATCGCGGACGGCGCCTGCACCATCGACCTCGCGCTCTGCGTGAACGCGGCCGACCCGCGACTGCCGCGCTGCACGCCGAGCGACGTCGCGACGCTCGCCGTCACGGCACCGCGCAAGACCAGCCGCAAGCAGCTCGAGCGCGACGTGCACGCGCAGCTCGCGACCGCGTTCGGCCCCGCCGGCGAGCTCGGCGTCGGCCCCCTGGGCCTGCGCGCGAACCCGACCCCGGACCACTGCACGGCCGCGGTGCCCGTCGCGATCCCGCTCACCACGAGCTCGTCGGGTGCGCTGCGGCCGACCAAGCTGCGCGTCGGCGTCAAGGCGAAGTCGAGCCGCGCGGGCGGCGACAGCGACGTGCTGTCGCTGCAGTGTCTGCCGCCGCTCTGAGGCGGCGTCGCGATGGCGGTCCGGGCGATCCTCATCAAGCCGCCGAAGCGCGGCTCGCACCCGCGGTCGGTCGCGGTGAGCTTCGAGCCGCTCGGGCTGCTCTACCTGTCCGCGTTCGTCAAGAAGTTCTCGCCGCACCACGTGGAGGTGATCGACGCCCAGGCCGAGGGCGCCCTCGTGGCGGAGCTCGGCCCGCACGACTTCCGCATGGGCATGGCGGACGACGCGCTGCGCGAGCGCATCCGCGCGGCCCGGCCCGACGTGGTCGGGATCTCGGCGCTGTTCGAGATGCAGGAGCCCGAGGTGATCGCGGTCGCGCGGCTCGTGAAGGAAGTTGTTCCGATGGCGCGCGTCGTCTTGGGCGGGCTCGACGCCGGCATCCGTCACGCGACCTATCTCGCCAGCGAAGCGGTCGACCTCGTCGTGCGCGGCGAGGGCGAGGAGACGTTTCTCGACGTCCTCGATCACGTCGACCAGGGCAGGCCGCTCGCGGACATTCCCGGCACGTGCGCCCGCGGGCCCGGCGGCGAGGCGCGCATGAGCCCGCCGCGCGTCCCGCGCGTCCCGTTCGACGAGTACCCCTACCCGGACCGCGACGCGCTGCCGCGCGCGCCGTACGACGGACGCCGCGCGCAGAGCGTGGCGTTCCCGTTCGCGCGCGAGCGGCCGGCGATGCTGATCCAGGCGTCGCGCGGCTGCCGCCTGCGTTGCGCGTTCTGCGACATCGTCGCCGTCCACGACCAGCTCGTCGCGCACAGCCCGGAGTACGTGGTCGGCGAGATCCGGCAGATGGTCGAGCGTCACGGCGCGCGCGAGATCGTGTTCGTCGACGACAATTTCATGCTCGACCAGCGCTGGGCGCGCCGGGTGTTCGAGCTGGTGGCCGAGAGCGGGCTCGACCTCGCGCTCGACGTGATGGCGGGCGTGTCGGTGTGGACGCTCTCGAAGTCGATGATCGACACGATGATTCGCGCCGGCGTCTATCGGGTGTGCCTGCCGATCGAGAGCGGCAACCCGGAGACGATCGCGTTCATCAAGAAGCCGGTGAACCTCGCGAAGACCGTCGAGATGATCGACTACTGCAACCGGCGCGGCCTCTACACGTTCGCGAACCTCATCGTCGGCTTTCCGCACGAGACCCGCGACGACATCCGGCGCACGATCGACTGGGGCAACGCATCCGGTCTCGACGCCGTGCACTACTTCATCGCCACGCCGCTGCCGGGCTCGCGCATGTACCCGATCTACGAGCAGCAGGGCTGGATCGAGCACGGCGACCGCGGCGCCGTCACCTGGCGCACCGCGCACTTCACGCGCGAGGAGCTCGAGGCGCTGGCGCAGGACGCGTCGCGCGCGCAGCTGCTGCGGCGCGTGCGCTTCCTCGCGCGGCCGCGAAACGCGGCGCGCTACCTGTGGCCGAAGCTCTCGTCGCCGCGCCGCCTGCGCCACGCGCTGCGGCTCGCGGCGCAGGCAGTCGCGAGCGCCGTGGCGGCATGGCGCGGCGCGCCGGGTGCGCTGCCGTCGGCAACGTCCCGCGACGATCGCGTGCGCGCACGCGACGCGGCGTCCGCGCGCGCGGCGTGAGAACGCCTCAAGGCCGCCGCTCGAACACCGCCACGAAGGCCTGCGCGCGCGGCGTCGCGGTCGCGGCGGCGTCACCCCAGACCGAGCGCGACGGCCCGTCGGGGATCATCTCGACGAGCCCGATCTGGCGGTAGCCCGCGTCCACGGTGGCCGCCGCCCAGTCGAGGATCTTCAGCGACGAGTCGGGGCGCCGCGACCACGACATGTCGACGTTGACCAGGACGAGGAAGCGCGGCCGCGCCTCCTCGAGCTGCGCGATCAGCTCGTCCTGCATGCGCGCGGCGAACGGCTGCGGCTCCATCAGCGGGTACACGTAGAGATAGCTCGTCGCCGCGCGGCGGCGCGCGTAGAAGTAGATCTGCGGCTCGGAGCCGATCACCGCGATGCGCTCGTCCGGCGACGTCCGGCGCGCCAGCTCTCCGGCGATCTCCACGGCCTCGGCGAGGGGGTTCGGGAAGTAGAGGGCGCGCGCGCTCTCGAGCGGCGAGCGGAGCAGCAGCGTCGCGCGGTCCTGGACCAGCGCCAGCACGAAGACCAGCGCCGGGACGGCGAGGGCGAGGGCGTCGGCCGCGCGCGGGCTCCGGATGCGCGCGCGGGCGACGAGCGCCGCGCTGCCGATCCCCGCGACGAGGCTCAGCGCCGGCAGCAGCAGCAGGAAGTAGTGGTCGGTGAAGCGCAGCCCGGGCGCGATGGCCGCCGCCGACGCCGCGACCAGGGAGAGGACGCGCAGCCGCGCGCCGCGGTCGAGCTGCGTCGTGGCGAGGGCGGCAAGACCGGCGGCGCCCAGCAGCCACGCGAGAGGTGACGCTGCGAGCATGCCGCCGAGCTGCCGGTACAGCTCGGCGAGCCCGGTCCGGGCGTCGATCATCGAGCCGTACTCGCGCAGGTAGGTGACGGTCCAGAACCAGAACGGCGCGAACGCGCCGCCGGCGAGCATCGCCAGGCAGACCGCGGCATACGGGGCGGCGGCGCCGACGCCGAACACGGCGAGATCGGCCGCGCGGCGGCGCACCGGACCACCGCCGGCGACGATCCACGCAGCACCGCAGGCGACGAAGAACGCGCCCGGCTGCTTCATCACCACGGCGAGCCCGAGGAGCAGGCCCGCCCCGAGCAGCCGGGCCCGCGACGGCGCCTGCTCCGCCAGCAGCCAGAGTCCGGTCACCGCCGGCAGGAGGACGAAGTGCTCGGCGTTCGCCGTGAAGCCGACCATCGCCGTCCCGAGCGACAGCGCCGCATAGGTCGCGCCGGCCGTCAGCGCCGCCGCCTCGCCGGCGAAGCGACGGGCGAGTGCCGCCACCAGCAGGATGGTCGCCGCGTTGACGACGAGCAGCCCGATGCGGATCGCGACGTCCGTCTCGCCGAGCACGCCGAGGATGGCCGCGTAGGCGTAGTAGATCCCCGGCAGCTTCATGTTGTGCGCCGCCAGGTACGGCCACTCCCCCTGCAGGATGAGCTGGCCCAGGTAGGCGTATTCGCCCTCGTCGCGCTCGAGCGGCATGCCCGCGATGCGCAGGCGCAGCAGCGCGGTGACGGCGACGATCGCGCCGAGCGTGACGCGTGCGCGCCACGGGCTCGCGGGCGCCGTCAGCGCCATCCGGTCGCGCGGTACAGCGGCGGGTTTTCCCATGCGTTCACCGGTCCGGCGTCGGGCAGCGGCATGCGCTCGACCGCGACGGCGTGTGCGCGCAGCAGAGCACCGAGCTGCAGCTCCCACATGTCGAGGTACGGGCCGGCCCGCCAGCCAGTGGGTGCGTTCGGCGCCGGCGGCAGGCTCGGCGCGGGCTGTCCCGGCGGTGGCGACATCGGCTCGCCGACCAGCCACACGGCGCTCCCCGCGCGCAGGACGCTCTCGACGCGCGCCAGCTCGCCGGCGACGCCGTCCGCGCCGCGCCGCAGGCGATCGCGGATCTCGAGGTGGACGTGCAGGTCGTGGTCGCTCGGCTCGGGCAGCGTGATCCACGGCACGTCGCCGCGGTGGTAGCGATCGAAGGTGATGCCCACGTACCACGGGAAGACGACGACGAGGTCGGACGGCTTCGCGTCGCGCGCGACCGTCGCCGCGACCAGGTCGAGGTTCGTCATGCGGAGGCGGACGATCTCCGTGACCGGTGCCGCCGCGCCGAGCGCCACCGCGGCCACGGCCACGACGCGCGCGAGCGGACCGTGCCGCCAGCGCCGGGCGAGGAGATCCGTACCGACGTCGCAGACGAGCGCGAGCACGCCCATGAGCGACAGGTAGTACCAGAACTGCGTCGGCAGCTTCGCGACCTGGCTCAGGTAGAAGAAGTAGGTCACGAGTGCCGCGAGCCCGGTGACCAGCACGAAGGCGGCGAGGTCCGGTCGCGGGTCGTCGAGTCGCTCGCCGCCGCGCCAGCGCGTCCACGCGAGGCCGGCGATCGCGAGCGCCGGGGCCACGACCCAGGCCGCCGCGA
>VGTK01000230.1 GCA_016874715.1 Deltaproteobacteria bacterium | reverse complement strand
CGCACGGGGGTCACTCGACGGTCGCGCCGGCCGGCGGCGGCGCCACGCGCCGTGCGGCCGGCGGCCGCAGCGCCGGCACGACGAGCAGCTCGTGCGCGAAGGGAACGTTGCCCGGCCCATCGAAGCGTGCGCCGTCGACCTGCTGCAGCTTGAGCTCGAGACGGTAGCGCCCGGGCTGCGCCGGAGCGACGAGTACCAGCGTTTCGCGGATGGTCTCGCCGGCGGGAACGTCGCGTCGCAGGGGGATGTCGCGCGCGCTGGCCGCGCCGGGACCGGCATCGAGCGGGATCCAGCGGTGCGTCACGACCACGGTCGACGTGCGCGGCACGTTCGCTCCGAAGGTCAAGTCCAGGATCAAGGCGGGGTCCGGTGCGGGCACCGCCGGCCACGGCGCGCTGCCGAGGTTGTGCAGCAGGAAATCCGGCGCCAGCCACTGGCGTGTGGCGACGCGGATGGGGAGTGGCGCGACCGCGGTGATCGTGCCGACATCGGCGCCGCTCGGCAGCGGCACGAGCGGCGTGCCCAGGACCGTGCTCCGCGCCTGCTCGGCTCTTCCCGAGGCGATGGTCTCGTACCAGGACGGATGCTCGGGGCGGCGCACGATCTCGAGCAGGAGCCAGCCCGACAGGTCCCAGGCGCGGCCCACCGCTGGTGCCGCGCGCAGCGCGCGTTCGATCGGCTCGCGCGGAAGCTTCGCCGGCCACGCGCTCGCCGGCCGCAGCAGGATCCAGCGCAGGTGGGTCGCGTCGACCAGGTCGTCGAGCGCTGCCGGCTGGTGAATCCGGCGGAGCAGCGTCGAGACGAGCAGCCGGTGGCCGGGCTGGTGGCCGGTGTAGCCGTTCACGAGGGGCGTCCAGTGCTGCGTGCTCGCGAGCATCGCGTCGGGCTCGAGCAGCTCCTCCTTGCCTGGGTCCGTTCCGTCGCCAGCGGGCGACCCGTGCAGCGGCAGCACCACCATGGCGCCACCGCCGTTCTCGCGCACGATGACACCGACCGTGTGGTGGACGGCGCGATCGCGCCCGAGGCTTACGATCTCCTGCATCGTGCCGCTTCCGAGCCGGGGTTCCTTCGCGACCAGGGCGAGCAGCAGCGCCGCGATCGCCACCTGACCCATGCGCTTCGGCCACCGCTCCACGATGGTCTCGAGACCGGCCGCGACGAGCAGCGTCCAGCCGAAGCCGCTCACCTGCTGGAAGCGGTGCGGGTAGCGTACGCCACGGAGCGCATCGGCGGCGAAGGTCTCCTTGAGCGCGGTCGGGACGCCTCCGATCAGCAGCTTGCCGATCGCGATGCACGCGACGGCTGGCAGGACGAGGCGGCGTGCCGCGGGTACGCGCCACGCCGCGCCGGCCAGGCCCAGCGCGCCGACCACCGTGAGCAGCGTGTCCACCGGCAGATGTCGCACGGCGAACCACCACATCATGGGATCGAGCAACGAAGGGCCGAGCAGCGTGTCGCGGCTCTGCGGGTCGGCCATCACCTGCGTTGCGGCGCGCGCGAGATAGGGCGGCAGCACGAGGAGGAGGGGGAGCGTCGCGATCGTCGCTGCCGTCGCGCCGAGGGCGATGAAAGCCAGCCGGCGCGGCAGCGGCCGCAGCAGCTCGCAGGTCGCCCAGACGAGCGCCGTGACGCCGCAGATGAGCGCTGCGTACATCGACGCCAGGAGCCCGACTGCGAACACGGCCGCCACCAGCGTCGCCCGGATGGCGCCGGGACGCTCGCGCAGGCGCACGAGCGCGAGCGCGATTGCCGGCAGGAGAAACGCCGGATGCTGCAGGACGTGAACGTTGTACGGCAGCTGCAGCGGCCCGAGCATCAGGGCCCCACCGCCGAAGAATGCGACGCCGGCGCTGCAGCCGACGGCACGCAGCAGCCGCTCGGCGCACAGCCCGGCGAGCCAGTAGCTCGCCAGCGCCGTGAGGTTGACCGCGAGGACGGCGTTGCCGGTGAGCCACACCAGCGGTGCGAACAGCAGCTGGCTGGTCAGGAAGTAGTCCGAGCCCGTGAGCTGCGCCGGTGCGGGATGGTTGATGTTGGCCCCGAAGAACGTGGCCGCGGGATCGACCATGGCGCGCGCGACCCACGACAGGATCCACGTGATGAGCTGCGCGTCGTAGGCGTTCGGCTCGCGTGGCAGGTGGGTAGCGAGCGCGCCGAGATGCGTCGTTATCGCAGCGACGAGCAACAGCGCGTAGCCGGCCGCCGGCGGCAGGAGGTCGCGTGTGGCGGTGCTGCGGGGCTGCGGTGGGGTGCGGCGAGCGGACAGGCGGGCTTCGTCGGCTGGGGCGGGCTGCGACATGCGAGGGGGAGACCATCCCGCAACGAGTGCCAGCGGGCAAGCCGCACCGGAAGCTCGAGCAGAGCGACATGTGAGCGCACGCCGAGCCGTTCGACGGCTCCTCGGGGAGCGCCCCCGACGTCGAGCGGCCCTGCGACGCCGGCTCGCGCCCGCTCGGCGTCGGCCGTGTCCGATGAGCGCGGATACGCAAAATCGCGGGCCTTTGGAAGGCCTTCCCGCTCACCCCGCCGCGGACGCTACAGCAGGTAGCCGCGCGCGAGCGTCGTGAACTCCGCCACCTGCGCCGTGGTCCACGCTTCGTCGCGCCCGAGCTCCGCCGCCAGCAGCTGCGCGACGCGCGGTGCCGCCTCGATCGCGGCGCGTGCGTCGAGCAGCAGCGAGCGCGTGCGCCGCGACAGCACGTCCTCGACCGTGCGCGCCATCTCGTGGCGCCCGGCCCAGATCACCTGCCCCATGACGTACGGCAGCCGCGGATGCACGAGCTCGCGGCGCGCCGGGTCGTCGGCCAGGAACGCCTCGACCAGCTCGGCGTCGGTGCCGTACATCTGCATGTGCAGCGCGTGCGGCGTGCGCGGGTCGTCGTGCGGCATCGCGCCGTGCAGGCGGAGCTTCTCGGTCACGCAGGCGCGCGGCCGCAGGTCGCCGACCGCGATCGCGTCGTCCACCGTGTCCTGCGCCATCTTGCGGTACGTGGTCCACTTGCCGCCGACGATCGTGACGAGCCCGGCGTCGGACACGATCACCGAGTGCTCGCGCGAGATCGACTTGGTGCGGCCGCGTCCCGAGCCGTTCGCCACCGGCTGGACCAGCGGGCGCTGGCCCGCGAACACGCTCAGCACGTCGTCGCGCGTCGGCTCGCGCTCGAGGTAGCGCGCGGCGTTGCGCAGGATGAAGTCGACCTCCTCGGGCAGTGCGCGCGGCTCGATCTCGGCGTTCGGCATCGCGGTGTCGGTCGTGCCGACCAGCACGCGCTGGTGCCACGGGATCACGAACAGCACGCGACCGTCGTCGGTGTGCGGCACCATGATGGCCGTGTCGCTCGGCTGGAAGCCGCGGTCGAGGACCAGGTGCACGCCCTGGCTCGGCGACAGCATGGTCTCGGCCGCCTGGTCGTCGAGGCGGCGGACCTCGTCGGCGAAGATGCCGGTCGCGTTGATCACCACCTTCGCGCGCGGCTCGTGCACGGCCCCGCTCTCGACGTCGACCACGCGCACGCCGTCGATCTGGCCGTCGT
Organism: Deltaproteobacteria bacterium; assembly: GCA_016874715.1. GTDB lineage: Bacteria > Desulfobacterota > Binatia > UBA12015 > UBA12015 > VGTK01. Next base: position 4,827 of record VGTK01000230.1, on the reverse strand, counting down.
CCTTCTTCGTGAAGCCCTCGACGCGCATGTAATTGACCACCGCCGCGCCGTGGTCGGCCGCGGTCTGTGCGAGCGCCACCGCCATGCGGGCATCGTCGAACTGCGCGTCGTGGTACATGACGCCGCCGAGCAGGTTCTCGGTCTCGACGTTCGGGATGCGCTCGATGGTGCTCTTCCGGTCGAGGAGCCGGGAGCGCGCGATGTTGAGCTTGCCGGCGAGGCGATCGTAGAGCTTGAGCCCGACGCCGTAGAACGGGCCTTCCCACCAGCGGTAGCGCGGCACGACGAACGCGAGGTCGTGCACGAGGTGGGACGCGTTGCGGCACATGAGTCCGCGCTCGCGCAGCGCCTCGAGCACCAGCGCAACGTTGCCCTGCTGCAGGTAGCGGACGCCGCCGTGCACGAGCTTGGTCGAGCGCGACGACGTGCCCTTGGCGAAGTCGTACTGCTCGAGCAGCAGCGTGCGATAGCCGCGCGTCTGCGCGTCGACCGCGATGCCGAGCCCGGTCGCGCCGCCGCCGACGACGATCACGTCCCAGACGCCGTCGGGGACGGCGGCGATCATGCGCTCGCGGTTCACCCAGCCTTCTTAACGCACCGAGTCCGCTGGAGACAGCCTGCCGTTCTCGTTCTTCGTGCTCCGCGAAGCCCTGGGGGCCGATCCGCGCCCGGGGTCACGAGCCGGTCCGCGCGACCGCGCCGGCCTCGACCGCCGGCTCGCGCGCGATCAGCACGCTGACGATGCGCCGGCCCATGACGCGCTCGGCGGTGAAGCGGAGGTCGTCGAAGACGACGGTCTCGCCCGCGGTGGGGATCGCGCCGAGCAGCCCGAACATGAGACCGCCCACCGTGTTCCAGCGCTCGCGCGGCAGCTCGACGCCGAGCAGCGCGCTCAGGTCGGTGATCGCGAGCGTCGCGTCGACGCGGAAGCGTCCGTCGGGCAGGCGTTCGACCTCGTCCTCCTCGTCCACGTCGTGCTCGTCCGCGATCTCGCCGACCAGCTCCTCGAGCAGGTCCTCGAGCGTGACGAGCCCCGCCACCGAGCCGAACTCGTCGATCACCAGCACCATGTGGAACTGCTGCTCGCGCATCTCCTTCAAGAGGTCGACGAGACGCTTCGACTCGGGCACGTAGTGCACCGGGCGCAGGATGCTGCCCAGCGTGCAGGCGGCGTCGCTGCGCTCGAGCGCCGCCAGGAGATCCTTCGCGTGCACGATACCCTCGGTCTGGTCGAGGTCACTTCGATAGACCGGCAGGCGCGACACGCCGTGCTGAACGAAGACCTTGCGGGCGTCCTCGATCGAGCACGCGAGGTCGATGCCGACGACGTCGGGATACGGCACCATCACCTGGCGGGCGATCGCGTGGCGGAAGTGGAAGACCGAGTCGATCATCTCCTTCTCCGCCTCGTCGATCCCCCCCTCCTCGTGCCCGACCTCGGCCATGGTGCGGATCTCGCTCGGCGTGACGAACGGCCCCTGAACGAGCCCCTTGCCCGGCAGCAGCACGTTGGCGACACCGATCAGAGCGCGGGTCGGCCAGCGCAGCACCACCGCCAGCACCCACACGGCCGGCGCGAGCAGCAGCGCCACGCGGTCCGAGTGCAGCACCGCGAAGGTCTTCGCCATCGCCTCGACGAGCACGAAGTAGGCGAGCGTGAAGCCGACCGAGACCAGGGTCACGCCGAGCGCGCCGAAGACCTGCTCGGCGAGCAGCGCCACCAGGATCGCGGAGCCGTTCTGCGCGAGCAGGACCGCGAGGTACACCGCGTTCAGGTAGCGCGGCAGGTCGGTCTCGATCTCCTCGAGGAGCGCTGCGTTCTTGCGCCCGTCCTGCCGGAGCGAGATCGCGCGCACGCGGCCGACGCGGGTGAGGGCCGCCTCGGCGAGGGCAAGCATCGTGCCGATCGCGACCAGCACGACGACGGCGAAGGCCAGCGCGCTCATCGTACGCCCTGCGCGCGGCTGCTCGTCCGGTCGGGTAACGCGCTCGAGCGCGGAACACGGGGGTGTGGGTCGGGGTCCAAGAGCGCCTTCGGTGTACCACGCACGGACCGGCGAGACGACCTCGCCTCGCGGGGTTTCCCACGGGTCGCGTCGCGTCCGTTTGCTCAGGCCGACGAAACCTTGTCGTTTGCGCCCATGAGCAGGGAACAGGTCGTCTTCGTGACGGGCGCCGCCGGCAACCTCGGCGCGGCGGTAACTGCGGCTTTTCGCGCGACCGGGGCGCGGCTCGTGCTCGTCGAGCGCTCGCGCGACAAGCTCGTGCGTGCGTACGGTTCCGGGTCGCCCGACGTGCTGCTCGAGAGGGACGTCGACCTCGCCGACCCCGCCGCGTGGGACCGCCTCGTCGCGCGCGCGACGGAGCGCTTCGGCCGCATCGACGCGCTGGTGCACACCGTCGGCGCGTACCGCGGCGGCAGGACGCTCGCCGAGGAGGATCTCGCGACCTGGAGCACGCTGTTCGACGCCAACGTGCGCAGCGCGCTGCTCGCATGCCGCGCGGTCCTGCCGGGCATGCTGGCGCGTGGCCACGGCCGCATCGTCACCGTCGCGAGCCGCGACGCGCTCACCGCCGAGCCCGGCGCCGCGGCCTACTCGGCCATGAAGGCCGCCGTGCTGCGCATGACGGAGAGCCTCGCCGCCGAGACGCGGCGCACCGGCGTCACCGCCAACTGCATTCTGCCGGCCGCGATCGACACGCCGCAGAACCGCGCCAGCCTCGATCCGTCGGCGTGGCCGTCGCTCGTGCCGGGCGACGCGATCGCCGACGTGATCACGTTCCTCACCTCGCCCGCCGCGCGCGCGGTGAGCGGCGCCGCGATCCCGGTGTACGGCGCGTAGCCGGCATCCCTGGGCGCCGGGCCCCGCGCCGCTCGCGAAGCGTCAGCTCCGCGGGCCGAGCCCGTCGATCGCGACGAGAATCTCGTCGGGCGTCGCGCGCACGCGGTACGTGTCGGGGCGGTACACCCAGCGTACGCGGTGCTGCTCGTCGAGCAGGAACGTCGTCGGCAAGAAGATGTCGCGACTCGCGCGGTCGCCGGCGAGCTGCGCCGGTACGCCGTCGCGCTGGCGCACGCCGAGCTGATCGAGCAGCGTCCCGTCCTGGTCGGAGACGAACTCGATCCGGCCGCCGAGGCGCTCGCGCAGCGCCGCCGACGTCGCCGGCGGGTCCACGCTGATCGCGACCACGTCCACGCCGCGCGCTGCGATGTCGTCGTAGCGTGCCCGTACCCGCTCGAGCTCGACCTGGCAGAACGGGCACCAGTCGCCGCGGTAGAGCATGAGCAGGTGGCGCCGCCCGCTGCGCTCCGCGAGCGCGAACGTCCCGCCGCCCGCCGACGGCAGCGCGAAGTCCGGGAAGACGTCGCCGACGCGCGGCCGGTCCTCGCGCGGCCCGAACATCGAGAACGAGAACAGCCACCACAGCGCGAGCACGAGCACGCCTCCCGACAGCACAGCCGAGATGCCGCTGCCGACTCCCGGACGACGCACCAGCGCCACCACGCCGAGGCCGGCACCGGCCGCGATCACCGTGAGGAACGGCCACGGCACGCGCCAGTAGAGCCCGAGCTTCAGCGCGAGCAGCATGTAGGCCGCGGCCCCGCCGACGGCGAGCAGCGGTGCGAGGATCACGGACGGCATCGAATGCTTCCCCTTTCAGCCGGTCACGCAGCGGTAGATGACCGGCCGTACGTCGCCCGACGGCCCGCCGCCGAGCCAGAGCTTTCCCTCGCCCTCGAGCGTCGCGCTCTCGTGATGCAGGCGCTTGACGCCGTGGCCGGCGCGCTCGAGCGTCGTACTGTTGGTGCTCACATCCCCGACCTGCACGCGGCCGCGGTTCCACTCGACGATCGCGTGCAACCGTGACGCCCCGGCGGTCGGGACGTGCAGGTCGCACGCGGGATCGCGGCCGATCTCGCCGCGCGGCCGCGCGGCATCGACGCGGACCAGGTGCTCGCCGCACGCGAGGTCGACCCCGATCACCTGCGGAGCGTCCGAAGCCGCGGCCCTCGAGCCCGCGGTGACCTCGAGTACCGAGGTGAAGCTCGCGTCCCAGAGCAGCTCGTGCAGCTCGTCCTCGCCGCTGCCGCCGCGCAGCACGCGCCGGTCGTGGAAGCGCGAGGCGCCCTGCCAGCGCGGCGACAGGACTTCGAGCGTGGCGCGCGCGATCAGCGTCTGCCCGGCCCTCGCGAGCGCGCCGACCCGCGACGCCCGGCGCACGGTGTTGCTAAACCAGCCCTCGTCGGAGCGCACGACCGGGCCGTGCTCGAAGCCGATCCGCACGCGCAGCGGGCGCGCGAGGCGGTCGCGCGCCGAGGCCGCTCCGACACCCTCGTGCATCGCCGCCCCGGCTGCGGCCGCGGCCGCGGCGTCGGCGCCGGGGAAGATGCAGAACACACCGTCACCAAGCAGGTTCGCGACCTCGCCGCCGGCGTCGCGCGCGGCGTCGGCGAGGATCCCGACGTAGCGAACGAGCACGCGGCGCGCGGTGTCGTCGCCCTGCTCGACGACCATGCGCGTGCTGCTCGCGATGTCGGCAAGGAGCGCGGTCCGCTCGGGGGTGCTCGCGGCCATTCGTCTGCCTCGCGGGAGGTCGCGCGTGCACCGCAAGACGGGAGGTCCGCCGCGCACGGGCAGGCGCGGACGTCGTGGACGGTCGGCCCCTGTCGCTCGGCTTGGCCGCGACTCCGCCGTGTCGAGGCCGAGAACCCACCTAGCTGCCGTCGCTCGGAGCTTTGCGCGCGGCGGCCTTCCTGCTGCGCCCCGCCCCGCCGCGACGCCGGCGCTTGCGTGCCGCCGGGGCGGCCGCACTCGCGCCCTGGGC
>VGTK01000229.1 GCA_016874715.1 Deltaproteobacteria bacterium | reverse complement strand
GCCGTCGCGCGCGGGGCGCGCGCGGCGGAGGAAGTGGCCGACGCGCTCGCGCGCGTGATCGCCACCGAGCCGCGCGCCCGCCTCGAGTACGCGGCGCTGTGCGACCCGTCGTCCCTCGAGCCGGTGGCGCGCGTCGATCAGCCGACGCAGATCGCCGTCGCGGTCTGGGTCGACGGCGTGCGCCTCATCGACAACGTGCTCATCGATCCGAGCGAGACCAGCCCCGTGCGTCTCGCCCGCCACGAGAGCCATCCGGTTGCCTCCCATTCCGCTTCCGACGTTCCGTCCGGCGGCGAGCTGCTGCTCGCGGCGCGCGACTGAGGTTTCCCATGCAGAACATGCGCAACAAGAAGAGCCAGAAGAGCGCCTCGCCGCTGCCGGTCCGCAAGATGCTGCGCGGCAAGATCCACCGCGCGACCGTGACCGGCGCGAACCTCAACTACGAGGGCTCGATCACCATCGACAAGACGCTCATGGAGGCGATGGACCTCTACGAGTTCGAGTCGGTCCACATCTGGGACGTGAACAACGGCGAGCGCTTCGAGACCTACTGTCTCGAGGGCGAGCGCGACTCCGGCACGATCTGCGTCAACGGCGCGGCCGCGCGCAAGGTGGCCGAGGGCGATCTCATCATCATCGGCGCGTTCACCTGGCTCGACGAGGAGAGCGCGCGCCGTCACCAGCCGAAGGTCGTGATGGTCGACGGCCGGAACCGCGTGAAGGAGCACCCGCTGCTGCAGACGGCCTGACGCGGCGGCGGCCCACGCGCGCCGGTGTCGGCGTGCGTGGGCTGCGTCTTCGCCCGGAAGGTCGAAGACCGGCGGTCGTGCGATCCCGGCGGGGAGCGCGCTCGATCGCCCGGGGCGCCGTGGTCGACGCGGCCGGGGCGGGTCGTCTGCCGCGGTGCTCGGGCTCAGGCGCGACGGTAGTCGCGCACGATGCGCAGGCCCGCCCAGACCGGAGCCACGAGCATCAGCAACCCGGTCACGCGCTGCTCGAAGACCACCGACATCGCGATCGCACCGAACGTCATCGTCCAGAGCAGACCTGCGGTGATCATCAGCGGCGGCAGAGCACCACCCCATTCGCCGGCCGCGACGAGCCGCTTGAGACCCGCGACGCCGGCGGCGGCGCCGCGCTCCGCCTCCGACGGTGCGTGCGCGCGGTGCACCATCTGCGCCACGAGGCCCAACAGCGTCGCGAGCGGTCCGAGCAGCGTGACGAGCAGCAGCGGGTGCACGCGGGTCCTTGAGCGCAACGGAAACGGGAACGCAACCGGACGTGCCGCGGCGCGCACGGCCCGGAGGCGGGGTGCGCACGGTCGGAGGGAGGGGTGCGCACGACATGCGCGCGGCGTGGACACGGCGCGGGGATTGACTCGCGGGCGACTTGCGGAGTAGCGAATTGACCACGTGTCAAGTTCCCGTGCAGAGCGCCCGTCCGCGCATCGTCGTCCCGTGAAGCGCGGGCCCGGGCGCCCGGCCGGCTCGGACGGCGAGGCGATGCGGCGCGAGCTCCTCGAGGCGGCGCTGGGCGCGTTCGCGGCGCACGGCTACGACGGCACGTCGGTGCGCGATCTGGCGCGCCAGCTGGGCGTGAGCCACAACCTGGTGCACCACCACTACGGGTCGAAGCGGCGGCTGTGGGAGTCGGCTCTCGCCCATGCGCTCGCCCCGTCGGGCCGTGAGCTGCTGGCGCTGGCCGACGCGCGCGACCGGGAGCGCGACCGGGACGTCGCGCACCGCGCAGGCGTGGCCGGCGCGGTGCGGCTCTTCGCGCGCAATCCGGCTGCCGCGAAGATCATGGCGGACGAGTCCGCACGCGGCGGCGAGCGCCTCGACTTTCTCTACGAGCGGTACATCGCGCCGTTCGCGCGCCTTCTCGAGCGTCTGCTCGACGGCACGCCGGCGCGCGTCAAGCGACGCATCGACGCGCGCGCGGCGCTGCTGTTCCTGTTCGCCGGCGTGACCGCGCCGTTCGCCCTGGGCGGGCTCGCGGCGAAGCTCGACGGCTCGGCGCACCTCACGGAGGACGACGTGCAGCGCTTCGCCGCCACGCTGGCGGAGATCCTCGCGAACGGCCTGTCGCCGGCGCGCGCGGCGCGCGACCTGCGCCCGGTGCGGAGGTCCGCATGAACCGCTTCGTGGTCGCGCTCACGACGAGCAGCGGGTTCGCCTGGTGGGTGCGGAACGTGGCCTCGCGGCTCGATCCGATCCTCTTTCGCGCGAGCAACGGTCGTCTCACGTCGTTCGGGCCAACCGCGGCGCCGATGCTGACCGTGACGACGATCGGGCGGAAGTCCGGACGCCCCCACCCGGTCACCCTCGCGTGCGTCGAGTACGAGAACGATCACCTGATCGTCGCGAGCGCGATGGGGCAAGAGCGCCACCCGGCCTGGCGCTACAACCTCGAGGCCCATCCTGAGGTCGGGGTGCAGGCCACCGGCGGGCGCTTCACGGCCCGCGCCCGCCTGCTGAGCGACGCGGAGAAGGCCGCCGTGTGGCCGGCGATCGTCCGCGGGATTCCACAGATCGCCGTTTACGAGCGGCGCACCGACCGCAACATCCGCGTGTTCCGGCTGAGCCGGCTGGGCTGAGCGCGCCGCGGGAAAAGAGGAGAGCCATGTCCGAAGCCAACCCGGCCGAGCAGAAGGCCTACGAGGTGATGCGAGCGCTCATCGGCAAGCCGATCGGCCCGACGCACACCGGCCCCGACCCGGTGAACCAGCCGATGATCCGCCACTGGTCGGCGGCGTTCGAGGACGCGAACCCCGTCTACACCGACCCCGCATTCGCGGCGAAGACGCGCTTCGGCGGCATCGTCGCGCCGCCGCTCATGCTGCAGACGTGGACCATGCCGACGCCGAAGCTCACCGGCATCGGCGAGCGCGGCGGCGCACCGACCGAGGGCGGGGAGAACCCGCTGACGCCGCTCGACGAGGCCGGCTTCGTCGCGACGCTCGCGACCAACTCGGAGTTCGAGGTGCTGCGGTATCTGCGTCTCGGCGAGACCGTGACCACCGAGACGATCTTCGAGTCGGTGTCGGAGCGGAAGAAGACGCGGCTCGGGCCCGGCCACTTCATCACGTGGGTGACGACCTACCGCGTCGGCGGCGAGGTCGTCGGGCGGCAGATGTTCCGCATGCTGAAGTTCAAGCCCGACCTGGAGGCGTTGCTGAAATGAGCGAGCGACTCGCACCGACGACCACTCCCGATACGAAGTTCTTCTGGGACGCGCTGAAGGACGGCAAGCTGGTGATCCAGCGCTGCGCCGGCTGCCAGGCGCTGCGCCATCCGCCGCGCCCGATGTGCCCGCGCTGCAACGCGCTCGCGTGGGACACGGTCGAGGCGTCGGGGAAGGGCGAGGTCTACAGCTTCGTCCTGCCGCGTCACCCGCGCTGGCCGTGGTTCGACGAGACCTACGTCGTCGCCCTCGTGCAGCTCGAGGAGGGCGTGCGTATCGTGTCGAACCTGAACGACGTCGATGCCGCCGACGTGACGATCGGCATGCCGGTCGAGGCCTACGTCGAGCACTTCGACAACGTGTCGCTGCCCCAGTTCCGCCCGCGGAGGAATGCATGAGAACCACCACGCTCGACTTCCGTTCGATCAAGGTCGGCGACGCCGTGACGCCGATGACGCTCGACCTGACGGCGACGTTCGTCGTCGCCGGCGCCATCGCGACGCGCGACTTCATGCCCGTGCACCACGACCGCGACTACGCGGCGTCGCAGGGCTCGCCGAACATCTTCCTGAACATCCTGTCCGACAACGGCTACTGCTCGCGATTCCTGACCGACTGGGCGGGGCCCGAGGCGGCCGTGAGGAAGCTCGCGATCCGTCTCGGCGTGCCGGCGTACGCCGGCTCGAAGCTCGAGTACACCGGCAGCGTGACGTCGCTCACGGAAGCCGACGGCGAGGGGCTCGTCGAGATCGCGTTCCGGGCGGTCAACGACCAGGGCGACCACGTGTCGGGTACCGCGGTGATCGGGCTGCCGCTGGGAGGCGGCCAGTGAGCCGCTCGCTCGCGGGCAAGGCGGCGATCGCCGGCATCGGCCAGACCGAGTTCTCGAAGGAGTCGGGGCGGAGCGAGCTGCAGCTCGCGTGCGAGTCGGTGAAGGCCGCACTCGACGATGCCGGCCTCACGCCGCGCGACGTCGACGGCATGGTGACCTTCACGATGGACTCGAGCGAGGAGTGCGAGGTCGCGCGCAACCTCGGCATCCCCGAGCTGCGCTACTTCTCGCGCACGACGTACGGCGGCGGCGGCTCGTGCGCGGTGGTCATGCACGCCGCGATGGCGGTCGCGACGGGAGTGGCGGACGTCGTCGTGTGCTGGCGCGCGTTCAACGAGCGCTCGGGCATGCGCTTCGGCGGTGCGGCGATGATGGGCGCCGCGATGCTGCCGCCGTTCCTCGACATGTACGCCCCGTACGGGCTGCTCACTCCCGCGAGCTGGGTCGCGATGCAGGCGCGGCGCTACATGCACGAGTACGGCGCGACCAACGAGCACTTCGGCCGGATCGCGGTGGTCGACCGCCGCCACGCCGCCAACAACCCGGGTGCGTGGTTCTACCAGCGCCCGATCACGCTGGAGGAGCACCAGAGCTCGCGCTGGATCGTCGAGCCGGTGCTGCGCCTCCTCGACTGCTGCCAGGAGAGCGACGGCGGTGTGGCGATCGTCGTCACGACGCCCGAGCGCGCGCGCGATCTCAGGCAGAAGCCGGCCGTGATCCGCGCCGCGTCGCAGGGCGCGTACGACGACGGCGAGATGTGCACCAGCTACTACCGCGACGACGTCGCGGGGCTGCCGGAGATGGCGGTGGTCGGCGACAAGCTCTGGAAGGACTCGGGACTCGAGCCGTCGGACATCCAGACCGCGTTCCTCTACGACCACTTCACGCCGTTCGTCCTCGTGCAGCTGGAAGAGCTCGGCTTCTGCAAGCGCGGCGAGGCGAAGGACTTCGCGACCGTCGAGCGCCTGTCGCTCGGCGGCGAGCTGCCGATCAACACCAGCGGCGGGTTGCTGGGCGAGGCCTACGTCCACGGCATGAACGGCGTGACCGAGTGCGTACGACAGATCCGCGGGACGTCGGTCAATCAGGTGCCGGACGTCGAGCACGTGCTGGTGACCGCTGGCACGGGGTGTCCGACGAGCGGGCTGATCCTGGGGCGGGCGTGAGACTGGCAGCACTCGCCGGGTGAGCGAGCGCGTGGCGGCACTCGTCACTCGCATCGCACAGCGGACCGGATGCGCGGGCCGGCGACCGTTGGTGTCGAGCCCGTTGACCGTCCGGTGAAGCCGCGTATCGCCATCGTCGCCCGCAGAAACGTCGAAAAGCCGGCTCGCCGCGCGAGGCGCCCGTCGAGCCCATGACCGGTCCGCTCGCCGCGTTCGTGCGAACCGAAGGGGAGTTCGTCGATGCGACATCCGATACGCGTGATCTCGTCACTCTCGCTGGCAGCTGTCGGGGCCGTGGCCATCGCCGGCGCCGCGTCGGCGGTCGTTTCCCGAGGCGTCGGTGTGGCGCGGGGGTCGGGCATCCAGGTGACGCCGGACGAGAAGCGCACGCTGATCAGCAAGGAGGTCGGCGGCGCGCGCTGGGCGATCACGCGCAACGCCGACGATGGCTCGGTGACGGGCAACGTGTACTTTCCCGACGGCGGCGACCCGCTGTTCCTGTTCTGTGAGGAGACCCGGGTGAGGGGCGGCGAGGTGACGCTGTCGTGCTCGGGTGCCGACGGCTGTGTCACGGCGCCGTGCGGCGGCTTCTCGGAGATCGGCGAGGTGACGCTGCCGCTCGAGTTCTTCGCACTCCCGGGCGAGGAGCAGAGCGCGGCCAGCGTCGCGCGCGTCCCGGCTCGAGCGCTCGCCCCGGATCGGCCCGCCGGCGGCACGGGCACGCGCGGCTCCGGCATCCAGCGGACGCCGGACGAGAAGCGGACGCTGATCAGCAAGGAGGTCGGCGGGGCGCGCTGGGCGATCACGCGCAACGCCGACGACGGCACGGTGACGGGCAACGTCTACTTCCCGGACGGGCGCGATCCGCTGTTCCTGTTCTGCGAGGAGACCGACGCGAACGACGAGGAGGTGACGCTATCGTGCTCGGGGGCCGACGGCTGCGTCAGCGCGCCATGCGGCGCCTTCTCCCTCATCGACGAGGTGACGCTGCCGGTCGAGTTCTTCGCGCTCCCGGAGCCGACGCCGCTGCCCGACGGGCCGCTCGGTAGCCGGCGCTTCTCGATCGACCCGGTGACCAGCGGAATCCGCTCGTACACCGCGTTCGGGCCGACCGACGCGCTGGGCTTCCAGGGCTGGCTCGAGCTGGAGGGAACGGCGGTGGATCCGACGACGGGCATCGCGCGCATCGACGTCGTCGGTGCGTCGGAGCTCATCACGCTCGACTCCTTCACCAGCGGCGGACCGCTCGTGCTCTGCATCGAGCCGCTGCCGGATCAGTTCCCCGTGATCGGCGCCGGTCTGATCGACTGCAACGGCGGCACCGGCTTCGGCTTCACGCTGACCTACGACCACAACCTCGGTGTCGTCGGGCAGTCGGGATTCACCGCGGAGCAGTGCACCGCGGCGGGCGGGGTCGTGGCGGACGGACCGAACGCCGGCGTGTGCAACGGCCCGCCGGTCGTCGGAACCGACACCACCGATACCGGGCCGGGGGGGATGTTGATGGCCGCGATCCCGGCGCTCGGGAATCCCTTCTTCCAGGCACGGGTCACCACGGAGACCGCGTTGCCCTGCGGCGACGAGGGGCCGCCGACCTACGAGGGCCAGCTGCCGCTGACCACGGGAACGGTCTCGGTCACGATCCTCGACCTGGACAACGCACCGGGCGCCCGGCTCAGCGCCAGCACGACCGGCAAGAACTTCTCCTGCCTCGACTTCGAGGAGGAGAACGGTCCCGGAACGCTGACCTTCGGCTCCGTGGTGTACGATCTGCAGCCGGCGAACTTCCCCGGACTCGCCGTCGACGTGATCACCGCGTTTTCGTTCGACGACTGACGTCGGCACCGGCTTCGCCGACCACGTCGGATGGAACCGGCAGGGCGTTCCATCCGACGTCGGCAACCGGCTTCGCCGGCCACGAAGGGTGAAGCCGGTACGGCGTTCCAGCTGACGTCTACACCGGCTTGGCGGGTGTAGACCTCAGCCCTTCTTCGTCGCCTCGGCGTACGCGGTCTTCGCCGCGCCGGCGGCGGCGTGCGCGTGCGTCGAGCGCGGCCAGCCCGCGTAGTGCGCGACGGTCACGACGATCTCGTCGAGCTGCTCGGGCGTGACGTCGCGGCGCTTCAGCGCCTGGGCCATGTGGGCGCCGAGATTCGACTCGTCGCCAAGGGCCGCGAGGATGCCCAGCACGACCAGGCGCCGGTCGCGCACGGCGAGGGCGGGGTTGTCCCAGATCTCGCCGAACAGGTGCTCGACGGTCAGGTCGACGAAGCGTCCGTAGCCCGCGGGCGGCGCGGGCGTGCCGCAGACGTCCTCCATGCGGCGCGCGCCGCGCTCGCGCTTGTCGTCAGCCATGATTGCCTCCGTCGCCGCCGTGCGGCGCGTTGCTTTCGATCCCGTTCACGTTCCACATCCGGTCCCGGCAGCGTGCGGCCCCCGGAGGTCGAGGTCGAGGCTGCGCGCGTGCTCGATCGTCTGGGCGAGGTCCTTCTGCGCCAGATCCGCGAACGGCGCCAGCCGATCGCGAACGCCCGGTTCGCCGCGCCCGGGGGCGAATCCGACGAATCCGAAGCGCGCTGCGTCATGCATTTTACCTTGTATGCGAAATGTATCCGCGATAGGGAACCGCCGATGCGCTCCGCGACCAGCTCGATCCGCACGCTGCGGCCTCGTCGCACGCAGGCCGAGCGGCGCGCGACGACGCGGCAGCGGATCCTCGAGGCCGTGGTCTCGAGCATCGCCGAGGTCGGCTTCCGGCAGACGACCGCGACGCGCATCGCGGCGCGCGCCGGTGTGACCTGGGGCGCCGTGCAGCACCACTACGGCGGCAAGGAGGGCATTCTCGCCGCGGTGCTCGACGACACCTTCACGCGCTTCGCGTCGCACTTCGACGACCTGCCCGACCCGGCGACGACGCCGCTCGACGTCCGTGCACGGCAGTTCGTCGCCCGTGCGTGGGCACACTTCGGCGGCTCCCACTTCCGTTCGATGTTCGAGATCCTGCTGCAGGCGTTTCGCGGCAGCGGCGAGCACCGCGCGACGCCGGGCGAACAGCAGCTGCGCATGCTCGAGGGTGTCGACCGTCTCTGGCGGCGCGCGTTTCCCGACGCTCCGCTGCCGCGTGCGCGCCGCGTCGAGCTCGAGAGCTACACGCTGGCGGTGCTGATGGGCCTCGCGCTGCAGCGTGCGATCGCGGGCGGCGGCACGCGCGAGCCGAAGGTCGAGATCGGGCTGCTCGCGCGCACGCTCGCGAGCGAGCTTGCGTCGGCCGCGGCGAGTGGGCGCGCGCGCG
>VGTK01000228.1 GCA_016874715.1 Deltaproteobacteria bacterium | reverse complement strand
GGTCGAGCTCACGTCCGCCTCCCGTGGGGCGGTCGAGCTCACGTCCGCCTCCCGTGGGGCGGTCGAGCTCACGTCCGCCTCCCGTGGGGCGGTCGAGCTCACGTCCGCCTCCCATCGCGCGGTCGAGCTCACGTCCGCCTCCCGTGGGGCGGTCGACGAGCGTCAGGAGCGCTGGCCGATCAGGTACGTGGCGCCGTCCGGCCCCGCGTCGGCGGTGTGACGCGTCCCCGCCGGCAGCATCAGCCGGTCGCCCGGCGCGAGCGCGAGCTCGCGTCCCGCGGCACCGAAGCGGATCGCGCCCGCCAGCAGCCAGATGCTCTCGTCGCGATCGTGCTCGTGCTCGTCGTAGTGCGTGTTCGGCAGGTCGCTCCAGCAGAACGACGAGAACCCGTCGGCTGCGAGACGGTGTGCGAGCGTCTCCTCGTCCGGCGCGCCGTTGCCGTCCCAGCTCCGCACCTCGAGCGTCATGCCCGATCCCTCACGTCCGCCCGTTCCCTCGCGTCCGCCGGATCCCTCACGCCCGCATCTCGGCGCGCAGCCTCTCGGTCGCCGTCACGTCCACCGCGAGCGTCCAGTCCTCGAGCGATCCGGTGAGAACGACGCCGTAGTCGCGCCGTGCAGCCGCGACGCTCACGTACTCGTCGAGCACGTCCTCGAGGACACGCTCGGTGGGGCGCAGCAGCGGGTCGCCCCAGCCGCCGCCGCCGCCGTAGTGGTACTCGTAGCACTCCTCCGGCTCGTGCAGGACGCGCTCGGAGAGGTCGCCGATCTCGCGGCGGTGTCCGGGGTTCTCGCCGTGCGCGCCGGCACGGACGTAGAGCAGGTTTGGCGAGCCGTCCTTCCCGCCGGCGATGCCCGGCATCGGGTACTTCCTGCCGACGACGTAGGTGTAGATGGTCGACGGCGTCAGCACCTGCTTGCGGTAGATGCTGCCGCAGTTGCCGCGATACTCGCCGGCGCCGCCGGAATCGGTGTCGTAGTCGCGCGCCAGGTGGCGCACGGGAAAGATCGACTCGTTGATCTCGGCGGTGGCGCGGATCAGGTTGCCGAAGCTCACGTTCATGGCGCCCCAGCCGTCCTGGCCCTGCACCGCACCGCAGTAGGCGGCGAACGTGTCGACGGAGTGGTCGATGAAGGACTGCCGGGTCCGCGGGTTGGTGCCGAAGATCACCGTCGGCATGCCCATCTTGTAGATCTGCGGGCAGCAGCGCCCGGGCACGACGTTCGACAGCGCCTTCGCGATCGCCTCGCCGACCTCCGTCCCGGGGTGGTGCGTGCCGGCGGCCACCGAGCGGCCCTTCGGCGGGTTCAGGCAGCAGCCCTCGGGTACGATCAGGTCGATCGAGTCGAAGAAGCCCTCGTTCTTCGGAATGTCGGGCGACATCATCGCCGCGAGCTGTGCCACGACGTAGCCGCGTGTGTTGCCGAAGGTCGAGTAGGCCGCGATCTCGGGACGGTCGTCGGAGCCGGTGAAGTCCACCGTGATCGACGAACCCTTGACGGTGATCCGGCAGTGGACGTGGATGTCCTTGTTGCCCTTCGGGTCGTGGTCGACGTAGGTGTCGGACTCGTAGACGCCGTCGGGCCAGCTCGCGACCTCCGCGCGGAAGCGGCGCTTCGCGTAGTCGATCATGTAGTCGACCGCGGCGCGCACCGTCTCGTTGCCGTAGCGCCGGCAGATCTCGGCGAGGCGCTTGACGCCGATCTGCGCCGCGCCGACCTGTGCGCGGAGATCGCCGAGGAAGGTCGGCGTGCGGTTGTTGGTCGCCATCATGTAGGTGACGTCCTTCCGCTCGACGCCCTTCTCGAAGATCTTGAGCGCCGGGAAGCGAACGCCTTCCGCCCAGATGTCGCCCGCGTCGACGTTGTAGCCGCCCGGCGCACCGCCGCCGGTGTCGGCGTGGTGGCACTGCATGGACGCGATCAGGACCATCTCGCCGTCGTGGAAGACCGGCGCGAAGATGTTGTAGTCCGGCAGGTGGCCGCCGCCGTGGTACGGGTCGTTGGCGACCAGCACGTCGCCCTCGTAGAGACCCTCGCGGCCGAAGAAGTCGAGCGCGAAGCGCACCGGCAGGGTGCTCGACAGCATGAACTGCGGGATGCCGACCGAGAGTGCGGCGAGGCAGCCGCGCGCGTCGAGGATGGTCGCGTTGCGCTCGTTGGACTGGTTGAGGATCGGCGTCGTCGCGGTGAGGCTGACGTGCGTCGCCATCTCGAAGGCCACGGTCTCCATCGCGCCGCGGATGATCTCCGCGGTCACCGGGTCGATCGACGTGCGTCGCGCGCGCGTACCCGCGCTCGCGGGCCGCGTCACGGCGCCCGCGCGCCGTGCCTTCGCCTTGTTCCGTCCCGTCGTGCGGTGCGCCTTCACCAGGTTCTCCTCCGTGCTGCCATTCCTGCGGCTTCGCCCGCTTCGGTCGTCCGAGTCAAGCGCGACGAGGCCCACGTGGTCACCGTCAGCGCGCGTCCTCGTCGACCGGCGGCGGCACGGTGGTCTCGAACTCCCGGCCGATGGCGCCCGGGGTCAGAAGCCGCCCGCGGAAGCGGAAGGTGCTCATCATGCCGGGCGCGATCGGACGTCCGGGCGGGAAGAGGGAGCCCACGAAGACGCTCGAGTCGGCCGGGATGTCGAGCGCCGGGATGTACTTCTGCCCGACCAGCACGCCGTCGACGTGGAGCGCGATCACGCCGGCGTCCCACGTCGCGGTGATGAAGTGCCACTCGCCGGGCTGCCAGTCGGTGATGCGGTAGCCGATGCCGTCGCCCTGACCGTTCGCGTCGACGGTCTCGTAGCGGAGAAAGGTCACGTTCTTGACGATGCGCAGCCGGCCGTCGGCGACGGTCACGAACGACGCATCGTCCTGGCTGGTCGCGTCCCACACGGGGTTCAGCCAGAACGAGAACGTGCCGCGCTCGGGGAAGTCGCCCTCGAACGGGATCTCGAGCGGCTCGGCGGTGTCGAACAGGAGCTCCTGCTCGCCCTCGTAGAGCTCGGCCTTGGCGCGGCGCTTCGCCTCGCCGTCCTTGCGCTCGCGGCGCGGCTTGGTGTGCAGCTGCGGGAACGGCTGCGTCACGACCTCGGGCGGGCGGACGTCCTGCGCGGTGCCGGGTCCGGGGCCGGCCGGCGCGGCGGCGACCGGCGCCGGGATGCCCGCCGCGGGCGCGGTGGCGGGGCCGGGCTCGAGCGTGGCGGTCGCGACGGGGGCCGGTGCCGGCCGACCGCGCTCGAGCGCGAGCCAGCCTGCGGCGAGCGCGGCGACGGTGGCGCCGCCGAGCAGCAGGGGCACGCGGCGAGTCCGCGCGCCGCGTAGGTGGCCGGGCCCGGGCGAAGACATGCTGCCCGCTTCGACGCCTCAGAGCGGCCGGAGCTTCGGCCGCGACGTGCCGGGGCCCCGTCCGAAGCGCGACGGACCGATGCCGGCGATCGCGCAGGTTCCGCTCAGGAGGTGCTCGCCCATGGATTCGAACGATCGACGATGCCGACTCACCATGGCGCGCGCGTGCTTGTCAAACAGGCGTCACAGCCGGCAGGCGCGGTGCGGCGCGCCGACGTGTCGCGGGCCCGAGAGTCCACCGTTCTGCAAGGTCACGTGCGGCGCAGATCCCGGTGCGGCCCGCGTGAACGTCCGGCCCGGCGGCGCCGCCGCCCCGTGGTGTCGGGGCGCTCGCGTGGTAAGAAAATCGGCATACCGAAACGAGGGAGAGGGGATTCGCAGACCATGGCGAAAGAGACGCTGACGATCACCGACAACCGCACGGGAAAGCAGTACGAGATCGCGGTCGACGACGGCGTGATCCGTGCCGACGACCTGAAGCAGATCAAGACTGCGGCGGACGACCCGGGGATCATGGCCTACGACCCGTCGTTCGGGAACACGGCGTCCTGCAAGAGCCGCATCTCCTACATCGATGGCGACAAGGGCATCCTGCGGTACCGGGGCTACGACATCGCCGAGCTGGCCGAGAAGAGCACCTACCTCGAGACCGCCTACCTGATCGTGAAGGGCGAGCTGCCCGACAAGCACCACCTGTCGATGTGGCAGCACAACATCACCATCCACACGATGGTGCACGAGAACATCAAGAAGCTGATGGAGGGCTTCCGCCACGACGCGCACCCGATGGGGATGATGGTCGGGACGATCGGTGCGCTGTCGACGTTCTACCCGGAGGCGAAGGACATCGATTCGCTCGAGTCGCGCCGTCTGCAGACGCGCCGCCTGATCGGCAAGGTGCCGACGCTCGCGGCATACGCGTACCGCCACTCGAAGGGCCTCCCCTACGTCTACCCCGACAACGATCTCAGCTACACGGGGAACTTCCTGCAGATGATGTTCCGCATGACGGAGCGTCACTACCGGCCGAACCCGGTGCTCGAGCGCGCGCTCGACGTGCTGTTCATCCTGCACGCCGACCACGAGCAGAACTGCTCCGCGAACGCGGTGCGCTCGGTCGGCAGCTCGCACGTCGACCCGTACTCGGCGGTCGCGGCGGGCGTCGCGGCGCTCTACGGGCCGCTGCACGGCGGGGCCAACGAGGCCGTGATCCGCATGCTCCAGCAGATCGGCTCGGTCGACAAGGTTCCCGAGGCGATCCGCAAGTTCAAGGCGGGCGACGGCCGCCTGATGGGCTTCGGCCATCGCATCTACAAGAACTACGACCCGCGCGGGAAGATCATCAAGAAGCTCGCGTACGAGGTGTTCGAGGCCACCGGAAAGAACCCGCTGATCGACATCGCGCTGGAGCTCGAGCGCATCGCGCTCGAGGACGACTACTTCGTCAAGCGAAAGCTCTACCCGAACGTCGACTTCTACTCGGGCATCATCTACCAGGCGATGGGCTTTCCGGTGAACACGTTCCCGGTGCTGTTCGCGATCCCGCGCACGTCGGGGTGGATGGCGCAGTGGGCCGAGATGGTGCGCGACCCGGAACAGCGCATCAGCCGTCCGCGCCAGGTCTACATCGGCGAATCGGAGCGCACCTACGAGCCGATCGAGACGCGGCGGGCGCCGCTCACGCGCGAGGACGCGGTCGACGCGGCGATCTAGCCGAAGTTCCGCAGTCCGAACTGCGGAACTTCGGCGAGTGGCCCACCACCCTCGCGCCGACCGGCGACCAAAGGGGTGGTGGGCGGGGCAAGTCGCGTATCCCGAACCCGGAGCGACTGCCGCCGCCCGTCGCAGGCCATCCTTCGCTCCTCCGGCCTTCGCGAAGAAGGCGTCGGGCTGGCCGCCGGTCAGACGCGGCCGCGCCGGCCTTCGTTCGTCTCGAGCGCCCGGTAGACCCGGCGCTTCGCGGCCGCGACGACGTCGGGTGCATGGTGGAGCGCTGCGTACGCGCGCCCCGCGTGGCCCAGCGCCGCGCGCATCTCGACCGAGCGCGCGAGCTCGACCAGGCGCGCGGCGAAGTCCGCCGGATCGTCGGCGACCAGCAGGTCTCCGGGTGCGAGCGGAAGACCCTCGCAGCCCTTCGACGTCGACACCACGGGTAGCCCCGCCGCGAGCGCCTCGACGATCTTGATGCGCACGCCGCTGCCGGTGAGCAGCGGCACGACGAACGCGTCGGCGCGCGTGCGCAGCGGCTCGACGTCCTCGACGTAGCCGTGCGCGAAGACCTCGCGGTCGTCGGCGCGCGCGCGCAGCTCGTCGGGCGGATCCGAGCCGACGAGGTGCAGCTCGACGGGAAAACCCGCGCCCGCGCGCACCGCGGGCCAGACACGGTCGAGGAACCAGCCGATCGCCTCGACGTTGGGTGGCCAGCCGAAGCCGCCGATCCACAGCACGCGGAAGCGGTCGCGCGCGAACGGCTCCACCGGCGGACCAGGCGCCACCGGCATCGGCACGAGGAAGCGCGGGCAGGGCGCCTCGGGCACGTGCGCCATGTCGCGCGTCGAGATGAAGACCTTGGCGTCGAAGCGGAGCGCGTTGTCGATCTCGATGTCGTGCGCGAAGCGCCGGCTCAGCGTCCCGAACTTGTTCCACAGCCAGCGGTCGAGCGCGGATCCCTGCGTCTTCGGCCAGTACGGCCACAGCTCCTGTTCGATGTTGTGATTGATGAGCACCGCGGGCACGTCGGGCAGGAAGCGGCGGTAGAACGCGCCGTGCAGGTGATGGATCTCGAGCAGGTCGATGTTGCGCTCTCGGACGATCCTTCGCGCCAGCTCCACCGCGCGTGGGTTGTAGTAGGAGAGGTCCATCAGCGGCAGGCGGTGTGCCGCGTGCGTCAGGAAGTGGCGCAGCTTGCGCGCGCGCCCGGCGAGCTCGTGCGGGATCGGCGGTCGCTCCTCGAAGGCGACGCTGGCGAAGGTCTTCGCGTAGTCGGCGAGAAGCGCGTCGCCGCCGCGCGCGATCTCCTCGCGCTCGGACGCGTTGGCGAGGGAGAGCAGGTGGAACTCGTGCTCCTGCGCGACCGGGGTGACGGTCCCGAGCCCGTAGAGGCGCCCGCCCGAGTGCGCGGGCAGGAGCGGGTAGGGCGTGAGGACGAGGATCCGGCGGCGGCGCATCGTTCCGGTCGACGGGCGGCGTCAGTTACCGTCGATGTCGGTGTCGAACCAGGGGTGCCAGTCGGTGCGGTAGTGGAGGTCGCGCGTACGCTCCTTCTTCACCGCCGCCGGCACGCCCGCGACGATGGTGTAGGGCGGCACGTCGCTCGTAACGACCGCACCCGCCGCGACCACCGCGCCCTCGCCGATGCGCACGCCCGGCAGCAGGATCGCGCGCACGCCGATCCACGCGTGGTCCTCGATCACCACCGGCGCGCCGTGGGACGCGAAGGTCGGCGACTGCGGGTCGTGCTGGTAGGTCAGGACGTAGACCTCGGGCGAGACGTTGACGTTGTCGCCGATCTCGATGCCCTGGCGCGCGTCGAGGTAGCAGCGGCGGTTGATCGCGGTGTTGGCGCCGATGCGCAGCGACCAGCCGGTCGCGAAGCCGGTGAGGAAGCAGTCCATCGCGATGCTGGACCGTGCGCCGATCTTCACGTGCATGGCGCCGCGGTAGAACAGGTGGCGCACGGTCTCGCTCGGGATCTTCGCGATCACGTGGTTCGCGACCCAGAAGCGCAGCGCCACCGCGAAATGGCGCAGGCGCTGCGCGAGCGGCGGCCGGGGCGCTGGCGTCGGGTGCGCGGACATCGCGGCTGCTCGTAGCAGACGCCGGGGCCGGGCGGCGAGGCGGCGCTGCGTGCCCGGGATCCCTGCGGGCAACCGAGGCCATCAGCGTATCGGGCGTCGACTCGGCCGGGGGGCGACCTGTCGCACGCTCGAGTATCCCGTGGTCCCAGCGTTCCGAACGGCTTCACCAGGGCTCGGGTAGCCTGTCAGGCTCCGTACATCGAGGCTCCTGTCGCCTTGAAGTCGCGAACGGTCGTCGTCTAACGTGCGCGCGATGGCGTCGAACCCGGCTGCCGAGGCCTCGCGCGTACCGCTCACCGCCGTGCTCGAGGTCCGCTCGCTCGACCGCGGCGGCATGGAGACCGTGGTCGCGCTGCTGGCGCAGGGGCTGCCCGCGCACGGCGTGCGGCCGGTCGTGGTCTGCACCGAGGCCGGCGGACTCGGCGTCGAGGAGCTGCGCCGCCTCGGGGTCCGGGTCGAGGTCCTGTCCGGCGACGACCGCGCGGCGCAGATGGCGGCGCTGCTCGACCGCCTCGAGGCCGGCGTCCTGAACGCGCACTACTCGACGCTCGGCGCCCGCGTCGCGGCGGAGCGCGGCGTCCCGGTCGTCGTCACGCTGCACAACTCCTACGCCTGGTTCGGGCCCGGCGCGTTCGACGAGATCGGGGCGGCCGACCCGTACGTGAGCGGCTACGTCGCGGTGTCGCAGTCGTCCGCCGACTTCACCGCGCGCCGCTTCCACGTCGCCCCCGAGCGCATCCGCGTCGTGCGCAACGGCGTGGCACCTCGTCCGCCCGCGACGCCGCTCGCGCCCGACGGGCGCGCGGCCCTGCTGGCGGAGCTCGACCTGCCGCCCGACGCGCAGATCGTCGTGCAGGTCGGACGCATCGAGCGCGTCAAGGGCCAGCTCGCGCTGGTCGACGCGATGGCGCGGCTGCGCGACACGCACCCGAACCTGCATGCGCTGGTGGTCGGCGCCGACGGCGAGACGCAGTACGCGCGCACCGCGCGCACGCGCGTCGAGGAGCACGGTCTTCTCGGTCGGGTGCGCTTCCTCGGCGAGCGCGACGACGTCGCGCGCATCCTGAGTGTCGCGTCGGTGGCGGTGATGCCGTCGCTGGTCGAGGGCCTGAGCCTCGCCGCCGTCGAGACGCTGCAGGCCGGTGTGCCGACGGTCCTGTCGCGGACGGGTGATGCGGCGTCGCTGCTCGGCGAAGGGACGGGTGCCGGCGTGCTGCCGGGCGCGCTGATCGACGTGCCCGTGCCGGACCTCGCCACGATGGAGTGGTCCGCCGCGTGGGAGGCGGCGGGCGTCGAGCACCCGCCGCACGCGGGTGCCCTCGCCGACGCGATCGCTGCGGTGATCGCCGACCTGCCGGCACGCCGC
>VGTK01000227.1 GCA_016874715.1 Deltaproteobacteria bacterium | reverse complement strand
CGTGACGCACGGCGAGACGTCCGTCATCGAGCGTGACGCACGGCGAGACGTCCGTCATCGAGCGTGACGCACGGCGAGACGTCCGTCATCGAGCGTGACGCACGGCGAGACGTCCGTCATCGAGCGTGACGCACGGCGAGACGTCCGTCATCGAGCGTTCACGCACGGCGAGACGTCCGTCATCGAGCGTTCACGCGCGGCGGGATGTCAGTCGTCGAGCGTGACGCACGGCCGGCGGTTGCAGACGTCCACCAGCCCGCCGTCGGCCTTCAGGTACTCCGACACCATGATCAGCACGGCCGGGACGTCGCCGGCCTTGCCGTGCGGGTCCTCGCCCTCGCGCGGCGGCAGGTTCGCGTCGGGCGGCGCGGGCGACCCGAAGTCCCACACGACGAGCGCCGAGTCCGGGAAAGGGAACGATGGTACCAGTGCCAGCCCGTAGTACGGCTCGACGGCGGTCGAACGCCCTTCGCGCAGCGCTGGCTGCCGGACGCGCGCAGCGATCGTGCGCGACGCGACCTCGGTCCCGACGTTCGCCACCTGGTGGTCGCCGAACGCCATCAGGTACATCGCCGAATGTGTCGGCGTGTTCGGGTACGGATCCAACGACAGGTGCTGCAGGTAGCCGTTCGCCTCGCCGCGGTCCCAGAGCATCTGGATGAGGCCGAAGCCGAGGCGTCGCGTGAAGGGATCCGGATACGCCGCCGCGAGCAGCGGCGTGAACTCGTCGAAGTCGACGCTGCGCGGGATCAGCAGCGAGTAGTTCGCGGCGCCGACGGCGAGCACCGAGCGCGTGAAGTCCTGCGCGATCGCGGTCGTCGCACCGCCGAGGATGCCGCCCTGGCTCGCGCCGACCAGGAACAGGTCGGGGCCGAGCGCCGAGCGTCCGTCCACCTGGAACGCCGCGTGGCTGCCGAAGCCGCCGGGATGGATCATCGCGCGGCCGAGGAAGAGGAAGTTCAGGTGCGACTGCTGCAGTCGGTCGGGCAGCGAGCCGAAGCGCGACAGGTCGCCGAGGATCCCGATGATGTTCGGGATGTCGCCCGCCGACATGCCGATGTAGTCGGTCGCGCAGAACGCGACGTTCACCAGCGCGGCGGCCTGCCCGATGCCGATCACCTCGGCCGCACTGCCGAGCAGCCCGTGCCCGTAGAGCGACGCGCGCGCGGGATCGTCCGGCGTCGCCTGCAGCGGCACGGTGCAGATGAAGTTCGCCTGCTGCGTGCCGTTGCGCCCCGGCAGCCCGTCCCGGCGGTCGTCGTTCAGGACGCTGCCGGGCGCGCCCTCGCCGGTGAGGAAGCGCGGCACGGACAGCGTGCCGTTCACGATGCGCGCGGTGCCGCCCTCGCTGGTCCCCGTGATGGTGAACCCGGGGGCCGCGTCGCCGAGCTGCGCGAAGCCGTCGTCGCGCATGTGCAGCAGACGCTCGGAGAGCGACCGCGTGCTCGCGACGGTGAAGTCCCAGGCGAGGTAGAGGTCGTCGCGCGCGACGCCGGCCGCGTCGAGGTCCGCGAACACGCGCTCCATCGACTCGCGGCGCGCCTCGATCGCGGGGTTGGTCGTCTTCAGGTCGTCGCGGAAGGCGCGGAACACGAGTGACGGCTCGATGGCGGCCCCGCTGCGGTCAACCAGCCCGCGCAGCGCGACCACGTGCCGGTGCCCCTCGCGCAGCGCGATCGCCGGGTGGATCTCGAGCGCCTGGCGCGCCGGCTCGTCCGCCGCGTGCGCGTCGAGCTCGGCCCACGCGATCACGCGCTCGCCCGTGTCGGCGTCGAGCAGGACGAGCCCGGAGTCCACGTCGAGCGCGCGCGCCAGGTCGGTCACGGGCGGCAGCTTCGACGCCGCGACGTCGAGGCCCGGAATCAGCAGCGTGATCTGCGCGCCGGGGCTGAAGCCGTCGTTGCGGTTCCATTCGCTCGGGTCGACGTGCACGCCACTCGCGTTGGCCGGCATCGACTCGAGCGCGAAGGCGACGCGCCGCCCGGTGTCGGTGGACGCGTCCGCGCGGGTCAGCGCGTCGCTCGGGAACGGCACCAGGCACTCGTCCGGGTCGAGGATCTCGCAGCCCCCGGCGTTCGGCGTGTCGACGTCGATCGGCGCCGGGCCGGACGACCCGCCGCCGTCGCCGCAGCCCAGAGCGAGTGCGATCGCGAGCAGGAGGGAGGACGGTACGAGCCGGTGACCGAGGCCGCCGGCTCGCGCTCGAGACCACGCGAGGGTTCGCTTCACGCGCGGCACCTTATGCCGCCCCCGGCCCCGGGGTCAAAGCAGAATCGTCACGCGCTCCGTTCCTCCGCCATCTCGGTCGCCTCGACCGCGGCCGCGAGGCTCGTGGGCGCTCACCGGCGTCATGGCGCGGCAGTCGAGTTCGTGCACGTCGTCGTCGCGGCGTGCAGGAAGCGGCGCAGCGCGCCGGTGGTGATGGCGAACGACGTCGCTGGGCCGGCACGCGCCGGCAGCCGGCACCCAGGAGGCGATCGGCAACGCCCTCCGCCACGCGGCTGCGCGACGGGTGTCCGTGCGCATCGTGCCGGTCGGGAACGACGTGCTGCTCGAGGTCGAGGACGACGGCGTCGGCTTCGATCCGTCGGCGGTCGCGCTCGGCAGCGGCGTCCACGGCATGCGCGAGCGCGCCGCCGTGCTGGGCGGCGACCTCGAGATCGACCGTGCCTCGCTCGGCGGCACGCGCAACCGCTTTCTGCTGCGCCTGTTGCCGGCGCCGTCCGCGTGACCGTCACGACATCGTCGAGCGAGCCGGAGGCGCGCACCGAGCGAAGCGAGCGCGGGGAGAGGGGCCCCACGCGGCTTCGCCGCGTGGGGCGAGGGGGCGCGTGCCCCCTCGCTAGGAACGGATGCAGTTGCCGGCCAGGCACTGGCCCGGGCCGCGGCGCGCGGTGCAGGCCGTGCCGTCCGGCTTGTCGCGGTAGCGGCAGCTGTCGCCGACCGAGAACGGCTCGCTGCACTGGCTCACGACCGGGCAGACCAGGTCGTCGAGGATGCACTTCCCCGCGTCGCACGAGCCCGTGTCGACGCCGATCGCGCAGGCGGTGCCGTTCGGCGCGTTGCTGGCGGTGCAGGACGTGCCGTTGAACGAATCGACCGTGCAGGCGTTGCCGTCGTCGCAGGTCTCGGTCTCGGGGCAGCCGTCCTCGCCCGCGACGCAGAACGCGTTCACCGGGCTCGGGATCAGCGACACGACGTACGCGATGCGGGTCGGGTTGCCGCCGCGCTCGCCGGTGCCGGAGCCGAGGTAGAGGCTGCCGTCGACGATCGACGGCGCGGAGCCGAGCGGCCCGCGCGCGTTGAGCTGCACGAGCGGCGTGCCGTCGTCGCTGTCGTAGGCGTAGAGGATGCCGCCGAGCGAGCCCATGAAGGCGACTCCCGGCACAGCACTGGTCGGCGAGTAGCTCGGACCCGAGACCGAGCTGCTCCAGAGCACGTCGCCGCTCGACCGGTCGAGGGCCCACGACGCGGGCAGCTGCGGGTTGTCGAGGTCGAGGCCCACCGCGGTGCTGAACAGGATCTTGCCCTCGCCGACCGCTGCGCTCGCGATCAGACCGCCGATCGCGCCGCCCTCGACGACGCGCTTCGCCCAGTACGGCTCGACGCGACCCGTGAGCTCGTTCACCCCGTCGCGATCGAGCACGTAGTAGTTGCCGTCCTTGTTGCCGACGCCGATCACCTCCCGTGTCTCGCCGGCGTAGTCGATCTCGAACAAATTCGGCACCGCGCCGAACGACAGGTCCTCGGCATCGACCTCGCGCGGGCGCCACACCCACGCCGGCAGGCCGGTCGCCGTGTCGAGCGCGAACACCGCCTCGTCGTACGGCGGCATGATCGGCGACGGCAGCGGCGTGTTCGGATCCAGGTCGGTGTCGCAGTTGCTCGACGCGGTGTAGAGCAGACCGCGTTCCGGGTCGATGGTCGCCGACGACCACACGTTGCCGCAGGTGTTCGCGGTGCGCGGGAAGTCGCAGCCCGGACGCGTCGCGAAGAAGTCCGCGGGCAGGCCGAGCTCGGCCGCGGTGTGGTAGCCGTCGAAGTGCCGCACGTCGTCGCCCGCGTCGGGGCGGCAGGACGAGCCGCTCTCGAGGTCGAAGAACCAGCGCATCGCTCCCGTGCGCGCGTCGACGGCGTAGAAGCCGCCCTTGCCCGCGCCGTCGTTGACGTCCATGCCGAAGTAGACGAGCCCGTCGAACAGCACCGGAGAAGACTCGATCTCGTTGCGCTCGACGCTCGAGTCGCACTCCTGGCAGCCGGAGCCCGCGTCGAACTCCCAGATCTTGTCCCCGGTCGCCGCGTCGAGGCAGTACATCGTCATGCCGCCGGCGACGTACACCACGCGGCGTCCGGCCACGTCCTCGACCGCCGCCGAGCCGGCCGCGGGATACGACGCTCCCGGGTCCGGCTTGAACGCGAAGCTCCAGGCGAGCGTGCCGTCGGCGGCGCGCAGCGCGTAGTGGTTGCCGTCCCAGGACGAAATGTAGACCACGCTGGTCGTTCCTTCGCCGGGTAGATCCACGTTGGCGACCACGGGCTGCGCGGTGACGATGCCGCCCGTGAGGAAGCGCCACTTGGTGACCAGGCGCGGCGCGCTCTCCTTCGTGATCTTCGTCTCGTCGGCGTTGAAGTAGTCGCGCTGTGGGCTGCGGCCGAGCCAGCGCCACTCGGTCGCGTTCGACGGCGGCCCGGGAGCGCCACGGTCCGCATCGGAGCAGGCCGCCACGCCGGCCAGCAGGAGCAGGGCCGCACACGCCAGCGTGCCGCGGACCGGGCGGCGCGTGATGCCGGGATGACGGTTCATTGCTCGACCTCCGTGCCGCGTCCGGGGTGGGGGACGCGAGCCGCGCGTCGTCGCGCTCAGTTGTTCGCCGCGCCCTCGAGGATCCAGCTGCGGATGAGATCGGTCTGCTCGGCGCTCAGCGGTGCTGCGCCGAGCGGCATGCGCCCGCCGCTCGACTGGATGCCGAGGATCTTGTCGAGCAGGTAGCTGCCGTCGGCGTTGAACGGCGTGACGAAGAACTTCGCGGGGTCCTGGATGGCGGGCACCTCGAACGTGGCGTCCCAGGTGCGCCCTGGCAGCAGGTCCGGAGCCCGGTTGTCGGCGTGGCAGGCGTCGGAGTTGGCGCAGCTCGCGCTGAGGATCGGCTGCACGTTACCGGCCAGGGTTGCGCGCGTCGCGGGCGGCATCAGGAACGAGCCCGGCACCGTGACGTCGACCGGCACACTCTGCTCCCACTGCGTCGCGCTGCAGGGAGCCTCTCTGCACGGACCCGAGAACTGGCAGCGCAGGCTGTACTGCGCCTCGGCGGGGTTCGCCGCCTGCTGCACCGACGTCGTCCTGCACCACACGAACTGCGGCGCCGAGCCGGCGGTCGAGAACACGTTGCCGGTGACGGTGTCGTCGTCGAGGTTGTAGGTGATCGCCCAGCGGTCGGAGCCGACGTCCTTGGAGATCAGGTAGCGCGCGGAGTCGATGCTGAGCTGGATGCCCGACTGACGCTGCGCGTCGGCGGGCAGTGCCCCGAAGGCGACGACGGCCGCGGCGAGCGCCGCGACGAACGACGGGAAAAGGTAGCGCACGCGACGCGCTTTTGGCGACGACATCGATCGGGTTCCTCCAGGGGCGACACGGAAGCTCAATCGTTGAACGAAGGCGGCGCGTGATGCAAGCGCGATTCGGGACGGTGGTCACGCGCCGGGTCGCGCGTCGCCGCGGCCGGCGCCTACCGGCTGGTCCGGCGCGTCCTGCGCGTCGAAGAACTCGACCGCGCCGGTGCGCAGATCATACATGCCGCCGACGACCTTGATCTCGTTCTTGCGCACCAGGCGCGCGAGCGCCGGGCTCAGCTCCAGCATCCGGCGCATGGTCCGGCGGACGTGGGCGCGCGACACCGTGTCCACGCGGGCCTGCTGCGCCTCGCGCGAGATCGTCGTCCAGTCGGACTTCCAGGCGACGTCCACCGACTGCTGGATCTCGACGAGGATCGCGTCCAGGTTGACGCAGTCCCCGTTGCCGCTGCCCGGCACCAGCAACGCCTCGATGGCGACGCGCACGACCTTGTTGTCGGTGTGGCCGAGGACGACGATCACTTTCGCACCGGCGGCGATACAGGCGTACTCGAGGCTACCGAGGGCGCTCGGCATCGCGGCGTTGCCGGTGGTGCGGGTGCAGAAGATGTCGCCGAGGCCGGCGTCGAAGATCATCTCGATCGGCGTGCGCGAGCTGGACCCGCTGAGCACCACCGCCAGCGGATGCCGGGTCTCGGCCGTGCTGTCCCGCAGGTGTGCGATGTCACGCGACAGCATGTCGCCCTTGCGGAAGCGCTCGTTGCCGTCGCGCAGGATCTGCACCACCTGGTCCGGGGTGAGCCTCTCCTGCAGGTCGCGCGTGGCGAAGTCGACGTAGCGCACCCGGTCCTCGAGCTGCTCGTAGTGCTGCTTGAAGCCGATCAGGCTCACGTCGACGTCGTGTGCCGGCGCGGTCTCCTGCTCGAACTCGCGGATCACCGAGAGCACGTCGGCGTCGATGTAGTCGGTGCCGCGCGCGTCGATGAGGACGTGTCCGCCACGCGGCGTCTCGGCGAGCGCGTTGCGCAGGGCGACGCGGTTCAGGAAGCTCACCTGGTTGGCGAGCTCGATGTGCAGCACGTCGCCGAAGACGTGCTTCTCGAGCCGGCGGTCGAGCGGCCGCTGCAGGTTGCTGCGCAGGATGAAGAGCGTGCTGAAGCCGAGCCCGATGACGATTCCCCACAGGAGGTCGGTCAGGAGGATGGCCGAGACGGTCACCGCGAACGGCAGGAACTGCTCGTAGCCGGCCTCCCACATCTGCCGGAAGAGCTTCGGGCTCGCGAGCTTGAAGCCGGTGACGATGAGCACGGCCGCGAGCGCCGACAGCGGGATGAGGTTCAGCGTCCCGGGCACGAGTGCCACGCACAGGAGAAGCAGCGTGCCGTGCACCAGGGTGGCGAGCCTGGTCTTGCCGCCGCTGTTGATGTTGACGGAGCTGCGCACGATGACCGACGTCACCGGGAGCCCGCCGATGAGCCCGGCGGCGATGTTGCCGGCCCCCTGCGCGATCAGCTCCCGGTTGGGCGGCGAGGTGCGCTTCTGCGGATCCAGCTTGTCGACCGCCTCGAGGTTCAACAGCGTCTCGAGCGACGCCACCAGCGCGATGGTGATGGCAGACGCGTAGACCGCGGGATTGGCCAGGGACGAGACGTCGGGAGGCGTGAGGAAGCCGAAGAAGCCCGCGAGGCTGTCGGCCACCGGCACCTGGACCAGGTGCTGGGCATCGACGCCCCACCCGTCGCCGAGGCCCCGCAGGAAGAAGTTCACCGCCACCGCCAGGAGGACCGCGACCAGGGCGCCCGGGAGGAGCGACCCCTTGAGCACCTTCACCCGGTCCCAGAGGACGAGCAGTCCGACGGACAGGAGGCCGATCACGGCCGCTCCCGCATGGATGCGCTCGGCGACGAACAGGTTCACCAGCTCGCTGAAGGTGGTCTCGCGGTCGGGCTGGAAGAACGACATCTCTCCGACCGGATCGGCGTCGTAGCCGAGGAGGTGCGGAATCTGCTTCAGGATGATGATCAGGCCGATCGCGGCGAGCAGGCCGCGAATGACGCTCGTCGGAACGAAGTCGGCGATCGAGCCGGCGCGCACGATGCCGAGCACGATCTGGATGACGCCCGCGAGGACCACCGCCACGAGGAATGCCTCGAAGGAGCGCTCGACCGCGCACGACGGCACCTGGCTGCGACCGGCGCGGACAAGCCGGAAGTGGCGACCGCGGCCACGTCCGCTCTTCCCGATCGCGACTGGCGACTGCGGCTGCACGACCTCACCGGCCTGGACCTCTCGCGCTGCCCGTCCTGCACAACCGGCACGATGATTCGTCGGCCCTTGATTCGCGCCGCTGCCGCCGAGCGTGCACCGCCACGGCAGGCTGCGTGATGGAGACTCGCCCGACATCCTTGCGCGACGATCGCGAACCGCATCGGCCCGCAGTCGCGCACCTGCGTCGCGATGCTCGCTTTGCACACCGCCACCGCCATGCGCGACGTCCCGCGCGTGCGTATACGACAGCAATCCCGCCGGCGCCGAGGCTCCTGCATGGGGTCCCGCGTCGACGCGATCACCGCCGGTCCCGGGCACGCCAGCCAACTTCCCCATAGGCGTCCGAGCGGCATCGCCACGCCGGTGCCTCCCGCGGCTCAGTCCAAGCACGGTTTACGCAAGCGCTCGCGCCACGGCATCTCGTGCTTGACCGCCGCTTCGGTCGGCGCTCGGCTCACGTAAACCGGCTACTGGTTATCGGACATTCCGCGCTTGGCTCCCTCCGCCCGGTGCCCGCAAAGTACGGACAAATGCGGTCAACCCGTGTGAAGAGTTCCGCGTTGCGAAAAACGCCGGTTCAGGAGCGCTTCGAGTACTCCCATTTGGGCACCGAAGTGCTTGACAACCAAGAGCGGTACGCTGGTTTCGATAATCATCTGCTCGGCGACGCTGCCCAAAAGGATGGCCGCCGA